>DAIOUB010000101.1:0-10663 GCA_036751735.1 Levilinea sp. | reverse complement strand
CTGGTTAGGACTGGCGCTGCAGCAAGCCGTCGGCCAGTTCCCGCAGCGCCGCACAGGCTTCCGCCTCGCCTTGCAGGCTGTCCAGCGCCTCGCGCGACTGGCGCGTCAGGCGCTCGGCCTCGGCCAGGGTATAGGCCTCGGCGCCTTCTGCCGCCAGCATGGCCGCCACCTCGCCCACCTCCTCCGCGCTTACCGGCCCGCTCAGCCAGCGGCGGGCAAAGGCTCCCCCCTGCGCCAGGGCGTACACCACCGGCAGGGTCTTCTTCCCCGTCACCAGGTCGCTGCTGGTAGATTTGCCGATCTTGGCGGCGTTGCCCCAAATCCCCAGCCAATCATCCAGCACCTGAAAGGCCAGCCCCAAAGACCAGCCAAAGGTGCGCAAGGCCATGCGCTGATTCTCACTGCCCCCCGCTGCCAGCCCACCCAATTCGGCGCAGGCCGAAAGCAGCGCCGCGGTTTTCCCGCCCACCATCGGCCAATAATCGCTCATCGGCAGGCTGCGCGCCTGCTCGTTGGCCATATCCAGATACTGCCCCTCGGTCAGCGCCACACAGGTATGGTTGAGAATCCGTGCCCCCTCCAGCCCCACGGCCGGGTTCGCGCTCGTTCCCAGTTCCAAAATCGCCTGCTGGGCCAGCGTGAACATCAGATCTCCAGCGTTGATCGCCTGGGCCACGCCCCATTTCTTCCAAACGGTGGGGCGTCCGCGCCGCACCTCGCTCTGATCCTGAATGTCGTCATGAATCAGCGAGAAATTGTGCAGAAGCTCCACGCTGGCCGCCGCGGGCAGCGCCGGCCGCCAATCACCGCCCACCGCCGCCGCGCTCAGCAGCACCAAAATCGGACGGATGCGCTTGCCCTGGGCTTCGGGGCCGGCCCCTTCCCCCTGCCAGCCCATATGGTAGGTGAGCATGCTCAGCAATTCCGGGTAGGGCTGAATGGTGTAGACCACCTTTTGCAATTGCGCTTCCACATCGGGCCGCATCGCCGTCATCATCTCACGCAGTGCCATGTTGTCTGCCTCCCATGCCAGAGCCGCCTGGCTTATTCCGTCCGAATCAAACGCGTTCGGGCCAACTGCTCCAGGCTGCCGGCCCCCGCCGCGAACATACAAATTTGAAGCTCCTGCCGGATCTCGTCCACCGCGCCGATGGTTTCCTCGGTGGAAACTGCCGCCGCCTTTAAGAACGGCCCGGCCATGCCACCCAACCTGGCGCCCAAGGCGATGGTCTTGGCGATGTCCAGTCCATCCCGCAGGCCGCCCGACGCAAACACCAGCAAGTCCGGCGCGCCGCTTCTCACTTCTAGAATGGAATCCGCGGTTGGTACGCCCCAATGGCGAAAAGCCGCCGCCACCCGTGCCTGCCGTGCATCCGCGATGCGGTACATCTCCACCTGCGACCACGAGGTGCCGCCCGCCCCCGCTACGTCAATCGCTGCCACGCCCGCCTGTGCCAGCCGCCGCGCCGTGGCCGTCGAGAACCCCCAGCCCACTTCTTTCACAATCACCGGCACGCTCAGCGCCTTGCACACCGCCTCAATTTTGTGCAGCAGCCCCTTGAAGTGCGTCTCGCCTTCCGGCTGCAAAGCCTCCTGCAAGGCGTTCAGGTGCAAAATCAGCGCGTCCGCCTCGGCCAGTTCCACCGCTCGCTGACATTCCGCCGCGCCGTAGCGATAATTTAACTGCACCGCGCCCAGGTTGGCCAGCAGCAAAACATCCGGCGCAAATTTCCGCACCTGAAAGCTGTCTGCCAGCTCTGGGTGCTCAATCGCCGCCCGCTGCGAACCTAAGCCCATAGCGATGCCGTGAAATTGGGCTGCCTCTGCCAACCGCCGGTTAATCTCTCCCGCCTCTCGCGTCCCCCCCGTCATCGAGGAGATCAAAATGGGCGCGCGCACGGTTCGCCCAAACAATTCCTGGCTCAGGTCAATCTCGGTCAGATTCAGGTCTGGCAGGGCTTCGTTTAAAAAACGATAGCGCTCCAATCCGGTGGTGACTCCCGACTGCACGTCTGCTTCCAGGTTGATGCGGATGTGATCCGCTTTTCGGCCCGCAACTTGACTGTTATCTGGCATAGCTCCCTGCCCTGTTTTTTGAAGTATTGTATCAAAAATGTGCTGTGCCGGCGGGGCTGCCTGTCTAAGCTTGCGGCGGCGGCGCACCCCGGCGCCCATCACGGGGTTATCATTAACCAGAACAACGCGCGGAGGACTTGACAGATCTTCCGCTGAAGATACAATTCATACATACATGGATCAACCCATCCCTGGTAAATGGAGAACTGCAAATGAGTGATACTTTTGAAGATGTGAAAACTGTCATCGCGGAAGTCCTGAAAATCGACGCCAGCAATCTCAACATGGAAACCCGTTTTATTGAAGATCTGAAAGCGGATTCGATGGATCAGTTTTTCCTGATTGACGGCTTTTGTGAAAAATTTGGTCTGAACATTTCAGACGATGACGCCCGCGCCATCAAGTCCGTCGGCGACGCCGTCAACTATATCAGTACCCACAAAAACTAACCCGCGTCTTATTTACAATTCAGCCGTAAACCGCCCAGCCTGAAGTGGACAAGATCCGCTCCGGCTGGTTGTGGTTTACGGCTGTTTGCGCCGCCGGCCTTACATCAATAACGCCGGAATCTCCTCTGGATGTCTGGCTACACGCACACCAACCGCCTCCAACGCCTGAATCTTCTCAGCTGCCGTCCCCGAACCCGCTTCAATGATCGCCCCGGCATGGCCCATGCGTTTGCCGGGCGGGGCTGCCTGTCCGGCGATGAAGGCTGCCGCCATCTTGGTCATGTGGTGGCTGATGAAATCCGCGGCTTTTTCCTCTTCACTGCCGCCAATTTCGCCGATCAGCACCACTTTTTCTGTGTGGGGATCGTTTTCAAACAGCTGCAGCACATCCACAAAATTGGTGCCGTTTACCGGGTCGCCGCCGATGCCCACACAGGTGCTGGCCCCCATGCCCGCCATCTTCAGCGCGTACAGCACTTCATAGGTCAGCGTCCCCGAGCGCGAAACAATGCCGATATTCCCCGGCACAGCGATGTTGCCTGGGATGATGCCCACCTTGGCTCCCCCAGGCGTCAGCAGCCCGGGGCAGTTCGGTCCAATCAGGCGCACATTCTTCTGGTCAAAATAGCGCCGCACTTCCATCATGTCGCGCACAGGGATACCTTCAGTGATGCACACCACCAGTTCAATCCCCGCATCCGCCGCCTCAAACATGGCGTCCGCCGCCGCCCGTGCCGGCACAAAAATCACGCTGGTGTTGGCGCCGGTGTAATCCGCCGCCAGCCGCACGGAATCAAACACGGGAACTTTGCCGTCCAGCACCCATTCCCCACCGCGACCCGGCGTGACGCCCGCCACCACCTGCGTGCCGTATTCCATCATCTGCTGGGTGTGGAACAAGCCCTCATGGCCGGTGACGCCTTGCACCAATAAGCGTGTGGTTTTATCCACGAGAATGCTCATCGTCCCTCTCCCTTGGCCATGCGCACCGCGCTCTGGGCCGCCTCCACCAGGGTTTCCGCCGTGACCATCTTTGCATCCCCCAGCAGCCGCAGACCTTCCGCCGCGTTGGTTCCCACCAGGCGCACCACCATGGGGATCTTCGGTTTCACTTCCGAAATCGCCCCCAAAATCCCGCGCGCCACCTCATCACAGCGGGTGATGCCGCCAAAGATGTTGATCAGCACCACTTTCACTTTGGGATCGCTGAGGATGATGCGAAAAGCCGCTCCCACCTTTTCGGCGCTGGCCCCCCCACCGATATCTAAAAAGTTGGCTGGTGCCCCACCGTACAGTTGAATGATGTCCATCGTTGCCATCGCCAGCCCAGCCCCGTTGACCATGCAGCCGATTTCGCCGTCCAACTGGATGTACGACAGGCCGTATTTGCGCGCCTCCACCTCCGGCGCAGCTTCTACATCCAAATCGCGCATATCCGCCAGGTCAGGGTGGCGAAACAAAGCGTTATCATCCACCACCATTTTGCCGTCCAGCGCCAACAGCCGGTTTTCTGCGGTGATCACTAATGGGTTAATCTCCGCCAGGGATGCATCCGACTGGCTGTATGCGTTCCACAGGCCGTGGCAAATTTCCTGAAAGCCGCGCCAATATTCGCGCGGCAGATCAATGGAAACTGCCAAATCGCGCGCCTGGTAATCACGCAGGCCCAGCAAGGGATCAATATGCGTCTTGATGATCTTATCCGGGCTGACCCGCGCCACTTCCTCAATATCCACACCCCCTTCCGATGAAGCCATCATCACCGGCCGGTTGGCCGCGCGGTCATTGGTGATGCCCAGGTAAATTTCTTTCTGAATGCGGACGGTCTCATCCACCAGCAGCTTGCGCACCGGCAGCCCTTTGATTTCCATGCCCAGGATCACCGTCGCCAGTTCCTCGGCCTCCTTGGAGTTCTTGGCCAGCCGAATTCCGCCGGCTTTCCCCCGTCCGCCCACCAACACCTGCGCCTTAATCACCACACGGCCGCCCAGCTCTTCAGCAATCTGCTTAGCTTCGCTGGCCGTAGCGGCGACCCGGCCGCGCGGTATGGGTATTCTATAGCGTGAAAAAATGGTTTTGGATTGGTACTCGTGAAGCTTCATCCGGTCTCCCCAGGCTGCCTAAAGAAGGATGTCCAAGCACCTACGAAAAAATTATATCATGGAAGGCCCCCGCCGAGTTCGCGCTGCTGCCAGGGGCTGTGCGGCCAGGCCTCAGAAAAAACAACCCGGCCCAAAGTGGACCGGGTTGCCATTCTGCGTTTCTGGGCCAATTAGCCCTTCAAGAACTCTTCCAACGCTTCTTTGCTGATGCGGAAGGCGCTGCCAATCTTGCGCGCCTTCAAATCACCGGCGTTGATGGCCGCGACCACGTCTTCTTCCGACACCCGCAAAATCTGGGCGGCTTCCGCCGGGGTCATCACCGAGGGGATATTCGCCCCACCGGCTGCCGCACCTGCGGCCGCACCCGCGCCCGCCGCGGCCCCTGTGGCCGCCGCACCCGCCGCCGGGGTCATGCCCGAAAGCGACTGGCTGAGCACATTGCCAATCCCCATCCCAGCCCCGATACCAGCCGTCAGGCCAGCTCCGCCAGCCGGGTTCTGGGCCGCGTCGCGCAGTGCATCCGCCGCCTGCAGTTGGGTATAGGTAGCCATGTCCAGCATACCCATCGCCCGCAGTTCCTCGGCAGACTTTTCCGAAGGCTTCAAGTTGCCAATATAGAAGCTCTTCAGCAGTAAGCCGATGGCCGCGAAGTCATCCTGCGCCTTGGCGCGCACACCCGCGCTCAGTTCATCCGTCAGGCCGATCAGTTCAACCACGCTGCTCTTGGCCGCGGTCTCGCCCAGCAGATCCTGCAGTTTGGAAAGCAGCATGGTGCGCAGGCGATTTTCAATATCCGCGGTGCGGTAAATGCCCTGCGCGCCCACGATCTGGGTGATGAACTGCTGAGGATCCTTCACCTGGAAGCTGTAGGAGCCAAACGCCTGCAGCAGCGCCACACCCAGGCCCATGCCGGGGTTACGCACGATGATCGGCTGCGGGGTGCCCCATTTGCGGTCCGCAAATTCTTTCACCGATACGTAATACACTTCCGCAGTGAAAGGCGTGCGGTCATTGAACAGTTTTCCCACCAGGTCAATCAGCTTGGGGATGTTGGCCGTAACAATCGTGTGGCGGCCAGGGCCAAAGCTGTCCAGAGCCTGGCCGTCGCGGAAGAACACCACCCGCTGCGATTCGCGTACGATCACCTGTGAGCCAATGCGCAGGTCCGCCACCCCGGTTTCAGGGAAACGGTGCACCAGCTCATCAGCCATCTCACTGGGATACTCAACGACATCAAAAATTCTAGCCATGTTTTCGCTCCAATTCTGTAAATACGGTCGTCAGCAGGCAGCCCAACTTACTGGGCGCTTCCCGTGATCCCGCCGATCATCACTTCCGACCGGCGATTATAAGCGTCCACGCTTTGCTGGGCGATAGCGGTCAGGTGGCGGATGGCCGCCGGCAAGCCGTCGGTGCCCATCGAGGTTTCCACGTTGTCCACTGCGTTTTTCATCTCATCCGCCGCGTCCAACAGGGCCAAATCGTATTGATAGACCTGGGCCAATTCTTCTTCGTTGATCTTGACCGCATCAAAGAAGCCGGAATAGCCGTAGGAGGCGGTGCGCACCCGGTCAATGAACTGGCGCAGTTTGATCGCCGCGGCTTCCATATCGTCCACATAGGCGATCCCGCCCGTGCTGATCAGATCGCGCTGCAGCCCCGAAATGCGCTGCCATTGATCTTCGTAACGCTGCGCAACAGCCTGGCGCAGAATCTGATCTGCCTGCCGCCGGTTGGAGCGTTCAATATAGCCGCTGAAGCCAGGGATCTTGCTCAGCAGTTTCTTGAAGATATCCTGATCGCCAGTCACCCGTTCGAACAAATCGCTCATTTTGTTCCGTCCTCCATTTTCAGAATTGTTTCCGTATAGAAACCCGTCTGTGGGGTCTCCTCCTATCGCTAAGTTGATTATAGCTTAATTCCAAACCGGCACAATAGCGCACTCCTTGTAGTTTTTCGGCTGATCAAGCACCGTTCTCTGTGAGTATATACGCTTTCAGCCGTCAAAAGTTGCACACCCAACCCTCCCACACCCCCACCAGAAGCCGAAAAGTGAAAAAACGGAATATTTCCTGTAAGGTGTTTGTAATGTCAGAGATCTTGTAATATTTTTCAAACCACTTATAATATGGACAAGTTCAAAAAAGAACGACTTTATGAACAGGAAGGAGGTGAAAAACATGTTGTTCGCTCCGAAGGAAAAAGGTCAGGGTCTGGTTGAGTACGCGTTGATTCTCGTTTTGGTGGCTGTTGTCGTCATTGTTATTCTCGCCCTCCTCGGCCCCGCGATCGGTAAGATCTTCTCCAACATCGTGAACGCTGTCTAGTACAGCTGCCGTATCCAAACCATTTGAAGTAAAGATTAAGACCCAGCCGCTTGGTTGGGTCTTTTCTTTTGCTTTTCTTTTTCCGAATTTATTGAGAAAATGGCATATTGCTTGCAATCCTTACAAAAATATATAGTCAGGAACATTTGTGCGATTCTGGTTTTGCCGTATAATTAGCTAGAGATGTCCTATGTACAATCAAGAATAGGAGGCTTTCATGGCCGCTGGTGGACGGCGTAAAAGTGGTTTACTTTTTATCCTAATCGCGATCGTTTTGATCTCGGTCTTAGGCGTTGCCGCGTTCTTATTGCGGGGTCAACTGTTGGGGGGAGGCGGCGGCAGCACAGCTCAAGACCTGGCCACGCCCACTCCGCAGCAGAACCTGGTGGAAATTGTCATCCTGGCTCAGCCCGTTCCGCGGGGCACCGTCTTAACCGAAGGTGTTCTGGCCCGCGTCAGCTATCCCCAGGCTCAAATGGTCGAAGGCTTGTTCTTCACCGATATCAACCTGGTCATCGGTCAGCGCACCCGCTACGACCTGGATCAGGGCACTCCCCTGACTCCCAGCCTGCTCACCGATAAGCCCACCGGCTCCTATGCCGCTGTGCGCATCCCCCGCGGGCAAGTGGCCGTCTCCATCCCCATCAACCGCCTGACTTCGGTCTCCTATGCTCTGCAGTCCGGCGACCATGTCAATATCATCGCCTCGCTCATGCTGGTGGATGTGGACACCCAGTTCCAAAGCCGCCTGCCCAACCTGGCCGCTTCCATCATCGCCCCCGGCCCCGGCGGCCCAGAATCGGGCGGCACCACGGCCACCATCTCGGTGGTCTCCGGCGGGCCTGGCTCTGTGCAGGGGCGCGCCGAATTGGATACCACCCTCAACCAGGCCGTTTACGTCCTGCCCTCCGAAGAACAGCGCGGGCGGATCGTCAGCCAAACCCTGGTGCAGGATGCCACCGTTTTGTGGGTGGGCGAATTCCCGGAGGACGGCAAGATTGAGGAAGGCCCCAAGCCCACCCCCACCCCTGCCCCCGAAGGTCAGCAGGCTGCCCCCGAAGCGCCAGCCCCTCGCCCCGACATCATCACCCTCATCGTCTCCCCGCAAGACGCGGTCACCCTCAACTACCTCATCCTGGCCGGCGGCAAGCTCAGCCTGGCCATGCGCAGCTACGGTGACGACCAGCGCATTGATACCCAGGCCGCCACCCTCCAGTTCATTCTGGATCAATACCGCATCCCCAATCCGGTCAAGCTGCCCGTGGGTCTGGAACCGCGCACGGATGAGATGCTCTGGCCGTAAAGCCGGCTGCTGCAAGGCTGAGGCTGGCTTGCTGAAGTGCCCAATGGAGAGAAAAACCGGCGGTAGCGTCCGGTTGGATCGTAAAGGTAGCGCTGGAGAGCTGTATGCCAATCACTGAAAAAATTCGCGTGCTCATCGTTGATGACATCAGCGAAACACGAGAAAACGTCCGACGTTTGCTCCAGTTTGATAACGCTGTGGAAGTTGTGGGCATGGCCCGCGGCGGGCAAGAGGCGATTAATTTATCCCAAAGCCTCAAGCCCGACGTGGTCATCATGGATATCAATATGCCGGATATGGACGGCATCACCGCCACCGAGGCCATCCGCCGCAAAGTCCCCTACACCCAAATTGTGATCCTGTCGGTGCAAAGCGACCCAGGCTACATGCGCCGCGCCATGTTGGCAGGTGCGCGTGATTTCCTCACCAAGCCGCCGTCCATTGACGACCTGACCGCGGCCATTCACCGCGCCGGCGAAATGGCCATTGAAGAGCGCTCCAAGCTCGCTTCCAGCTTCCCCACCGCCAGCACCTCCGGCGGCTCAGCCTCCACCGGTCAGGCGGGCAAACCTTTGGGCAAAATCATCATGGTCTACAGCCCCAAAGGCGGCTCCGGAACCACGACCATCGTCACAAACCTGGCCATCGCCCTGCACAGCGAAGAAAACCACGCCATCCTCATTGACGCTTCGCTCCAGTTTGGCGATGTGGCCGTGTTCCTCAACGAACAGGTCAAAAATTCTCTCTTAGAGCTGGTTCCCCGCGCCGAAGAATTGGATCCTGAAGTGGTCAAGGATGTCGCCATCCACCACTCCGCTTCCGGCATTGAAATTCTGGCCGCACCCCCCCGCCCCGAAATGGCGGAAAAGGTCAACGCCGATCAGTTTGGCAAAATGCTTCAGTACCTGCGCCAGATGTACGCCTATATCCTCCTGGACACCTCTTCCTACCTCACCGATGTGGTGCAGGTGTCCATCGAAGCAGCCGATATGATCGTGCTCATCACCACCCAGGATATCCCCGCCATCAAAAACGCCAACTCGTTCTTAACGCTCACGGATGCTTCGGGGATCAAGCGCGAGAAAATCATCTTCGTCATGAACCGCTACGATAAGCGCATCAGCATCGCCCCCGAACGGGTGGGGGAAAGCCTGCGCCAGCCCATTCCCATTGCTATCCCCCTGGACGACCGCATTGTCAGCGGTTCCATCAACCGCGGCGTCCCCTTTGTGATTGATAACAAAGCCCAACCGACGAGCAAGGCCATCTTCCAACTGGCCGATCTCGTCCGCGAACGGCTCACTAACCCTGAAGGCCAACCAGATGCCGCTGGAAAGAAATAGCCCTGGTGGTCCGGAGGTAAATTAATCGTATGTCAATCTTAAAACGGCTGCAAGGTGGTGACAACCAGAACACCCAGCCCACCGGCTCTCAAAACCAGGGGGTTCAGGCCCGGCGTATTGTTGCGCCGCCCACTTCACCTGCGCAAAACACCTATCAGGACCTGAAAAACCGCGTCCAGAACAAGCTGCTGGCCAGCCTGGATCCCAATGCCGATGTCACCCGCGTGGCCGAGGTTCGCCGCACCATTCAGGAGATGTTCGAACAGATCCTGAATGAGGAAAATATCGTCCTCTCCCGCCCCGAGCGTGCCCGCCTGTTCGAGCAAATTGCCGCGGAAATTTTGGGGTTTGGGCCGCTGGAACCGCTTCTGCAGGATGACACCATCACAGAAATCATGGTCAACGGCGCCCGCAATATCTATGTGGAGCGCCGCGGCAAGATCACCCGCGTGCCCATCTCTTTCGAGAGCAATGAGCATGTCATGCGCATCATTGACCGCATCGTCGCCCCCCTCGGCCGCCGTATTGACGAATCCAGCCCCTATGTGGATGCTCGTCTGCCCGACGGTTCTCGTGTGAATGCCGTCATCCCCCCCATTTCGCTGGTGGGGCCGGTCATCACCATTCGTAAATTTTCCCGCAACCCCATCACGGTGGAACAGCTGGTCGGGTTTGGTTCCATTAGCCCCGAAGCGGTGGAATTCCTCAAAGCCTGCGTGGAAGCCCGCCTGAACGTGGTCATCTCCGGCGGTACCGGTTCCGGAAAGACCACCCTGCTCAACATCCTTTCCGGCTTCATCCCCGCCGATGAGCGCATCCTCACCGTTGAAAACGCAGCCGAACTTCAGCTGCGCCAGGAGCACGTCGTCACCCTGGAATCGCGCCCGGCCAACATTGAAGGCCGCGGCGAAGTCACCATCCGCGATCTGGTGGTGAACGCCCTTCGTATGCGCCCCGACCGCATCGTCGTGGGTGAAATCCGCGACGCCGCCGCCATCGACATGCTCCAGGCCATGAACACCGGTCACGATGGTTCCATGACCACCGCCCACTCCAACAGCCC
>DAIOUB010000100.1:1492-10719 GCA_036751735.1 Levilinea sp. | reverse complement strand
CCTAACCAGCAGCACGTTCATTTTCTGCGGTTTCAGGGTATAATCAGCCTGTCTGCAAAGCGCGCCCGGCTTTTGGCTGGGCGGCTTTATCATACGCGAGGAACATGAAGGGAGCCGCGCAGTTGGCTACGATGAACGGGCGCGGGATACAACAGCACGATATGGCAGGAAAAAACGGTTCGCTGATTCAGGCCGCGGCCTTACTGGAAAGTCCCACGATGGACCATGACGCAATTCAAGATGCTGTCCGGCAGATTCTTTCGGCGGTGGGGGAAGACCCTCAACGCGAAGGTTTGCAGCGCACGCCTGAACGGGTGGCGCGGGCTTACGAAGAATTGCTGGCGGGGTACCGCATGGACCCGGAGGCTTTGATCAACGGGGCGCTGTTTGAAGACTCGTATGATGAGATGGTCATCGTACGGGATATCGAATTTTACAGCTTGTGCGAACATCACATGCTGCCCTTTATCGGGCGAGCGCATGTGGCTTATATGCCCAATGGGCGCGTTTTGGGGCTTTCCAAGATCCCGCGCGTGGTGGACCTTTTTGCGCGGCGATTGCAGGTGCAGGAGCGCATGACCCGCCAGATCGCGGATTTTTTGAACGAGCTGCTGAAGCCGCGCGGCGTGGCGGTGGTGGTGGAAGCTCTGCACCTGTGTTCGATGATGCGCGGCGTGAAAAAGCACGACTCGCGCATGACCACCTCAGCCATGTTGGGCGCATTCCGCAACAATATGGCCACACGCATGGAATTTTTGGATAATATCTCGCGCAGTTCCATGCCCCTGCATTTTTAAATAGCCATTCTCAAAGATTTTCTCCGGACGGCTGGCATCTTCGCGGGTGAAGGCTGGCGACGTTGGAGACCATCGGCAGGTGAGCCAGGTGAATTATTGGACGGTAGATTATTCTCCGCCTGGGCAGCCTCATTGTCCCCTCGATTCATAGGAGAAACGTGCATGGATATCTTCAAGAAGTGTTTTGAGTACACGGACGTCAAAGAAGCCATTGAACAAGGGTTTTACCCATTTTTCATCCCTTTGACCGACAACGAAGGCACCGAGGTGGTATACCGCGGCCACCGGTTGATTATGTGCGGCTCGAACAATTACCTGGGGCTGACGACTCACCCCAAAGTGCGCGAGGCAGCCATTCAGGCCACGGCGCGTTACGGCACAAGCTGCACAGGCTCCCGCTTTTTGAACGGGACGCTGGAGATGCACGAGCAGTTGGAAAAAGAACTGGCCGAGTGGGTGGGCAAGGACGCATCGCTGGTTTTTTCGACCGGGATGCAGGCCAATTTGGGGGCGGTGAGCGCGCTGGTGGGGCGCAGCGACGTGGTGATTTTGGATAAGGACGACCATGCCAGCATTGTGGACGGGGCGCGGCTGGGCTACGGCAAGATTGAGCGCTTCCGCCACAACGACATGGAGCACCTGGAACGGGTGATGGAATGTCTGCCGGAGAACGCCGGCCGCCTGATTGTGGTGGACGGCCTGTTCAGCATGGGCGGCGATTTGGCCCCGCTGCCGGAACTGGTGAAGGTGGCACAGAAATACGGCGCGCGCCTGATGGTGGATGATGCGCACGGCATGGGCGTGATGGGTGGCGGCCGCGGGACGGCGGCGCATTTTGGCGTGACCGAATCGGTGGATTTGATCATGTCCACCTTCAGCAAATCCTTTGCTTCGCTGGGCGGGTTTGTGGCCGGGGATGCGGATGTGATCAGCTACATCAAGCACCACGCGCGTTCGCTCATTTTCAGCGCCAGCATCCCGCCCGCCAACACGGCGGCGGCCCTGGCTGCCCTGGATGTGATGCGCAGCGAGCCGGAGCGGGCAAAACACGTCAACGAGATCGCGGAATACATGCGCAAAGGCTACCGCTCGATGGGGTTCAACGTGGGCGAGTCGGTGACGCCCATCATTCCGGTGATCATTGGGGACGACCAGAAGACCTTCGCCTTTTGGAAGATGCTGTTTGATGCGGGTGTGTTTGTGAACCCGGTGATCAGCCCGGCGGTTCCGCCGGGAATGCAGTTGCTGCGCACCAGCTACATGGCCACGCACACCTATGAGCAGATGGACCGTGTGCTGGAGATCTTCGGCCGGATTGGCAAAGAAATCGGCGTGATTTAGGCGATATCCAAAAAAATAACGCGCGTGAGGCATGCAGTTCAACTGGCCCTCACGCGCGTTTTATTTTTAAGCCGAGCAGCGCTTATTTTTCCAGGTAGATGATCCCCAGGGTATTGGGGCCGCAGTGGCAGGCCACGGTGGCGCCGGTATAGGTGATGCAAATCTCCTGGATGGGGGCCAGGGCAGCCATCTCTGCGGCGACGGCCTGGGCGTCCTCATCGCAGCCGGTGTGGGTGATGAACACGCGGTGCAGATCCATTGTCTCCAAATTCTTGCGGAAGGATTCCACCAGGCTGGCAAGGGCCTTCTTGCGTGTGCCGCGCACCTTGCTTTGAATGCCGAGGGTGCCGTCGGGGCGGCATTCGATGACGGGGCGAATTTGCAGCAGACTGCTCATGACGTTCTGCATGGCCGAGCAGCGCCCGCCCATGTAGAGATATTCAAGGGTGTCGATGATAAAAGCAGTGCGGATTTTGGGCGCGGTTTGGGTGATGTCCTGGACGATTTCATCCAGGCTTTTGCCGGCGTCGCGCAATTCCGCGGCGCGCAGGGCCAGCAGACCGATGCCGGTGGACAGGTTGAGGGTGTCAATCACGCGGATGGTGCGCTCGGGAAAGGATTGGCTGGCCAGGACGGCGCTTTGGTAGGTGGCGGAAAGCTGGCTGCTGATGGTGAGCACCAACAACTCGCCATCCAGCGCCTGAAAGGCTGCTTCGAACCTGCCCTGGGGCACAGCGGAGGTTTTGGGCAGCTGGTTGTGCTGCTTGACGCCAGCGAACAATTCCGTCAGGCCAATTTCTTCGCCGTCCAGGTAGGTTTGTTCGCCCAGGAAAACGCTGAGGGGGACTGTGTGGATATGATAGCGTTCCTTGAGGGCTGGGCTGAGATCAGCACAGCTATCGGTTATAATTTGAATCATAATGAGCACCTTTGAATGACTTTCGGATGAAAACAACGGCAACATTATAGCAGGCTTTCTGCTGTCTGCACGCAGGCTGAACGGCTGAGAGAAAGCTCAGTCGTTTTTATTCCATCACGGCGAGGTGTGTTTTGAAGCGTATATTGCTCTTTGATCTGGACGGTGTGTTGATCCTGCCGCGCGGTTACCGGGCTGCTGTTCACGATACCCTGACGTATTTTCTGGACGATTTAAACCTGAGCCATTTGGAGGTAGACGACGGTCTGCCGCCGCTGTTTGAATCCCTGGGGGTGACATCCGAATGGGACATGATCGCCGTTTCACTGGCTGTGGCGCTGGACGCGGCGGCGGGGGCCTTCCCGCACCTGGCGCAGGCGGGCACGCTGGTGCAGATCAGGATCGCGATGGAGAATTTGGACCTGCGTGAGCTGCAGGTGGATTGGCGAGGGCGCGTGCGCGCTCTGGGGCCTTTCATGAAGCGCGAGCCTTCGCCTTCGGAGGCGCTGCTGGCGGCCTGCCGCGGGAACGGTCACCAATTGCTGCCGAACCTGAGCGGGCAGGAAATTTTGGATGACCTGCTGGGGTGCACGCGGGCGCTGTGCAGCTGCCCCACCACGCGCTTTTTCCAGAATCTGGCGCTGGGGGCAGAGATGTTCCGCGAGTATTACGACCAGGAACCGTTTCTGGAGGTGCCCTCCTACCTGCTGGCGATGGATGAGCCGCTGGCAGCACCGGAGACCTCGGCGCGTATTTTGGCGGGGATGCGCAGCGGGGCGCATTTTGCCGCGGCGCTGACCGCCCGGCCCAGCCTGCCGCCGCGGGGGGTGACGAATGAGCCGCGCGAGGAATATTCACCGGAGGCGGAATTGGCGCTGAAGGCTGTGGGATTGAGCGAGCTGCCCTCGGTGGCCTGGGGGCGGCTGGTGTATCAGGGGAAGAAGCTGGGGAAATCGCCGGACCTGCTGCTGAAGCCTGCCCCCACGCAGGCCCTGGCGGGCATGGCGGCGGCCCTTACCGGCGACGAGGTGCGCGCGCTGGATTGGGCGGCGGAGATGATGGCCAGCCCGACCCCGGCAGAGACAGCGCGCCAGATGTTGCCGGAGCGCCTGGAAGTGCATGTGTTTGAAGATTCGCCGGTGGGGATTCTAGCGGTGCAGCGGGCGGCGGCTTTGCTGGCTCAGGCTGGCGTTGCGGTGCAGGTGCGGGCCTGGGGGATTGCCTCGGGGCACCCCGAAAAAACCGAAGCGCTGCGCGCATTAGGCGCTGAAATTTGCGAGGATGTGAACCAGGCGGTTGCCAAGGCTTTGGGCTAAAACCAGCCGCGTTTTTTGAAGAAGAGCATCATCCCGCCCGCGATGAGGGCAAACACAACCCACACCAGGGGATAGCCCCAGGGGTGGGTTAATTCCGGCATGAAATGAAAATTCATACCGTAGACCCCGGCGACAAAGGACAGCGGCAGGAAGATGGTGGAGACGATGGTGAGGGCCTTCATCACTTCGTTCAGGCGCAGGGAAGTGGAATTCAGGTAGATATCCAGGGCGCTGGTGGCGATATCGCGCAGGGTTTCGGTGAGGTCCTGGATGCGCACCAGATGATCGTAGATATCGCGGAAGTAGATCTGGCTTTGCTTGTCCACCATGGGGAATTCGTCGCGGGTGAGGCGATTGATGATTTCTCGCTGGGGGCTGAGGATGCGGCGCAGGGTCATCAGGCTGTGCTTGATGGAGAGGATGCGCTGAAGGGTGACGGGATGCGGTTTTTGCAGCACGGCGTCTTCCAGGTCGTCCAATTCATCATCGAGCTGATCCACCAGGGGCATGTAGTCATCCACCAGGGCGTCGAGGATGGCGTGGCAGAGGAAATCGGAACCGTAGAGATAGACGCGCTGGTCGCGGGCCAGGCGCTGAATGACCCGTTCGACGGGCGGCATGCTCTCTTCGGCGTAGCAGGTGACCACGAAGTTCTCGCCCAGATAAAGATTTAATTCGAAGGTTTCCAATGCATCCAGGCGGTGATCGGGGTGTAAGGCGTGGACGATGAGGAAGAGGTAGCTGCCGAAATCGTCAATTTTGGGGGGCTGATAGCCGACGGAGAGGCAGTCTTCAAGGGTCAACGGGTGAAATTGGAAAAGATCTCCCAACACCTGTTGCGTCTCCTGGGGGGTGGGGTTGGCCAGATTGACCCACAGCAAATGATCCGGATTTGAGAGACTGACGCGGATCTGGTCGAGGGTGAGGTCTTTTTGGCAGTCCTTTTCTTCGTCAAACAAGAAAGTCTGGATCATCGCTGGGCGTCCTATGCCATCGCCGTATCCTTGGGGCAAGACTGCGGGATGAACTCATGGGTTATGGTAAAAACCATTATAATTATACCGGACACAATCATTTCTGAAGGCTCGCCTGTGGGTGGGCTTCTTTTATCGCCCTTGCGAGAGGGTGTTTTGCGGGAGATGAATATGAGCGAATATACGATTGCGGGTCTGTTGGAAAGAATGCCGGAAGCGTTTGTGCCGGAACGCGCGGCGGGGGTCAACGCCACCGTGCAGCTGCATTTGAGCGGGCCGGGCGGCGGGGATTGGGTGATCACCATCGCCAATCAGCAGTGCAAAACCGAAGCGGGCACGATCCCGAACCCCAGCCTGACCTTTTTGGCGTCGGCGCAGGACTGCCTGGATATTTTCACGGGTAAACTGGACGGGATGAAGGCGTTTATGCTGGGCAAACTTCAGCTCCGCGGGGATATGAGCCTGGCGATGAAGCTGGTAAGTTACTTCAACGTCAACCGCAGCTTCTAATCGGCCTACCTTGAAAAGAAAACCGCCGTGGGAGGGCCAAGCCTTCTCACGGCGGAGATGTTTTCGTGGGGGGAATGCGGGGTTAGAATAATCCCCAATCGTCGGCCAAGCCTTCTTCCATCATGGAAAAATCCCAAACGTCCAGACCCAGGTCTACATGGGTGGGGCGCTCTAAAACGGATTCAGCCTTCTGGCGGGTGCTTTCGATCATGGCCGGGCCGTAGGGGCAGAAGGGGGTGGTGAGGATCATACGGATGAGAGCGTGGTCGGCTTCGATGGTGACGTCGCGAATGAGGCCGAGCTGGATGATGTTCAGGCCAATTTCGGGGTCAATCACTTCCCGCAGACCTTCGCGCAGCACAGCGCAAAGCTCAGGGTGTTCGCTTTCAGCCTGCCAGACCGGCTGATTGGGGTCGGTGGGGGTAGAGGGGTTGGTCATGCGGTTTGATCCTCCGAGGGAGCAAGATCTGAAACGACATAGGTGCAGTGCTGGTCGCCGCGCAGCAGACATTGGATTTTGGCGGTGGGGATGGCCAGGACGGTGGAGATAAGGGTTTGATCCAGGGAGCAGACTTCGGGGTGCTGCTGGCCCACCTGATAGTAGGGGCAGCTGATTTCGTGGATCAAATACTGATCGCCTTGTTTTTCCCATTCCACAGAAAAGCCTTCCTGAGAAAGGACATCTTTAATCACTTCCAGTTTCTCTTCAATGGGCAGGGCCTGCACTTTTTGGGCGATATCGGTGCCTAAATCGGTGGCCATCTGCACGAACAGGCGGTCCACCACCTCGGACGGCAGGGTTTCTTTGAGCTGATCCAGCAGGCGGTTGGTGAGGCGCAGGTAGCGGGTGGGGAAGCGCTCCATGCCTTTTTCGGTGAGGGAATACACCAGGCGAGGGCGGCCGACACCGTGGCGCTCTTCTTCGACGGCAATCAGTCCATCGCCCTGCAAGTTGCTGAGGTGGTGGCGGACGGAAATACCGTTAATGCCCACCGCATCGGCCAATTCGTTAATGCTGCAGCGGGGGTGGTTGAGCAGGGTGTGTAAGATACGATCTCGGGTGCTTTTCATCGCGATATCACGTATGCTATCCATTGAAGGGTACAGCCTTCCCTCTTCGCAGGGCGGAGAGGGATGCGGAACGCACCGCATGGGGGCAGTATATCACAGGCGTTTCAATAATGTCAATATATAAGATTTATATCCTAAATATTCGCTGAGCAGCAAGGTGGTTTCCTCAGGGCGGAATCAATTTGGATAACTCACGTTATAATACGTACAGGTGCAATTCTTTCGAAAGTTCAAAGGCAGGCAGATTTGAATTCGATTGGACGAATTTTACTGGCGGCCGCCGTTGCGCTGGGGGGGCTGTGGTTTCAGGGGGCTCCCCACGCCCAAAGCCAAACCGAAGCGGTGAGCTGGGTGGTGTATGCGGCGGAGAATGCCGGGGGCACAGACCTGTATTGGGCGCGCTCAGACGGGGGCACGGCGGTAGCCCTGACAGATACCCCGGCGCGCGAAGATTTGCCGCGGTTTTCACCCGATGGGCAGCGGCTGGCCTTTTTGGAGGGGCAAGGGGAGGCCGCCGCGCGGGTGGTGATGGACGCGGGGGGGCGAAACCGGCTGCGGCTAAGCCCGGATACCTTGACAGTGCGCGATTTGGCCTGGTCGCCGGACGGACAGCGGCTGGCTTATTCGGCGGCGCCCACCGCGGGCGGCAAGCTGCGCGTGTACACCGCCGCGGCGGACGGCAGCGCCAGCCCGCAAGCCGTCAGCGCGGAAAATGAGGCCTGTTGGGAACCGGCCTGGTCACCGACAGGAGATCAACTGGCGCTGACCTGCGCTCCATTTGGACCTGCTGAAACCCCTTACCCTGAAAGCCAAGTGGTGCTGATTCAGACTCAGAGCGGTGAACGCCGCGTGCTGATTTCGCAGCCGGGGGCGGCGCAATTTTCACCTGCGTGGTCGCCGGACGGTAAACGCATCGCATACGCGGTATCTGGCGGCGGGCAAAGCGGCATTCATGTGGTAGAAACCGCGGAGGGCAGCGCAGATCTGGCCCTGAGCGCGCATGAGGGGGATCATTCGCCGCAGTGGTCGCCGGACGGAAGCTGGATTGCCTTTGCCTCAGACCCCGCTTTGGGACAGCGGGCTTTATTTGCCCCGCAGCCCGACGCTCAGGCTGAGATTTATCTGGTGCGGCCAGACGGCAGCGGGCTGCTGCTGCTGGTCTCGGGCTTGCCCTTTGCGGATTTTTGTTGGACGGCAGAAAGCGACCGGATCCTCTTCACCCAGAGCGCAGACGCACAGGCTGGGAACGCGGGCCTGAACCTGGCTTCGGTGCGCACGGACGGCTCGCAGATGCAGTGGATCACCTCGGTGGAGGGGACAGCCTTCAGCCCCAATGCCTCGGCAGGGGGCGGGCTGGAGCCGCGCCTGACCCTGGAAGGGGTGGTGCGGACGGCCGACGGGCAGCCCCTGGCGGGGGTGAGCGTACATTTGGCCGATTATGAGCCGGCCCTGACCGGCGCAGACGGACGATTTGCCTTTCAGCATCTGAGCGCAGGCAGTTACGCCCTGCGGCCGGTGCTGAGCGGATACCAGTTTCAACCGTCTGAGCAGCAAGTGAACCTGAAGGAGGGGGCCGGTGAGGTGACCTTTACGGCCGCTCAGGCTGAAGGGCTGTTCATCTCGCACATTCAGGCGCTTCAAGCGGTGGACGGGGAAGGGCAGCTGACGGCGGGCAAGCCGACCGTGGTGCGCGTGTATGTGGACTGCGGCGAGGGCTGTACCGAGCTGGCGGGCGTCACCGGCACGCTGCGCGGGGTAAACGGCGATGGGCGCGATTTGGGGGCGCTGGCGCCGGAACCGATCAGCATCACGGCGTTCCATGAGGATTGGACCCAGCAGCAAGGCGACCCGCAGCGCAGTTTGAATTTCCTGCTGCCCGCGGAGTGGCTGAGCGGCACCCTGCGGCTGACGGCGGATGTGGGGGGCACACAGCGTGAAACGAACCTGAGCTTTGCGCCGGGGATCCGGCTGCGGCTGGCCTGGTTTGATCTGGGATACCGCCCGGCAGCGGGGGCGGGCACGCCGGAGCCGTCGAACGAGGTGCTGCTGCCGGAGCGCAGCGCGGCGCAGCAGGCTGTGCGCGATTTGTGGGATATGCTGCCGCTGGCACCCGACGGGCTGACGTATGTGTACCAGCCGGGGATCCAGCAGAGCTTTGACAGCACCCTGGACTGCCCGGCCTTGAACGGCGGCAGCGGCTGCCCGGCGGTGACGGATTATCTGCTGACCCTGCGGCTGCTGTATGAACGCACGGCGCGCGAAGGACGCTGGGCGGGCGGCGAAGCCCCCGACCGGCTGATGG
>DAIOUB010000100.1:0-1392 GCA_036751735.1 Levilinea sp. | reverse complement strand
GGATTTGAGCTGTTCGACCCGGCCGCCACCTTTGATGTGCTGTCGTACTGCACACCGGCCTGGGTTTCTCCGGCGACGGCGCAGGCTTTTGGGACGGGCTTTGAGCGTCAGGATGTGTTCCTGCCGGGCGCAGCGCTGCCCATAGGCGGACGGCTGGCGGCGGGTGTGCCGCGAAACCGGCGCGCGCCCGCGGAGGGGCAGCTGCTGACGGCCGCGGTGATCCGCCAATCGGGGCAGGCGGAAATATTGCCCGCCTTCCGCATCGCCTCGCGCATGCCGCCTTTGGTGGGAGGGGAGACGGGAACCTGTTTGCAGGTACGCGACGCAGAAGAAAATGTCCTGGAGCAGATGTGCCAGGAACTGGATTATCTGCATCCCACCCTGGGACAGAATATCGGTGTGGATTTCATCACAGCCAGTTTCACCGCGGACACAGAGCTGGCAACATCTCTGGTAGTGGTGCGGGGAGAAACGGAACTGGCCCGGCGGAGCGCTTCGGCCAACCTGCCCGTCATCACCCTGCAGGAACCGGCGGGCGGGGAAGCCTGGGCGGATGGGCAAACGGCCTGGGTGCGCTGGCAGGCGTCCGACGCGGACGGGGACGTGCTGACTTACGCGGTTTCGTATAGCCAGGATGAGGGACAGACGTGGAACCCAATGGCAACAGGGATCCGCACGGGTGAACTGGCGGTGGACCCCGCACGGCTGCCGGGGGGGAAGGCGCTTTGGCTGCGGGTGGATGCCAGCGACGGCTTCCACAGCACCTCGGCCCAGTCGGCGGGGTCGGTGACGGTGACGGATCACGCGCCGACCGCTGTCATTCTGTCACCGCTGGACGGCGGCGGGGCCTCAACCCAGGGAGTCTGGCTGCGCGGGTACGGCTACGACCTGGAAGATGGGGCCATCACCGGTGAGCGGATGGAATGGAATTCCAACCTGGACGGCGTGCTGGGCAGCGGGCCGCAGATTTTTGTGCGCCTGAGCGAAGGGGTGCATGACATTTCCCTGACGGTATCTGACTCGGCGGGAACCTACCGCGCGGCAAGCGTGCGCGTGGATGTGCGCCAGGCGGCCGCCGCCCCAGCGGGGGATGTGCCGGCCGGTGCGGCGGGCGAAACGCCCCCGGCATCTGCGCCTGGGATTACCCTGCCAGGGCTGCCCAATTTGAATTTGAACACGCCGGTGTTGTGGCTGGTACTGGTTGGGCTGATGCTGCTGCTGTTGGTGCTGGTGCTGTGGGCGCTGATCCGGCGAGGGATTCGCCGACGTGAAAGCCAGACAGAAGTCCGGCTGGAGGCCGCTGCGGCCCCCGAAAGCCAGCTTCAGCCTTTGGAAGAACCCCAGCCGCAGCCTGCTCCCATGTCAGAACCTATGCCTGTGATGACGCCGCCG
>DAIOUB010000099.1:0-10736 GCA_036751735.1 Levilinea sp. | reverse complement strand
CCAACCGCAGCCCCCTGCCCGCCCCCTGGGTGGAATTCAGCGACCGTTCCGACCTGCCGGGCTATCAAATCAGCGAGGTGCGCGCCGTCAGCGGCGGCCAGACCCTGCGCTGGAGCGCCAGCACGGAATGCCGCCAGCGGGGGGTCTTTCGCCTGGGGCCCTGGGAGCTGCGCAGCGGCGACCCCTTCGGCCTGTTCAGCGTGCGCCAGGTGACGGCCGACCCCCTGGAAATTGTGGTTTACCCACCCCTGGCCCACCTGCCCCCCGATCTGCTGCGTCCGCGCAGCGCCCCCGGCAGCCAGCGCCCCCTGCGCCAGCCGCTCAGCGCCGAAACCACCCAAGCCAGCACCACCCGTGATTACGCTCCCGGCGACTCCCTGCGCCGTGTGCACTGGTCCACCACCGCCCGCCGCGAAAAATGGTCGGTGAAGGAATTTGACCCTGAGGCCGCCGCCCGGGTATGGCTGATTGTGGACAGTCAGGCCAGCGTCCAGCGCGAGGCAGCGGGCCGCAGCAGTCTGGAAGATCTGATCATCACCGCCGCCAGCCTGAGCAGCCAACTGCTGCGCAGCGGTTTGGCGGTGGGCATCCTCGCCGCTGAAAACGCCCCCCTGCCGCCGCGCCCCGGCCCCCACAGCCTGTGGGTTCTGCTGCGCGGTCTGGCCGGCCTGAACGCGGGGCCCACCTCCCTGGGCAGCGCCCTGCAAGCGTTCCAACCTCTGCTGCTGCCGCAAGACCTGTGCGTGGTGCTGACCCCCTCGCTCGACCCCGCCTGGAGCCGCCCGCTGCGCCTGTTGGCCCATCCCCAGGCCGTGCTGTGGGCCGCCGACCCCTGCCCGCCCGAGGTCCAATCCGCGCGTCTGCGCCTGACCGCCCAGGGCATCCCCACGGAAATCCTGCTCAGCCCCCAGATTCGCGTCATCCCTGCCGCCTACGGTGCGCTGCGCCGCTGGGAATTTCGCGCCACCGGCACCGGCCGCGTGGTGGTGCAGGCCCGCCCGCGCGAGGTGCAGCCGTGAAAGCCGCCCTGCGCGAACGCTGGCTGCTGTGGCTGCTGCTGGTGGCGGTGTGCCTGCCGATCAGCCTCAGCCTGGGCGACACCCCCGGCCTGTCATCTCCCCCCGCGGCGCTCAGCGGGCTGTGGCTGGGCCTGCTGGTGGGCGTTTTGCTGACCTATACCCGTTTTTCCGGCTGGGGGGCGGCCGCCTACAGCCTGACCTTGGGATTCGCCGCCGCGGCCCAGGCCGCCGGGCGGGTGCTGCCGCCGCTCAGCGCCTGGGTGCTGCCCCTGGGCATGGACCGCCTGACCTGGCTGAACCTGCGCGTGACGGCTTTCGGTGTGCGCATGGGCGGCTGGTGGGCCGACCTGCGCGCCCAATCCGTTCCAGACCGCGGCCTGTGGACCTTTCTGGCCGCCTGGGGACTGTGGTGCCTGGCGGTGTGGCTGGTCTGGTGGGTGCTGCGCCGTCAAAACGCCTATGCCGCCCTGCTGCCGCTGGGGCTGGCCCTCATCTTCCAAACCGTCCGCCAAGGGCAAAGCGCTAACTTGCTGTGGGCCTTCGGGTTGGCGGCCCTGGCCCTCATCGCCCACTGCGCCTTTCTCCGCCAGGCCGCCGATTGGCAGCAGCGCGGCCTGGATACCCTTTCCGAATTCAGCGATTGGGCCCTGGGGGCCGTTGCCGCCCTGGTGCTGCTGGCCGGGCTGGCGCGCCTGACCCCCCTGGCGGCCACCCCCCAGGGCTGGGACCAAATTCGCGATTTTTTCAACCCCCCGCCCGCCCCCAGCGCATCCTGGAGCAGTTTACCCGCCCAGGCCGCCCAGGCCCTCACCCCCATTCGTCTGGAAGCCATCGGTCAACCCCCCCCGCAGGATGAAGGCGTGGTGCTGTG
Source organism: Levilinea sp. (assembly GCA_036751735.1). GTDB lineage: Bacteria > Chloroflexota > Anaerolineae > Anaerolineales > Anaerolineaceae > Levilinea. The sequence continues at coordinate 8,846 of DAIOUB010000099.1, read as the reverse complement.
GGTGCGCCTCAGCGACCCGCCCCCGCCGCCCCCCGAAGCCGGAAGCGCCGCCCAACCGCCCCGCCGTTACTGGCGCAGTGCCGTGTACGACACCTACACCGGCCAGGGCTGGCTGCCGCTGGCGGATGCGCCCCCTGCCGCGGCCCCCAGCCCCGCCCCCCCTGAGCTGCCCCCCGACCGCACCGCCCTCACTCAGGAAATCGGGCTGACCGTGCCCTCCAGCGGGGAACTGTTTGCCGCCAACGACCCCGTGCAGGTGCTCAGCGGCGCGGCCGCCCTGCAGTCCCTGGCCGACGGCAGCGCCCAGCGGGTGCGCGGCACGGCCCGCCAATACACCGTCCTCTCCCACACCCTCCAACTGGACGCAACGCAGCTGCGCTTCGCCGGAAATCGCTACCCGCCGGAGATTCAGGCGCGCTACCTGCAATTGCCCCCCAGCCTGCCCCGGCGGGTGGTGAATTTGGCCTCGCAGTTGGCCGCCCAGGATCCCCCCTTCCCCTACGACCGCGTGCTGCGCGTGCAGGCTTATCTGCGCGCTTTTCCCTACACCCTGGATACCCCCCCGCCCGGCCCCGACCAGGACGCGGTGGATTACTACCTGTTCGACGCCCGCGCCGGTTTTTGCAGCTACGCCGCCAGCGCCATGACCGTCCTGCTGCGCGCCGAGGGCATCCCCGCCCGCGTAGTCAGCGGCTATGCCATGGGCCAATACGATTTTGAGCGCGGCGCCTACCGCGTGCCCGCCTCCGCCGCCCATGCCTGGGTGGAAGTCTATTTCCCCGGCTACGGCTGGGTGGAGTTTGAGCCGACCGCCGCCTTCCCCGCGCCGGTGTACCCGGAGCCGCCCACCGCCAACCGACAGCCCAGCCCCACCCCCCGCCCGCAAAGCGCCGCGCAAACGCAGAAGATCGCCTGGGGCTGGCTGCTGGGGGCTGTTTTGCTGGGGGCCGCCGCCGCCTTCGCCGCCCTGCGCCGCTGGCGCCCCCCGCCCGACCGCTCCCCCACCGCCCAGGCCTCCCGCCTGTACGCCGCCCTGCGCCGGGAACTGACCGCCGCCGGGGTGGATGTGCCCGCCCACCTGACCCCCTGGGAAACCCTGCGCCGTGCCGAGCCGCACCTGCAAGCCTACCCGCACCTGGCTGCTGCCTTGCGCATGAGCGTGCAGGTCTACATCCACGCCGCCTACCGCCGCACCCCGCCCAGCGCCGCCGCCGTGCGCGCCGCGCAGCGCGCCTGGGCACGCGCCTGGGGGCAGCGCCTTCTCCTGCGCCTGCGCCGCCGGCGCAAACCGGCAGAATAAACCAACGAGCGCAGTCCGTCACCGAACTGCGCTCATTTTTGCTTTTATTTCGCTTTCAGGCCAAAGCTCACCAGCCGCTGCACACTCCGGGTTTCAAATCCAACGTGGTACCCGGGTCGTTCAAACGGACGTTTTGAAACAAGTCTGGGTCCAGCCGCGCGTTGCCTTCGACCATACCGTTCACAATCTTCAGCAAAGCCGCGCCAATGGACACCTGTATGCCGTCTGCCGGGTTACCCGTCACCACCGCGCAGGTCAGCGTCACCGGGGCGTCCACCCCACTGACGCCCATGCCCACCTGGGGCACGACCTGACCGTTATTGCGCACCGACACATAACTGCCGGTGAAGGATTTCGCGCCGAGTACCAGCAGTCCGTTGCTGCCGTTGCCGTCAAAGTAGTTCTTGCCCAGGGTGCTCAAGAGTTCCACCTTTTCGACGGGGAGAGCAGAGTCAGCAGTGGTAATTTGCAAACCAAATTGCTCTCTGGTATAAGAAGCCGAAACCCCATTCAACAGCACCGAGCCGTTGGTCACAATCTGTGCCCCAAAGATTTGGTTGGAATCAAAACGGCTGGCAAGGAGGGTGACGCCTTGTTGGATGCCCGCTGTATAGGGATTGACCGCAGACAGCCCCATAACGGCATTCGCGTCCGCCGCCACGTTCTTCAGCAGCATCGTTCCGGCCGTGTTCAGAGACAGTCCCATCACACCGTTGGCGTTCGCCTGAACGTTGGTCAGCAGGAAGTCCTGCGGTAATGTGGCCGCCGCTTCCACGCCCATCGCGGTGTTATAACTGGCGTCCACCCCCGCCAACACCAGCTTGCCCACGCCAGCCACGCTCAGGCCCGCACCGCCGTTGCCCTGAAACACGTTGTCGCCCGGCTTGCCGCTCATCTGGAAATTCGCCGACGTTGGAATTTCGACCCGCGCACCCTGGGCTCCGTTATTCGAAGCCGATATTTTCTTCATTTGTACGCCGCCGGTTGAGCCGATGTTCAAACCGAAACCGGGTTTGTTGTAATTGAAGCTGCTCTGCTGCACGGTCACCCACCAGCCCTTGGGCTGCGAAGGAGTGCTGGACAGGAGCATTCCATACGCGCCATTGTTCGAGGCCTCCACCTGGCTGATCTGCACCCGGCCGGGGTTGTTCAGGCTGAATCCTGGGCCGGAGTTCCCATTGGATTGGGTGCGCAGAATGCGCATGGGGGCATTTTCATTGCTGGCCAGGACGGTGATTCCCACGCTGTTGGTCCGGTTCACCTGCACATCCGCCAGGGTGGTCGTGCCGCCCGAATTGATCGCCAACCCCGGGGCCGACTGGCTGGCAGTAATTCTGACGCGCGAGACCGTCACAGACCCGTTCGACGCGCCGATATCAATCCCCTGGCTGTGCACGGCGCTCACGCCCGTCACCGTGGCCTGCCCCTGCGTGAATAACGACACCGTGCCTTCGTTATTGGCCAGTACGTTCGGCCCCAGCCGGTTGGTGAATTGGATGGGCTGGGTGCCCCAGGAATTGTTCAGCACGATGTTGGGGTAATCGCTGTTCGCCTCACTGCGAATGCCGTCCATCAGGATGCGCCCGCTGGAATAAATGTTCGCGCTCGCAGCGTTGCGCAGGAATTGGCTGCGCAGCACCGTCACCGGCTGGCTGATGTCGGGCCCGCTGTTATCCACCAGCAGCCCCACGCCCGCGTTGCCCACAAAGACACTGCGGTCCACCGAAACCGCGCCGCGGGTGATGACCTGAGCGCCTTCTTCTTGATTGCGGACGGTGCTGACGGCCGTCAACGAGACGCGCGGGGCGGTATCCGGCATGCCGACCAGATAAAGGCCGTCGCCGACGTTGGAACTGCTGGAGACATTCAGCATCGTCACCGTATTCCCAACGATTAAATTGATCCCACTCCCGCCCGCGCCGGTGATATGGCTGGCCGTCATCTTCAGCCCGCCGGTGGCATCAGCATAAAAGCCCGTTGCGCCGCAGCCGTTGATCACCACCTGGGCCGCCGTCACCGCACCCTGTTGGCTGCCGATAAACACGCAGTTGGCGGGGCCGTCCATCACCTGCACACGCTCCAGGTTCAGCGTCCCCGTCATGTTGCTGGTCACCAGACCGCCGGAGCGGATGAGCAGGTTCGACACCGTCACCGAACCGAGGTTGGTGAGGTTGACGATGCCGCGCAGCTCCGTGGACATCGGGCTGCCCACCGCCGAGCCCATGCCCACCAGGGTCAGCTTGGAGGGCAGAGCGGTCCAGCCGGTGCCGTTGATCACCCAGTGAGGCCCAGGGTCTGCGGCCCCCTCCAGGTCGTACACCCCCGCGCCGATGTAAATCTTGCCGCCCGCGGGGGTCAGGTTCAGGCCCAAAAGTGCATTTGCCGCCGCTTGCAGCGGGTTATCGCAAGGCTGTTCGCCGTCCGCCCACGGGTTGCAGTCCGCCGGTGTAAAGGCGTACGCCATGCCGTCCGCCGTAAAGAAAGCCCCGGGGTCGGGGTAAAAAACGGCCTCGGCGTCCATCTCTCCGCCGGGGGGTTCGCTTTGCGCCTGCACCGGGAACTGCGGCAGAAAACTGACCCACACCAGCACGGCTGCCAGCAGCCATCGCATCGAAGTGAAACGGGATTGCATCAAAATGCCTCCTGAACCATCCAACCTGAATACGCCGTTACGATTTTCCCCCAGCCAAAAAACATCCTTATAATCTTACCCAAAACCACCCCCGATGACAAATCGAAAGCGGGCAACAGATCGTCTGCCGGCCCTGGGGGTCAGGCGAGCGGTAAATAAATCGGACGCAGCCCGGTGACGGACTGCGCCCGACCGCCCATCTCAGATGCAGTTTACCAGCCGCTGCACACCCCGGGTTTGTAATCCAGGGTGGTCGCGGGGTTGGTCAAGCGGATATTGGCATACAAGCTGGGATCCAGGCGCGTGTTGCCGTCCATCATCCCATTCACAATCTTCACCAGAGCGGCGCCGGTATCCGTTTGCAGACCGTCTGCCGGGTTGCCCGTGACCACCGCACAGGTCATCGTCACGGGGGCGTCCGGCCCGCGCAGGAAAAGCCCCGGGACGTTGCTGTTTTTGCCGTTGCCGCGCACCGAGAGGTAGCTGGCGCTGAAGGATTGGGCGTTGACCACATCCATGCCCAACATGGCGTTGTTGTCAAAGTAGTTCTTGCCCAAGGTGCTCAAGATCTCCACCTTCGCCGTCATATTCGGCCCCCCATTATCGGCGATGACCGCGCCGCTGCCCAGCGCAGAATGAGAAGCGGATACCCCGTTCATCAGCACCGGCCCGCTGGTGCGCAGATCCAACCCATTGACCCCATTGCCGTCAAAATGAGAGGACAAAATGGAAAGGTCCAGTTTGGCCGTGTCGGAATAATTCGTTTGCGCGATCAGCCCTTTTTCAGAGTTGGCGTCCGCGGCTGCATTTTTCAACAGCATTCTCCCGCCTGAGATGGCCAAAATACCGGTACTGTTATTGGCGTTCGCCTGAACATTGGTGATTTGGAAGTCCTGCGTGGTTGCGCCTATGGCCTGCACGCCGAAAGAATTATTTTGGCCGGCATCCACACCCGAAAGAACCAGTTTGCTCACCCCCAACGCGGCCAAACCCATAGCACCGTTTCTCACAAACCGGTTATCCCCCGGCTTGCCGGTCAGCTGAAAGGGGGCTGGTTCGATATATTCAACCTGCATACCGTATGAGGTATTGTTCGAAGCCGAAATCTTCTTGGCCTGAACACCGCCGGTCGTAGCCACTCTCAAACCATAACCGCCGCTGTTGCCGTTGAAGGTGCTTTGCTGAAGGGTCACCCACCAGCCCGTAGGGTTAACCCCGTTGTTCACCAATTCCATTCCCAACGCCGAGTTATTCGATGCTTCCACCTGGCTGATCTGCGTGCGGCCCAGCGTCGAGATGCTGACCCCCGGGCCGCTGTTCCCGTTGAACTGGCTGCGCAGGATGCGCATGGGGCCGCCTGCACCAGCGGTCACCAGAGATGCCCCCACGCTGTTGTTGTTGTTCACCCGTACATCCGCAAGGGTGGTCGCCCCACCTGAAATAATGATCAGCCCCGGATGCGACTGGCTGTCGGTGATGCTGCTGCGCATGACCGTCACAGCGGAATTCGGCGCCGTGATTTGGAAGCCCTGGCTCCGCACCGCGTTGACCCCTGTGATCGTGACCTTAGAATTGCTCATGATGAAGGAAGGGCCGTCATTATTGGCCAACGTGTTGGCCCCCAGGCGGTTGCTGATTTGGATGGGCAGCGTGCCAGGCATATTATCCAGCGATATCGCCGGGGACCCTTGGTTAAATTCGCTGCGTATACCGTCCACCACGATCCGTCCGGCGGATTGCACCATCAGGCCTCCGCTGTTGCGGATCCATTGGCTGCGGAAAACATTCACCGGTGCAGGTGCTTCGGGATTAATGTTCATCACCATCAATCCCATGCCGCTATTATTCGCAAAGACACTGCGGTCCACCGATACCGCACCAAGGGTGCCGATCTGCACCCCCGTACCCTCATTACGGGTAACGCTCACCGCCGTCAGGGAAACTTTCGGGGCCGAATCCGGCCGGCTTTGACTCACGATCCCGCCCCCTGCATTCATATGGCTGGAGACGTTCAGCAAAGTTACCGGCTCACCGGCAACCAAAAAGAGCCCCTCGCCCGTGGCGGCATTCAAATGGCTGGCGGTCATCTTCAATCCGCCGGTCACGTCGGCAAAAATGCCGCTGCCGCTCGCCGCGCAGCCGTTCACCAGCACCTGCGACGCCGCCACCGACCCTTGGTGGGCAGCAATTGAGATACACGTGCCGGGGCTGTTGAGCACCTGCACCCGATCCAAGGTGATCAGCCCGCTGGTGTTGCCGGTGGTGAGGCTGCCCCCCTGTACCAGAACATTCGACACCGTCAGCGCGCCGAGGTTAGACAGGCTGATATTGCCGCGCAGCTCGGTGGTCGCCGCTCCGCCCAGGGCCGAACCCATGCCCACCAGCGTCAGCTTTGGCGGATAGGCGGTCCAAATGCCCCCATCAATACTCCAATTCGACGCGGGGTTTGTGGCCGCCGCCAGGTCGTACACTCCCGCGCCGATGTAGATCTTGCCGCTTGCGGGGGTCAGGTTCTGGGCCGTCAAAAAATCCACCGCCGCCTGCAGCGGGTTGTCGCAGGCCTGCTCGCCCGCCAGGGATGGGTCGCAGTCCGCGGCTGTGACCGCGTAGGCCGTGCTGCCCACCTTAAAATACGCGCCGGGGTCGGGGTAAAAACCGGCCTCAGCCTCCAGGTCGCCGCCGGGGGGTTCGCTTTGCGCCTGCGCGGGGAACTGCGGCAGAAAACTGACCAGCAGCAGCACAGCCGCCGCCAGCCACCGGATCAAAGTGAAACGAGATTGCATAACCACGCCTCCTGAATCAAAAAGCTCATGTGCGCCAATACAATTTCCCCCGGTTAAAACCGCTGCTATGATCTTACTCAAAGATCCCCCGGCTGACAATCGAAAACCGGCCTCAATCCCGCCCCTGCAGCTCTGAGAATAGGCAAGAGTCAAAAATCGGGCGCAGCCCGGTGACGGACTGCGCCCGATCTTGAATTCTTAGCGCAGCTTACCAGCCGCTGCACAACCCGGGTTTGTAATCCAGGGTGGTCGCGGGGTTGGTCAAGCGGATATTGGCATACAAGCTGGGATTCAAACGCGTGTTGCCGTCCAGCATGCCGTTGACAATCTTCACCAGGGCAGCGCCGGTCTCCGTCTTCAGGCCGTCCGCCGGGTTGCCGGTGACCACCGCGCAGGTCAGCGTCACGGGGGCATCCGGTCCGCTCAGGTAAACCCCAGGCTGGGTGGTGTTCCGGGCGTTGCCGCGTGCCGAAAGGTAGCTGGCGGTGAACGACCGGGTGTTGGTCACCTCAATGCCCGACACGGCATTGTTGTCAAAGTAATTTTTGCCCAACGTGCTTAAAATTTCCACCTTCTCCGTCACGTTCGGGCCGCCGTAATCGGTGATGGCCGCGCCGCTGCCGACCTGGGTATGAGAAGCGGAAACGCCGTTCAGCAGCACCGGCCTGCTGGTGCGCAGGTCCAGCCCCAGATCAATATTCCCATCAAAATGGCTGGAAAGGATCGAAATGTCCTGTTTGACATCTGCCGAATAGTAGGTGCCGGTGAACAGACCTCTTCCGTTGTTATCGGCGGCGATGTTTTTAAACAGCATTCTGCCGCTTCCGGTCGCATAAACGCCGATAAAGCTGTTGCCGTTCGCCTGAACGTTGGTGAATTGGAACTCCTGCGCTGCTGTACCGTCCACCCGCACGCCCATCACGTTGTTTTGACTGGCGTCTACCCCAGAAACCACCAGTCTGCTCATCCCCACCGCAGACAGCCCCGTACCGAGGTTGCCCACAAACCGGTTGTCCCCCGGCTTGCCAGTCAATTGAAAGGGAACCGGGGCACTGAATTCAACCTCCATGCCGAATGTATTGTTGTCCAAAGCCGAAATCCTCCTGGCCTGAACGCCGCCGTTCGAAGTCACTTTCAAACCAGAACCGCCGGCGTTGGCGTTGAAGGCGCTCTGCTGCACCGTCACCCACCAGCCCGTGGGGTTACCCGCGGTATTCACCACTTGCATCCCTAATCCCGCGTTATTCGAAGCTTCTACCTGGCTGATCTGGGTACGCCCCAGGGTCGCAAGGCTGATCCCCAGGCCGTTGTTCCCGTTGAACTGGCTGCGCAGAATGCGCGTGGGGCCGGCAGCGCTGGTGATATTCAGAAACGCTCCATCGCCGCTGTTGCGGTTCACCCGCACATCCGAAAGGGTGGTCGCCCCGCCCGATGTGATCGTCAGCCCCGGATAATCCAGGCTGTTGATGATGCTGCTGCGCGCCAGCGTCACAGAGGAATTCGGCGCGGTGATCTGAAGGCCCTGGCTCCGCACCGCGTTCAAGCCGGTGACCGAAACCCTGGAACTGCTTTGGATGATGAAGACGCCGCCGTTATTCGACAAGATATTGGGGCCCAGGCGGCTGCTGATCTGGATGGGCTGCGTGCCGGCTGTATTCAACAGCGCAATGTTCGCGCCTCCGATATTGGCTTCGCTGCGGATGCCGTCCACCAGGATGCGCCCGGCAGATTGTATGTAGATACTTGAGCCGTTGCGGATCCATTGGCTGCGCAGAAGGGTCACCGGCGGAGCCGAACCAGGCTCGATGTTCAACACCACCAAACCCGTGGAGCTGTTATTCGCAAAGTTGCTGCGGTCCACCGATACCGCGTTGGGGGTGGCGATATGCGCGCCGACACTCGAATTGCGGGTGATGCTCACCCCCGTCAGCGAAACGCGCGGGGCGGTATCCGGCCGGTTTTGAATGTACAGCCCGTACCCTGCGTTGATATGGCTGGAAACGTTCAGCAATGTCACTGGTTCCCCGGCGATCAAATAGATTCCATCGCTCGCAGCGGCGTTCACATGGCTGGCGATCATCTTCACCCCGCCGGTCACATCGGCAGAAAAACCGTCGCCCCCCGCCGCGCA
>DAIOUB010000098.1:0-10853 GCA_036751735.1 Levilinea sp. | reverse complement strand
CGGAACTGGAATACTAGGCGCTGCACCTGACTTTACCCATCCATCAGCGGCCTGCCCCACCCAGGGCAGGCCGTTTGCCTGGGTGGGCGCGGAAACTGTTAGGGGAACTTTACCAAAAGGGGTGAATGGCTTACAATAGTATGATCAACCTATCCCTTCAGGAGGAAGAACATGTGCGATTGCTGTGAACGTAAGGTCGTGACTGCTGAAAAAGCTCCCAAAGCCATTGGACCGTATTCGGTGGGGGTACGTGCTGGCCACCTGGTTTTCACCGCTGGGCAAATTGGGTTAGACCCGGTCAGCGGCGCGGTGGTGGAAGGCGGCGTGCAGGCGGAGACGCGGCAGGCATTGACGAACCTGAAGGCTATTTTGGAAGCGGCTGGGACCACCCTGGAAAACGTGGTGAAAACCACCGTGTTCTTGCGGGACATGAACGACTTTGCGGCGATGAACGCCGTGTACGCTGAGTTTTTCACTGCCGACGCCCCCGCTCGCTCCGCGGTGCAGGTGGCGGCGCTGCCGAAGGGTGTGGCCGTGGAAGTTGAGGCCGTGGCGATTGTGCCGTGCAAAGACGAGGACGGCTGCTGCAAGTAAGCGGCGGCGCAGCGGACGGCCGGAATCGCGGCAGCCCGTTTCCTTCCGAATGATACCTTTCCGATCCCCCAAACCGTTATGGGGATAGATCTTTTGACCATCTGGCTTTAACCTGCGCTCTCACCAGCGCGGGTTAAAGCCGTTTTTACGGCGCGGACAGGGTGTGAATGCCAACCGTTTCGGTGATTATTCCATGTTACAATGAAGAAGCCACCATCCGGCTGCTGCTGGAGGCTCTACTTCGTCAGACCTTTCCGCAGGCAGACATGGAAGTGATCCTGGCGGACGGCCTGTCCACAGACGAGACGCGCGCGATTGTGAACGCGTTTGCGTCTGAGCACCCTGAGATGCATTTGCGCGTGGTGGATAACCCCCGGCGAAACATTCCGGCGGCGCTGAACTGCGCGCTGGCGGCGGCACAGGGAGAGGTGATCGTGCGTTTGGATGCACATTCCCGCCCGGCGCCGGATTATGTGGAACGATCGGTGACGGCGGTGCGCGCCGGAACCGGGCAGAACGTGGGTGGGGTGTGGGAAATTGCCCCAGGGGGCGCAGGCTGGACGGCGCGGGCGATTGCGGCTGCCGCGGCGCATAAGCTGGGCGTGGGGGATGCGCGCTACCGCTACACCACTCAGGCCGGAGCGGTGGATACGGTCCCTTTTGGGGCTTTCTACCGCGCTTATGCGGATGAAATCGGGCGTTTTGACGAAACGCTCCTGACAAACGAAGACTACGAATTTAACACCCGCATTCGCCTGCACGGCGGGGTGGTGTGGCTGGATCCACAGATCCGCTCGGTGTATTTTGCGCGGGCAACCCTGGGGGGGCTGGCGCGTCAATATTGGCGCTACGGCTTTTGGAAGTACCGTATGCTGCGGCGCTACCCCAAAACCCTGCGGTGGCGGCAGGCGCTGCCGCCGCTATTTGTGCTGAGTGTGTTGGCGCTGAGTGTTTTATCGCTGTTTTGGGCTTTGGCCCGCTGGATGCTACTTTTGGAGGTTGGAATCTATCTCCTTGCGCTGTTGGCCGGGGCTGTGTCCACGGCGGTTCAGAAGCGGGATCCCAGAATGCTGTTTGGAGTTCCGTTAGCGATTGCGACCATGCATTTTGCCTGGGGGGGCGGTTTTTTGGCGAGCGTGGTGCGCGGACAGCGTGAGGTTTAGAGACGCTATGAGCACCGTGAAACATACGAACAAGCCGTTTTTGTGGCGATTGCCCCCGGCAGAACGGCGGGTCGTGTTGATCCTGGGCGATTTGCTGGTCAGCGGCCTGGCGCTGCTGATCTCGTTGTATTTCTGGGGGGCGCGCGATAACTGGCTGGACTTCTCGCTGGCCTTCCTGCGCGAACGGCCGCCGTATTGGTTCTACCTGCTGCCGGTTGGCTGGCTTTTGCTGCTGGTGGAGCTGTATGACCTGCGGCGAGCAGGGCGGCGCAAAGACACGTTGGCGGGGGTGGCTTTGGCGGCGTTGGCTGGTCTGGGCGTGTACCTGCTGATCTTTTTCCTGTCTCCCAAAGGCTCACTGCCGCGCTTCAGCGTGGCGGTGTTCATCATCGCCGAAGCCGTGCTGACCCTGGTCTGGCGCTTCACCTACATCAGCGTTTTTTCTGCGCCGCAGTTCCTGCGGCGGGTTTTGATTGTGGGGGCGGGGCGCGCAGGCTCGACCCTGGCCACGGTGATTAAAGAAATTTGGCCGCCGCCGTTTTATTTGACGGGCTTGATTGACGACGACCCGCAAAAGATCGGCACGGAGGTGGCCAAAGTACCCGTGCTGGGAGGCAGCCGCGACCTGATGCGCATTGTGCAGGAACAGCAGATCACCGATCTGATTCTGGCCATCTCGGGGGAGATGAAAGAAGATCTGTTCGAGGCTTTGATCAACGCCGAAGAAAAGGGTCTGACGGTTAAGACCATGCCGATTGTGTATGAAGAACTGCTGGGACGCGTGCCCATCTTCCTGCTGCAATCGGATTGGATCCTGCGCTCGTTCTTTGACCATGTGCATGCCAGTGAGTTTTATGAAGCGCTGAAACGCCTGCTGGATATCGTGGGTTCGCTGGTGGGTGGGTTGTTCTTCCTGCTGTTTTTGCCTGTGGGGGCGCTGGCTATTTTGCTGGATGACGGATTCCCGATCTTTTACACCCAGGAACGCCTGGGGAAGAGCGGGGATGTGTATAAGATCATCAAATTCCGCACCATGCGCAAAGATGCAGAGCGCGACGGCCGCGCGCGCATGGCCACGGAGAACGATCAGCGAGTGACCTGGGTGGGGCGTATTATGCGCAAGAGCCATCTGGATGAGCTGCCGCAGTTTATCAACGTGCTGCGCGGCGATATGAGCCTGGTGGGGCCGCGCGCTGAACGCCCGGAATTGGTAAACGAGCTGCAGGAGCATGTGCCCTTTTACCGGGCGCGGCTGCTGGTGAAACCTGGGCTGACCGGATGGGCGCAGGTGAACTTTGGATATGCATCGAACGTGGCCGACACGGGCGTGAAGCTGGAATACGATCTGTACTACATTAAGCACCGCAACCTGCTGCTGGACTCTTTGATCCTGGTGCGGACGGTCGGCACGGTGATAGGACTGCGAGGTCAATAGCTCCCCATGAAAGCCCAACCGAATGTACGCAATCGTTATGTGCTGATGGGGGATCTGGCACTCATCATCATCTCCGTTTTGGGCAGTTATGTGCTGCGGTTGGAATTGGGCGCGCAATTTTTCCAATACCTGCCCAGCGCTTACTGGCTGGCGGGGTTGGCGCTGATCATCAAGCCGGTGGTGTATCATTTCTTCGGTCTGTACCGGCGCTTGTGGCTGTACGCCAGCGTGCAGGAACTTAAGCTGATCCTGGCAGCGGTGACGGCAGCATCGGTGTTGGTTTCAATGGCCATCACCAGCCTGTTTGCGATGGGCTTTTTTGTTGGTTTTCCCCGCTCGGTGCTGGTGATTGATTGGCTGCTGTCCATTTTGATGGTGGGCGGCTTACGCTTTACCCTGCGGCTGCTGGCGGAAAACCGCATTTTGGCCTCGGTGGCTGGGCGCAGCGCGCACACGCGGCACGTGCTCGTGGTGGGTGCGGGCGACGCGGGGGCGCTGGTGGTGCGCGAATTGCAGAAGAACCCGCAGCTCAATATGGCCGCGGTGGGCTTCTTAGATGATAACCCCTCGAAAAAAGGACAGCAAATTTACGGTTTGCAGGTGTTCGGCCCGCTGACCGATCTGGAGCAGACCCTGGATTCGCGCCATGTGGATGAGGTGATCATTGCCATCCCCAGCGCGCCCGGGCGGGTGGTACGTTTGGTGGCGGATGTGTGCCGCCTGAAGGGGGTTCCCTTCCGCACCATGCCGGGAATTTATGAATTGTTGGGCGGCAAAGTGAGCATCAGCCGTCTGCGCGAGGTGGACATTACCGACTTACTGCGGCGGGAGCCGGCACATTTGCAGGATGAGCTGGTGGGGGCCACGCTGGGGGGACGGGTGGTGCTGGTGACCGGCGCGGGCGGTTCCATCGGCAGCGAGCTGTGCCGCCAGATTGCGCGCTGGGGGCCTTCGGAACTGCTGCTGCTGGGACACGGCGAAAACAGCATTTTCGAGGCGCTGATGGAGCTTCAGGAGAGCTTCCCTGGGCTGCATGCGCGGCCGGTGATCGCGGATGTGCGCGATTTGGAACGGCTGAAGACGGTTTTTGCTCGCTACCGGCCGGAAGTGGTCTTTCACGCGGCAGCGCATAAGCATGTGCCCATGATGGAAGTCAACGTGGAAGAGGCGGTGACCAACAACATCCTGGGGACGTTCAACGTGGTGCAGGCGGCCCTGCTGTACAACGTGGACCGCATGGTGATGATTTCTACCGACAAGGCCATCCGGCCCATCAACGTGATGGGGGCCACCAAGCGGGTGGCGGAGATGGCGGTGTTGGATGCGGCGCAGCGTTCGGGTCGCAGCTTTTCGGTGGTGCGCTTTGGCAATGTGCTGGGCAGCCGCGGCAGTGTGGTGCCCTCGTTTAAGCGGCAAATTGCGCGCGGCGGGCCGGTGACCATCACCCACCCGGATATGAAGCGCTACTTTATGACCATCCCCGAAGCGGTGCATTTGGTGCTGCAAGCCAGCACGCTGGGGGAGGGCGGTGAGACCTTTGTGCTCAATATGGGCCAGCAGGTGCGCATTATGGACCTGGCCGAAGACTTGATCCGTCTTTCGGGTTTGGAACCGGGGCGAGATATTGAGGTGGTCTTTACCGGCATTCGCCCAGGCGAAAAACTGAGCGAAGATCTGTGGGATGAAGGGCAAACCTTCTCCAAGACCCAGCACCCGGATATTTTCCGCCTGGACGGGCAGGAAAGCCTGTACGGGCCGCAGCTGCGCGCGGCGGTGGATGAACTGGTGCGGTTGGCGCGTGAAGGCGATTCAACCTCAATCGTCCATCTGCTGGATGAATTGATCCCTGAATCGGCGGTGCAGGCGACCCCGCCCCCGCCGGAAATGACCTCGATTTAACCATGAGTATCCTCACCCTTGATGCCTGGGAACGCTTCACCGCGGGACACCCGCAGGCCCATGTGCTGCAAAGCGCTGCCTGGGGGGCGCTGAAGCGCTCCTTTGGCTGGCGGCCGGTGCCGGTGGTACACGGTGAGAGCGGTGCGCTGCTGCTCTTCCGGCGCGCCTTGCCCGGGGTTTCGGTGGCATACCTTCCAAAGGGGCCGCTGGGGGACGATTGGGCGGGGCTTTGGCCGGAAATCCACGCCGTCTGCCGCCGTGAGGGGGCGGTGTTCCTAAAAGTGGAGCCGGACGCCTGGGAGCCGCTGGATGAGAAACGCCGCGCCCAGATGAACGGCTTTACGGAAGGCTGCGCTACGATTCAGCCGCGGCGCACTTTGGTGGTGGATCTGCGGGGCAGCGAAGCCGACATTTTGGGCCGGATGAAACAAAAGACGCGCTATAACATCAAACTGGCCGAAAAAAAGGGCGTGGTGGTGCGGCAGTCGGAAGATGTGGGGGCTTTTAACCGCCTGATGGCTGTCACCGGCGTGCGGGATGACTTCGGCGTGCATACCCCGGCCTATTATCAAAAGGCTTTTGACTGCTTTCCGGCGCATGAACGGGCGCTGCTGCTGGCGGAGTATGAGGGTCAGCCGCTGGCCGGGGTGATGGTTTTTGCGCGCGGTGAACGCTCGTGGTATTTTTACGGCGCATCCAGCGATGAAGAGCGCAACCGCATGCCCACGTATCTGGTGCAGTGGGAGGCCATGCGCTGGGCGCGCAGCCACGGATGCACCACCTACGACTTGTGGGGCGTGCCGGATGAGGAAGAAGAGGTTCTGGAGGCTCAGTTCGAGCAGCGTTCGCTGGGGTTGTGGGGCGTGTACCGCTTTAAGCGCGGTTTTGGCGGCAAGCTGCTGCGGGCTGCCAGCGCCTGGGAACGCGTTTACCATCCCACGCTGTACCGCCTGTACCAGTGGTGGACGGGGCGGCGGCAGGTGGGGGGAGAGACACAATGAGCCATTACTGCCTGATGTGCGGGGCGGCCTTGCGGCCGGAACTGGAAGAGCAGCGCGAACGCGAGACCTGCCCGGCCTGCGGGTGGGTATTTTACCCGCATTGGAAGGTATCGGCGGGGGTGGCGGTGGAAGCCAACGGCAAAGCCCTGATGGCGCGGCGCGCCTTTGACCCGTGGAAGGACATGTGGTATTTTCCGGCGGGCTTTGTGGAATTGGATGAGCTGCCTGAGGCAGCCGCTGTGCGCGAGGCGCGCGAAGAAACGGGCCTGGAAGTGCACATCGGCGGTCTGGTGGGGGTTTTCCCTTATGACGACCCGCGCGGCAACGGTCTGTTTTTTCTATACCGGGGCGAGGCTGTGGGTGGAAAATTGACCTGCACCGAAGAAATTCGGGAACTGGGATATTTTGCACCCGAAGCACTGCCCCAGCCGATCTGCACAGCCCACGCGGAGGCGGTTGCTGCCTGGGCGCGAGGAGCCAGAGCATGAGGCGCGCGCTGGAGCTGCAGGGTGAGGCCTGGAATCAGGTGGTTCGCGCTCTGCCCGGGGCGCATGTGCTGCAAAGCTGGGAATGGGCGCAGGCCAAAAAAGCCAACGGCTGGGAGGCTTGCCCGCTGGTGTGGGAGGGGGATGGGGGCCTGCCAGAAGCGGCGGCGCTGGTGTTGAAGCGGCCGCTGCGCGTGGGCGGGGTCAATTTTGGGGTGAACGTGCTGTATGCGCCGCGCGGCCCGCTGCTGGATTGGGCCAATGAGGGGCTGCGACGGAGAGTTCTGGATGATTTACAGGCCTTTGCCCGCGCGGAAGGGGCCATCATGATCAAAATGGACCCGGAAGTGCAGTTGGGGGTAGGCGTTCCAGGGGCAGAAGACGCCCAGGAAGACGCCGTGGGCGCGCACGTGAGCGATGAACTGATGCAGCGCGGCTGGCGCTATTCCGACGGGCAGGTGCAGTTTAAAAACACGGTGTGGGTGAATGTGGACGCGCCGGATGAGGTGCTTCTGGGACGCATGAAGCAGAAAACCCGCTATAACCTGCGGTTGGCGGAACGGAAAGGGGTTGTGATCCGTTCGGGCGGTGAGGCGGACCTGGCGGACGTGTACCGTATGTACGCGGAGACCTCAGTGCGGGACGGGTTTGTGATCCGCGGGGAGGGATATTACCGGCAGGTGTGGGAACGCTTCCTGCGGGCCGGCATGGCAGAAGTTTTGCTGGCCGCGGTGGGGGATGAGACCGTGGCAGGACTGATTCTGTTCCATTTTGGGGGGCGGGCGTGGTACTTGTATGGGATGTCGCGCAATGCGCACCGCGAGGCGATGCCCAATTACCTGCTGCAGTGGGAAGCCATGCGGCTGGCGCGGGCCAAGGGGTGCGCAGTGTATGATTTATGGGGTGCGCCGGACCGGTTTGAGGAAAGCGATTCGATGTGGGGTGTCTACCGGTTCAAAGAGGGTCTGGGCGGCCGCGTGATTCGCACGCTGGGCGCCTGGGACTTTGCGAGCCGTCCTTGGTTCTATTCCCTTTACACGCGCACTTTACCCCGGCTGCTGGCGTTGATGCGGCGGCGAGGCAAGGCGCGCACCCGACAGGAGATGCTTGCATGATTCCGAGAGTTCGTATTGCCCATCTACCCACCCCGGTGGAAGCCTTACCGCGGCTCAGCGCAGTTCTCGGCGGCCCGCGGCTGTTGGTGAAACGCGACGACCAGACAGGCGTGGCCTTTGGGGGAAACAAGACCCGCAAATTGGAATACGTGATCGCTGAAGCCCAGGCCAACGGCGCCAAAACGCTGGTGACGATGGGCGGCATCCAATCCAATCACTGCCGCCAGACGGCGGCCCTGGCGCGGCGCTTTGGGTTTGACTGCATCATGGTGCTCAACGGTCAGGAACCGGAGATGCCCAGCGGGAACCTGCTCGTGGACCACTTGTTTGGGGCGGAGATCGTTTGGACCAAGCGGCCGGAACGAAACCAGACCTTTGAGCGCACCTTTGAGCAGGCCTGGGAGGCGGGACGTCGGCCTTACAAAATCCCTTTGGGTGCCTCGAACGCGACCGGCGCTTTGGGGTATGTGGAGGCCATGGACGAGCTGGTGAATCAGGGGGTGGAGGCGGATTGGATCATCGTGCCTTCCTCTTCCTGCGGAACGCTTTCGGGAATGCTTTTGGGGGCGAAGCTGAAGGGGTTCAAGGGGAAAATCCTGGCCATCAGCATTGATGTGCCCGCGGATGAGATGCAGGAAACCACCGCGCATATGGCCAGCGAGGCATCCACACGCTTTGGTGAGAAGATCAGCTTCCGGCCGGAAGAGATTCTGGTGAACACCGACTATCTGGGGGCCGGGTACGCGGTGATGGGTGAATCGGAGAAAGAAGCGATTGAGCTGTTTGCTCAAGCCGAAGGGCTGCTCTTAGGCCCAGTGTACACGGGCCGGGCGGCGGGCGGCATGATTGACCTGATCCGCAAGAAATTCTTCAAACCCGATGAAACGGTGCTGTTCTGGCATACCGGCGGGACGCCGGAATTGTTTGCAGATCCCTACGCGGCGCAGCTGCTGGGCAAGCGCCCCTTGGGGCCGGCGGCAGGGCAGGAAACGCGCAAGTAACTATCGCTGGAGAGAAAATGATAACAACCGCCTGACAGCCGTTGAACGGAAGGTCAGGCGGTTGTTTTCTATCGGTGTGGGGAAGATCAATTGCCCGCAGGCCGCCAGACGGCGTCGAAATCTTCGGCGGGGTCCTCGGTGATGCGGGTGAGGTTGGCGCCGGAAAGGCTGTTCATGCGGTACAGATCCAGATTGCCGTCCTGGGTGCTTTCAAACAAGAGCCAAAAGCCGTCGGGGCTGTAGGCCACGTTGAGGGCGGGGCGAAACTCGGAGACCGGGAAGGTGTCGGTGCTGATGGGCGGGTACTGCTTGGAGACCAGCCCCTGAGCGTTGGAGCCGCGGGAAAAGACGATCACATCCCCGGCGGGGCTCCAGGCGGGGTAGGTCGCGGCGCCGTCGGATTGGCGCGAGAACTCGCGCACGTTCTTGCCTTCAGCATCCATGACCCAAACCTGGAGCACCCCCAGGCGGGTGCTTTCGAAGGCGATCCATTCGCCGCTGGGCGACCAGGTGGGACGGATTTCATTGGTGGCGGTGTTGGTGAGGCGGGCGGAGCGGTTGGCGGCCAGATCGTAGATGAACACGTAGGGCACGTTATTCTGACGGATGGACGTGAAGGCGATTTTGGCCCCGTCAGGAGACCAATCCGGTTCAAAGTCGCCGCCGGGGGAAGACACCAGGGGGGTCAGACCGCTGCCGTCGGCGTTGATGAGGAAGAGGCTGGAGCCTTTGTAAGTGGCCTGGCGGGCGCGGCAGGGGGAAACAAACACCAGGCGCTGCCCATCCGGCGACCAATCTGGCTGGCAGGCCCCATCGGTCAGGTCGGTGACCTGCGTCACCTGATTGTTATCCAGGCGCAGGGTGAAAATCTGATAGGTCCCCGTGCGGTTGGAGACAAAGGCGATCTGGCCGGGGTCCCCGCCGATGGCGGTGGCCTGGGGAGGCAGCGTGGGGGTGGGCAGCTCTGGGGTGGCGGTGAGAGGGGGCGGCAGGGTATCTGTGGGGCTGACGGGCGGCGGCAGGGTCTGGGTGGGGCTGGGTGTGTCCGCGGCCGCGGCCAGGGCGGCGGTGGGAGCAGGCTGAGAGGGGGTTGAACGGGCGGCGGAGGGCAGCTGGCCGCGCAGGACGAAAAAGACCAGCGCCAGACACAACCCAACCGCCAGCAGGCCGCCAAAGGCCGCCAGCAGCCAGGGGAAGGAGCGCTGTTTGGGTTTGGCGGCTGCGCCAATGATGGAGCCGACTACCGCCTGGTGGGAGGCAGAGGGCATGACCGTCTCATCTTTTTGCAGAATACGCTGCCGGGCGGCGGTGTTGGCCGAAAGCAGAGCCTGCTTAAAGGCGTCGGCTGTGGGGTAGCGGTCGTCCATCTGCACCGACATGGCTTTTTCGATGACCCCAGTGAGGGCGGGAGAGACGCGCGGATTCAGCTTGAGGATGGGGGTGAGTTGGGCGCTGCCCATCGCGCGCGCCAGGGCGTCTTCAGGAATGGTGTGGGTGAGCGCGGCGTAGAGGGTGGCCCCCAGGGCGTAAAGGTCGGAGCGCGGCTCGGTGCCCTGCCCATACTGTTCGGGCGGGGCGTAGCCGGGGGTGAGGGCCTGGGCGCCGATGGTGGTGGCCTGACCGGGGTCGATAGTCTTGGCCAGACCGAAATCCACTAGATAAATTTGACCGGCGGGGGTGATTTTGATGTTGCCGGGTTTGATGTCGCGGTGGATAACGGAAGGGGTGCGCGAATGCAGGTAGGACAGGGCGTCACAGACTGCGGCGCCGATGAGGACGATATCTTCATCAGTAATGCGGTCGCGGCGGTCGATGCGCGTCAGCAGGTCTTCGCCCTCGATGAAATCCATGACCAGATACTGCCCCTGGCCTTCGATGACGAAATGGTCGGTGACGCGGGGCAGGTTGGGATGGCGCAGGCTGGCCAGGATGGTGGCTTCGCGGCGAAATTGGCGGGTGGATTCTTGGGAACCGAAGAGATTCTCTTTGACCGCAACGGCCACGCCCAGGCTTTCATCCACAGCACGGTAAATAGCGCCCATACCGCCGCGGGCGATGATATTCTCGATCCGATAGCGGTCGTGGAGCAGCGCCCCAACAGCGACAGGCATAGGTTGATCTCCGAAAGCAGGGGTTGGGCTTAAGGCGCGGTGAGGGCTG
>DAIOUB010000097.1:5053-10891 GCA_036751735.1 Levilinea sp. | reverse complement strand
AGGAGGTCCAAATCATGAACGTGGTTCATGCCTGTTTACCCCTTCCCGGTGATTCTGCCCTCGAAATCGTGCACGGCGACCTGACCGAAGAGCGCGTGGGGGCCATTGTCAACGCGGCCAACCAGCACCTCGCCCACGGCGGGGGTGTGGCGGGGGCCATCGTGCGTAAGGGCGGTGATCAGATCCAGCAGGAGAGCCACGCCTGGGTCAAAGAGCACGGCCTGGCCGCCCACGACCGCCCTGCCCTCACCGGCCCCGGCCGCCTGCCCTGCACCTGCATCATCCACGCCGTTGGGCCGGTTTGGGGTTCGGGGGATGAGGACACCAAGCTCATCACTGCCCTGAATTCCGCCCTGGATCTGGCCAACGCCCAGAACCTGCCCTCCATCGCCTTGCCGCCCATCTCCACCGGCATTTTCGGCTTCCCCAAGGAACGCGCCGCCAACATCTTCCTCACCGCCCTGCCCCATTGGCTGGCCGTTCACCCCCAAAGCCCCCTGCGCGAAATCCGCATCACCATTCTGGATATCCCCACCCTCAACGTCTTCCTGCACACCTTCCACACCCTTTACCCGCCCCTGCCCGCATGAGCCTACCGCCCATCACATCCATCCACAACCCCAAGATTCAGCGCGTGCGCGCCCTGTTAGGCCGCCGGTCTGAACGCGATGAGCAGTCGGCCTACGTGGTGGAAGGCGTGCGCCTGTTAGAAGAAGCCGCCGCCGCCCAGCTTCGCCCTCAACTGCTGCTCTACACCCCCGATCTGCCCGCGCGCGCCCAGCAGTTGGTGCTGGCCTTCCAGGAAGCCGGTGCAGAATGTCTGCCCCTGACCCCCGCTCTGTTCGCCTCGGTGGCCGGAACGGAATCGCCCCAAGGGCTGCTGGCCGTTTTGCCTCTGCCGGCGCCCCAGCTGCCCCCTCAGCCCAATTTTGTGGTCATCGCCGATAATTTGCGCGACCCCGGCAACCTGGGCACCCTCCTGCGCACGTCCGCCGCGGCCGGGGCACAGGCGGTGCTCCTTTCGCCGGGCTGCGCAGACGCTTTCTCACCCAAGGTGGTGCGCTCCGCCATGGGCGCCCATTTCCGTTTGCCGTTATGGGCCGCCGCCTGGAATGAAATGACCGCCTGGATCACTCTGCACGGCCTCTCCGTATTTCTGGCGGATGCCAACCTGGGGCGGCCCTACTGGCAGGTAGACTTGCGCTCGCCGCTGGCCCTGGTCATCGGCAGCGAAGCTGAAGGCCCCGGCCCCCAATCCGAGGCCCTCGCCACCGGCTACCTCTCCATCCCTATGCCCGGCCGGGTTGAATCGCTCAACGCCGCCGTTGCCGCCGGAATCCTGCTCTTTGAAGTAGCCCGCCAGCGCACCGCCGCCTGATAGTTTTGCAAACTGTCACTTTTGCCCTGCGCGCGCATCGGATAAATAGTATAATATTGATGTGAATTCAATCCTGGCTGGCCTCTGGCTGCCAGGGTTTTTATCGGAAATGTACGGGTAGCAAAGGAAACAAAAAAACATCTATGGGAACCTCCATGACTGAACCCTCCAGCCTTTCAACAGAACCTCGCCGAGCGGAATCCCTTTTTCCCCTCCCCCCCACCTCAAAATTTCACAGGCGCATTCAGCAAACCGCGGCCAGTGTGCTGGCGGGCTACCTGCGTTTTAAACTGAAAAGTCAGCTCAACCTTCAGCCCGCCCCCCACGATATCCAGTTACCCCCACCCCCCCCCGGGCAAAAATACGTTCTCTATGCGCATGTCCCTTTTTGCGAAAGTCTCTGCCCCTACTGCTCCTTCAACCGCTTTCTCTATCAGGAAGACCGCGCCCGCAAATATTTCCAGCGCCTGCGCGAAGAAATGCACCGCGTGGCCGATTTGGGCTACCGCTTTGAATCCCTCTACGTCGGCGGCGGCACCCCCACCATCCTGCCCGAAGAGCTGGCCGCCACCATTGACCTGTCCAAAGCCCTGTTCGGCATCCAGGAAGTCTCCTGCGAAACCAACCCCAACCACCTCACCGATGAGATCATCTCCGTCCTCGCCGGCCGCGTGGACCGCCTCTCCGTGGGCGTGCAGAGTTTTGATGACGACCTGCTCCAGCAGATGAACCGCTATCAAAAATTCGGCTCCGGTCAGCAAATCCTGGAGCGCATTCAGTCCGTCGCCGGGCGTCTCCCCGCCCTCAACGTGGACATGATCTTCAACTTCCCCACCCAAACCGAAGAAAGCCTGCGCCGCGACGTGCAGTTTGTCGTGGATTCAGGCGCCGAGCAGGCCACCTTTTACCCGCTGATGAGCTCCCCCTCTGTGGAACGCTCCATGCAGGTCCTGGGCACGGTGGATTACCAGCGCGAAGCCGATTATTACCACATCCTCAGCCAGGAGCTCAGCCGCGCCTTTGTGCCCATGTCGGCCTGGACCTATTCGCGCAAGGGCATCGCCATGATTGATGAATACATCGTCAAGTACGATGAGTACGTCGGTACCGGCTCCGGCTCGTTCAGCTACCTCAACGGCACCCTCTATGTCAACACCTTCTCGCTGAACGAATATGAAAAAGCCCTGCGGGAAGACCGCTTCCCCATCACCGCCACGCGCACCTTTGCCAAAACTGAGCGCATGCAGTACCGCTTTATGATGGAATTGTTTGACCTCATGTTGAATAAAAAGAAATTCCGCCAGGATTTCGGTCTCCCGGTGGAATTGGGCCTCTTCAAAGAGATGCTCTTCATGAGCCTGCTGGGCGGCCTGCGCACAGACGGCCCCGACTTCCTGCGCCTCACCCACCAGCAGCGCTATTTACTGGTGGTGATGATGCGCGAATTCTTCGCAGGGGTCAACCGCGTCCGCGACCAGGCCCGCCGCGCCCTGCATCCCAGCGAACAGCTCATGTGTCAGGTGGACAACCGCGTCATCGTGCCCTGATTGTATTTGCGTCAATCCTGATAAAAAGTCTCGCAGTTGACCGCGGTGTCCCACCCAGGGCCGCCGTAACACACATCCCCTTTGTTGTTGCCGCCGTCCAGGTAATCATCGCCTTCGCCGCCCAAGAGAACGTCCGCGCCGTTTTTACCGTATAGGGTATCATTGCCCGCGCCGCCCACCACGCAGTCGTTCCCGTTCTTGGTGTCAATGTTGTCATCCCCCGGGCTGCCCAGGATCAGATCGCTCTGATTGGTTCCGTTGATGCCCCCGCTGCCGAGAACGATGTTTGTCACCGGCACCGCGCTGCATTCATCCGGCCGGAAATACAGCGGTTCGGTAATTTCAGAATAGATGCCCACGGAGGACGGCGGGATCACATTCGCCGCCGCAAACGCCCCAATGGCGCTCAGCAGCACCAGCAGCACCAGAATCCCCATCACCCCCAGTGCCGTTCGCATGGGGTTCATGCCGCGCCTCCGCTGCCGTTCCCCAAGGCGGTTTTTTGCAGATCGGGTCCTTTTTTCAGCACCACGGTCAAATCATCGGCGGGCATGGGCGGGCTGATGAAGAACCCCTGAGCCTCGTCGCAGGCGCTGAGCTGGAAGAAGCCGTACTGCTCCTGCGTCTCCACCCCCATCGCCACCACCTTGATGTGCCGTTGGTGCGCCTGGTGAATCCACTGCCGCGCCGACTGGCTGTTGCTCTCTGTCGCCAGCACCTGCTGCACCAGATTGCGCCCAAATTTGACCTGATCCACATCCAGCAACGAATGCACCGCCTCCAGCGATTCACCCCGCGGAGCCGTGATGGAAATCCCCACCCCCAGGGCTTTCAACTGGCGCATATTGTCCAAAATGGCGGGCTGCAGGCTGAGGTCCGATTCGTCAATTTCCACCCGCAGCAGCTCCGCACTCAATTCATGGCGCTTTAGAACCGTCTCTACCAGCTTGGCCAACCCTTCCTGGCGCAGTTCGTACGAGGAAATGTTGATCGCCAGAGGCAGATTGAGGTAACCCTGATCCTGCCAGCGCCGCAGCTGCAAGCAGCCGGTGTTCAGCACCCATTCGTCAATAAACTGCACCAGGCCGCTCTTTTCGGCCCAGGGCAAAAATTGCATCGGCATCAAAAAGCCGCGCTCAGGGTGCTGCCAGCGCAGAAAAGCCTCTACCTGTGAAATTTGTCCGTCATGCATGGAAACGCTGGGCTGGTAAAACAAGACCAGTTCATCGTTGCGCAGCGCCCGCACCAAATCTTCGCCCCAGTTGCCCACCTCCGGTGCAGAATCGCGGTTGGCGGCCGAAAGCGTGCGGTAATAGTACGAAACCCCGTTTTCGCGCACCAAATAGGTCGCCCAGGGCGCATCTTCATGGAAAAACACCACACTTCCGGCTTTTTCTGCCAGGCGTGTCAAATCTTCCAACTGCCGCACCTCCACCGTGCGGTCGCCAAAGGCCAGCAGGCTGCCCGCGGCCTCCACCAGCTTCGGTCCCGCCACCAGATGCGCCCGCAGCTTCTCTTCCTTTTTCTCCGCCTGCTGCAGCATCACCACCGGCACCGCCAGCCCAGCCAGCGACAGCACCACCAACAGCACCGCCAGGCCCCGTGCCGTGTTCACGGGGATGCGCACCCGCGAGATATCCAGCGTGTTGGCCTCCAGGCGCGAACCCTCCAATACGCCCGCTGCCGACGGCCGCAAAACATCTGCCCCAGGGACGGCCGTGGTGTTCAAGAACACCTGCTGATCCTCCACCACAAAGCTCAGCGCCGGAGCAAAATCGGTTTTAATGATCCGCCCGCCCAGCGTCCCCGCCACCTGCACGTTGGGGGTGATATCCAGATAATACTGCGGGCGCTGCACGCCGGTGACTTCTTCCATCTCCGCAATCATACCCTGCGCCGCGCACACATCCAACACCTGCTGCGCCTGAAAATCGCCGCCGTTGAAAGTGACCGCCTCACCCAGGGGAAAACTGCGGTGCCAGCCCGCCGCGTCGCGCACCCGGGCCTGCAAAGCATAGCTGCCCCCGCCCGCAAAATCCGCCGCCGAGAGCAGCTGGTAATGGAACAGTACGTTCACCTGACAGTTGAGCTGGGGATAAATGGCGTCGCCGCTTTCTAACCGGCGGTTATCATACAGATTCACCGGCAGATCGGCGTAATACACGTAGTAGCCCGTCTGTTGGTAAGGCAAATTATCCGCAACCTGGCGCAGCGCGGGGCGGGTGAACGCAAACAAGCCCAGCACAATCCCCGCCGCGGCCAGGATATACATCACCAAAAAATACGGTTCTTGCCAGCGCGCCAACCAATAACTGGCGCTGCGCGTCCAACCTTTCCACCAGAAAGGCGTTTCGCGCTTACCACGAGGTTCAGGCAGTTTCAACATAAGCACCCCTAGAATAAATATCGTCCCTCCGGCCACTGCCGCAGACGCCCACGGCTCGCGCAGCCATCCGAACGCAATCCCCACACGCGGGATATGCAGCCAAAACGTACCAGCAATTTCACTGGACTCCGGCTCGTAGCTGTCTTCCCAGCCATTGTTATCGCCCTTCAGGACGAACCGCGTCCCATTTTGGCGCACAATGCGGTGGATCACCGGCCCCAGCCCGGGGTAGCGGTACATGACAATTTCGCCGACGGTGTATTCCTGGGCCGGGCGCAGCAGCACCAGATCGCCCTTGTGAAACCCCGGCTCCATGCTGTTGCCGTTGACGATCACATACGTCGTCCGCCCCCCAAACGGCACCGGCGCGAAAATACCCCACAGGAGCGCCGTGAGCACCACCATCAGGGCGCTGCCCATCACCGCGGGCCGGAGCAGGAAAGAACGCAGCATACGCTTTATCATAATAGAAAAAGGGCGCGAGCGCCATGATCAGCGTCCGCGCCCTTTTCCAGGGTCAAAGAAGG
>DAIOUB010000097.1:3491-4953 GCA_036751735.1 Levilinea sp. | reverse complement strand
CTCGCCAGGTTCTGGGGGTTGGTCGCCAGGGTGTAGTGAATGTTGGTGATGGTGTAGCCGGAAATCGCGGCATAGCCGTCGCCAGCACTGCTGGGGTCCACCGTGTTGGCGGCAGCGAAAGCATAGGTAGAAGCAGCGATCACCAAAGCGATTAAAATAACTGCGATTGAACGAAATGACTTAGACATTTGAATTTCCTCCCGATTTGTTTTTGGTTATTGAATGATATATTTTTTCTGACTTCTTGTACGGCTTCATTTTACATCAAATCTTGGCCAATGGATATATCAATCTCATTGCAATATTCTAACCAGCTAGGTCATTTTAGTAATATTCCTGAAAGGTCACAGTGCATTTTCCCGCTTCTGGAGGGCCGCCCCCGAGTTTATGATTTGGGAGCGCCAGTAAATTAAGACTTTCATGAGAATCCCTTGACTTTTGAGTTCAATTCCAGTATTATTTTGATATCAAACTATTTGATTTGAAAGGATTTTATGCCCACGCATTTCCGCGGTGACCCGCAAACCGTTCTGGCTCTGGATACCTTCATCAAGTTCACCCGTGCCGCCTCTGCCCTGGAGAACCGCCTCTTTGCCCGCGGCATTTTGGCCCACCTCACCCCTAGCCAGTTTGGTGTTCTCGAAGCCCTCTATCACCTCGGCCCGCTTTGCCAGGGGGTGCTCAGCAGCAAGCTGCTCAAATCCACCGGCAACATGACCCTGGTGCTCGATAACCTAGAGAAGCGCAGCCTCATCCGCCGCGACCGCGACCCGCAAGACCGGCGCATGGTCACCATCTCTCTCACCCCCGCCGGGCAAGACCTCATTCAAACGCTGTTTCCGCTGCAAGCCCAGGCCATCGCCGAAGAACTGTCTGCCCTCACCCCTGAAGAGCAGCGCACCCTCAGCGACCTGTGTCGTAAACTCGGAAAAGGTCAGACAGCCTGATTTTTTTTGAGAATATCGTTTGACATCAAATTACTTTAAACCTTAAGGAGCATTCCCATGTCTTGGACCGTTGATCAAGCCCATACCGCCATCGAATTTTCCGTTCGCCACATGATGATTTCCAAAGTGCGCGGCTCATTCGAGCAGTTCGAAATTAACGTCCAACCGGACGAAACCAATCCCTCCGCTTCGGTAGTCGAAGCCAAGATCGCTACAGCCAGCATCAACACCCGCGAAGCCCAGCGCGACGCCCATCTGCGTTCCGCCGATTTCTTTAACGCCGAAGCCTTCCCCCACATGGTATTCCGCTCTAAGAGCTTCACCATGCAGGGCAGCTCGCGCGGCGTCCTCGTCGGCGACCTCACCATCCGGGATGTCACCCGTGAAGTGACCCTGGAGGTTGAATATCTGGGCCAGGCCAAAAGCCCCTGGGGAGCCGTCAGCGCGGGTTTCAACGCCTCCGCCAAAATCAACCGTAAGGATTGGGGCCTCGAATGGAACGTCGCCCTGGAGAC
>DAIOUB010000097.1:0-3391 GCA_036751735.1 Levilinea sp. | reverse complement strand
TTTTCTCTGGGCGCTTATGCTATAATCCACACACGTTCTTGACCCCTATGCCCAAAGAGGATGAAGCGCATGAGCCGTTATCAACTGATCTTAAACCCCCTGGCTGGCAAAGGTGCCGCCGCCGAAGCCATCCCCGAAATTGAGGCTGCTTTTCGCCGCCTGGGGCTGGAATACGACATCGCCCTCACTGAGCATCCTTTCCACGCCGCCGAGCTGGCCCAGAACGCCGTTGAGGCGGGCTGCGAGATCCTCGTGGCGGTGGGCGGGGACGGAACCGCCAATGAGGTACTCAACGGCATCATGTTGGCCCGACAGGTGGGCGCCAACGGCGTCAAGTTTGGCGTGCTCCCCATAGGCCGCGGCAACGACTTCGCCTTCAGTATGGGCATCCCCACCGAATTCGAGGCTGCCTGTCAGAATCTGGCAGCGGCTGAGGCATATCCCATTGACGCCGGCTTCATTAAAGGCGGGCTCTATCCCCAGGGGCGCTACTTCTGCAACGGCGTGGGCATCGGTTTTGACGCTGTGGTCGGCTTTGTGGCCGCCGAAAGCCGCCTGACCGGCTTCATCGCCTATCTGGTGGCCGCCCTCAAAACCATGTTCCTCTACTTCAAAGCCCCCACCATCGAAATCCAACTGGATGACGAAACCATCACCCAGCCCTGCCTGATGGTCTCGATCATGAACGGGCGCCGCATGGGCGGAGGCTTCTTCATGGCTCCCCAAAGTGCCCGCGACGACGGCAAATTTGATCTGTGCATCGCCGCCCAGGTGGGGCGCATCCGCATGCTCGACCTGATCGGCAAAATCACCAAAGGCGCGCAGATCAACGACCCTGCCATCAAAATGCGCCGCACCGCGCGCATCACCGCCAAAGCCGTAGCAGGCAGCCTTCCCGCCCACGCTGACGGTGAGACCATCTGCACCCAGGGTGACGTTCTCGAACTGTCCATCGTCCCCAACGCCATCCAGCTCATCTGCCCGCCCCAACCCCCGGCCCTGGTATGACGCTCGCCGCCTCTCTGGTCAATTCGGGGGTTAAAGGTCTGGCGCGTCTGATCTGCCGCGTTCACGACCAGCCTCTGGCGCGCGTCCCCAGCCGCGGCCCGCTGATTCTGGCGGCCAATCACGTCAACTTCCTGGACGCCCCCATCATCGTCACCCACCTTCAGCCGCGCGCCGTCACCGCCCTGGTCAAAGAAGAGACCTGGGACTCGCCCCTCATGAGCTATCTGTTCAATATTTGGGAGGGCATCCCCATTCGCCGCGGCGAAGCCGATCTGCAGGCTTTTCAAAAAGCCCTGCAGGCTCTGCAAGAAGGAAAAATTCTGGGTGTCTCGCCCGAAGGCACCCGCTCCGGAACAGGTGTACTGGGTAAGGGTCACCCCGGCGTGGTGCTTCTGGCTCTGCGCTCTGGCGCCCCCATCCTGCCGCTGGTGTATTACGGCGGCGAGCGCTTCCATCACAATATCCGCCGCCTGCGCCGCACCGACTTCTTCATTAAAGTGGGCAATCCCTTCACCCTCCGCCCCGTGCCCAGCCCCATCTCGCGCGAGGTTCGCCAGCGCATGGTGGATGAGATCATGTACCAAATGGCCGCCCTGCTGCCGCCCACCTACCGCGGGGTCTATTCCGACCTCGAGGCCGCCACCCAGGATTACCTGGTCTTTGCCCCCGGCGTCGAAAGCAACCTGCCCCCACCGCCGCCTCGCTGATCCTGACGCTCTCCTTAAAGGTACTGCCGTCATGTTTGAGAAAAAATACACCCGCCGCGAATTCATCCGCCTGGCCGCCGCCGGTCTCCTCGGCCTGGCGTTTCGCCCCCTCTTCAAAAACTGGGAATCTTTCGCCGGTGAAGATGTGCTGCGCATCTGCACCCAATCGGTTTCGGTTTACAGCCAGCCGGATGACACCAGTGAAATTCGTTTCCAGCGCTACCGCGACGATCTGGTGCATGTCTACCGTGAGGTCATCTCCGACCGCTCCCCCAAATACAACCCCCGCTGGTACCGCGTCTGGGGCGGCTACATCCACAGCGCCCACACCTACCGCGTCACCCCCCGGCTGAATCCCGTCCTGCCGCACATCCCCGAAAGCGGCCTGCTGGCCCAAATCACCGTTCCCTACACGCAGGCCATGCGCAAAGACGGGCGCGGCGGCTGGAGGCCGGTATACCGCCTGTACGCCGATTCAAACCATTGGGTCACCGGCTTGGAAGAAGGCCCCGACGGTGAGCCCTGGTACAAGATCATTGATGAGCTGCTCGAAGTGGATTATCACGTCCCCGCTGCCCACATGCGCGCCTTCACCTCCGCCGATTTCGCCCCCATCTCGCCGGATGTGCCCCCCGAAAAGAAGCGCATCCTGGTATCCATCGCCGAGCAAACCCTGACGGCCTACGAGGGCGATCAGGTGGTGCTGCATACCGAGGTGTCCACCGGCATCCCCTCGCCCAAAGTCCCCGGGCGCATCCCCACCAGCACCCCGCGCGGCACCTTCCACATCCAGGTCAAAATGCCCTCCAAGCACATGGGCGACGGCAATCTCACCGATGACATTGAAGCCTATGAGCTTCCCGGTGTGCCCTGGACGGGCTTCTTTGAGCCCAAAACCGGCGTCGCCTTCCACGGAGCCTTCTGGCACAATAACTTTGGCCGCATGATGAGCCACGGCTGCGTCAACATGCGCGTTCACGAAGCCCAGTGGCTTTACCGCTGGACCACCCCCGTGGCTGAGATGGATCATTGGGATAAAAAAGGCTACGGCACGGTTGTGATTGTGGATTAATCCCCGCTCAAAAACGCGCCGAACACGCGGTTGCCCAACAGCCGTCCCCGGCGGGTCAGGCGCAGGCGGTCATCGGTCAGCTCCACCAACCCCTCGCGTGTCAGCTGCTCAATCTGCCGCGGATAGCGCTCTTCCAGTCTTTCACCAAAGCGCGCCCAAAAAGCCTGCCGCCCTACCCCCTCTTCGGTCAGGCGCAGCCCCACCATCAGCGTCTCTTCGATCTCGGTCTCGCGGTCAATCTCCAGCACTTCCACGGTGGCCGGCCCGCGCGGATAGGCCTGGCTTTCACCCGCGGCGCAGCGCGTGATGTAATCGGCCATCTCCGCCGCGTTCACCAGGCGCAGCCCGTTCAGGCTGCCGTGCGCCCCCGCCCCAAAGCCGTAATACGGCTGGTTGCGCCAGTACTGCAAATTGTGCAGGCTGCCCCAATGCCCACCCTGTGCCCGCCGCCGCGCCCAGTTGGAAATCTCATAATGCACGTACCCCGCCGTTTCCAGCCGCTCCATGGCCCATTCATACTGCTCCGCGGCGCTGTCCTCATCCGGCGCTTCCACTTTGCCGCTCTCCACCCAACGGGCCAGCGGTGTGCCCTCTTCCACAATCA
>DAIOUB010000096.1:7107-11227 GCA_036751735.1 Levilinea sp. | reverse complement strand
GCAGGCCGCTGATGGATGGGTAAAGTCAGGTGCAGCGCCTAGTATTCCAGTTCCGTCTTGGTGGTCACCCGCCGCCGGAACACCCAGTACGACCAACCCTGATAAATCAGCACCACCGGCACAAAGATCAGTGCCACAATGCTCATCACGGTCAGTGTGTACGGGCTGGAAGCCGTGTTGTACACCGTCAGGCTCAAATCCGCCTCCAGGCTGGAAACCATCACCCGCGGGAACAGACTCATGAAAATGGTCGCCATCGAGAACACCACCGTGATCGCGGTCATCACAAACGCCCAGCCGTCCATCTTCTGCCGGATGAACCAGCCAGCCGCCGCCAGCGCCAGCACCGCCCCAATCGGCACGGGGCCGGGGTTGATCCCCAGCTTGGTCAAAATGTCGGTCGCGAAGTACGCCGCCGCCGTGTAAGCCACGATCACCGCCAGAGAGAACGGCCACACCCGCCAGGCCGCCTTGCGTGCTTTCTCCGCAAGCTCCCCTTCGGTCTTCAAGGTCAGGAAGATAGCCCCGTGCAAGGTGAACCCCAGCAGCGAAACCAGTCCGCCCAGCAGTGCGAAGGGGTTGAGTAAATTCCAAAAACCGCCCACATAGTTCTGCGCAGCGTCAATCGGCACCCCGCGGACGAAATTAGCAAGGGCCACGCCCCACAGCAGCGCCGGAACCAGGCTGCCCGCAAAGATGGCCCAATCCCAAAAACTGCGCCAGCGCGGGTTTTCGTCTTTGCTGCGGAATTCAAACGCCACCCCGCGGAAGATCAGCGCGATCAGGATCAGGAAAAGCGGCAGGTAAAACCCGCTGAACAGCGTCGCGTACCACCCCGGAAAAGCGGCAAAGGTCGCCCCGCCCGCCGTCAGCAGCCACACTTCATTCCCATCCCAATGCGGGCCGATGGTATTGATAATCATACGGCGGCGGCGGTCGTCTTTGGCCAAAAACGGCAGCAAAATCCCCACACCAAAATCAAAGCCCTCCAGCACAAAATAGCCAATGTACAGGACAGCGATCAGAATAAACCACAACGTGTTAAGGTCCATGTCCAGGCTCCTTTATTCCCAGTACGCTTCTTCTTTAACCGGGTGCTGCTTTTTCACTTCCGGTGCCGGCCCTGCCTTGGCGTATTTCGCCAGCAGGTACACATCCGCCGCCATCAGCACCGCGTATACCAGCGTGAAACCAATCAGGCTGGTCAGCACCATGCCCGCTGTCAAAGTCGGTGAAACCGCGTCTGCCGTCTTCATATATCCATACACCACCCACGGTTGGCGGCCCATTTCAGTCAGCAGCCACCCGGCTGTGTTGGCCAGGTAAGGCAGCGCCATCGCCGCACCGAACACCCCCAGGAATTTCACCTGACCCAGCGGGCGATTGCGCATCACCCAATACAGGGCGTAGGCCGCCAGGAAGAACATCAAGAAGCCTGCCCCCACCATCACGCGGAAGGTCCAATAGGCCATAAACACCGAAGGCACGTAATACCCTGCTCCGTACTTGGCTTCGTACTCAGCCTGCAAATCCAAAATCCCGCGCACCTCGCCGTCCAGGCGGTTGTAGCTCAGCAGGCTCAGCACCCGCGGGATGCGAATATCCACCACATTCCGTCCACCCGCCTGGTCCATAACGCTGAACACAGAAAACGGAGCCGGGTCTGCACTTTCCCACAGCGCTTCTGCCGCCGCCATCTTCATCGGCTGCACCTGCACCATGCGCTGCGCCTGCGAATGGCCCACAAAGATCACCAGCAGAATGGACACCGCCCCAAAAATGGACGCCAGGCGGAACGAGCGCGAGAACACCCCTTCTTCCTTACGGCGCAGCAGGTGATACACGCTGATGCCCATCACAAAGAAAGCCGCCGTAGTGAACCCCGAAAGTACCGTGTGCGGGAATTGCAGCCACACGTAGGGGTTAAACACCAGCGCTCCAAAATCGTTCATCACCGCCCGCCCGTTTTCCACCGTGAAACCCACCGGCGACTGCATGAACGAGTTGGCGATCAAAATCCACAGCGCCGAAAGGTTGGAGCCAATCGCCACCAGCCAGATTGCCGCCAGATGGGCCTTCTTGGACAGTTTTTCCCAGCCAAAAATCCAAATGCCCAGGAAGGTGGATTCCAGGAAGAAAGCCAGCAGCGCCTCAATGGCCAGCGGGGCGCCGAAGATATCTCCCACAAAGCGGGAATAATCCGCCCAGTTCATGCCAAACTGGAACTCTTGCACAATACCGGTGACCACGCCCATCGCAAAGTTGATGATGAACAACTTGCCCCAGAACTTGACCATCCGTTTGTACACTTCGCTGCCCGTTCGCACGTACAGCGTTTCCATGATCGCCACCAACACTGAAAGCCCCAGCGTCAGCGGCACAAAGAAAAAGTGGTACACGGTGGTCACAGCGAATTGCAGCTGTGAAAGTGATAATGGATTCATGCGCAGGTTCTCCCTTTTCGAATGAAATCAATGCTTGAATGCTTGTACCCCGTTCCAGTGTAGGTCGCGGCGCAGCAAAACGCCATACCTGATTGTCACTAGCTGTCGTGCAATTTTTCACAGGTGCGCTCACCCTTTTGGCCGCCCCATGGAGGAAAAAATCACCCTCCCGGCATCATCCCTCAGCCTGAATTGCGTCAACGTAGGAAACAGCGGCAGATCTGCCGCTCCACTCCATTTTAGCAAATCTTTGGGCTTCTGGTATAATTCAAAGCCTGTGAAGGCTGTACAAAATCATACTCATTCTCAGCGATCTCACGCTTTGGCGCCGTCAGCCTCCCGCTGAAACCCCCGGCGCATCTGAATAAAAGGACTCTATGCTGGACAAACTCGCCTTAATCGAAGCCCGCTACCAAGAAATTGACCGCCTCATGGAGGAAGTCGCCTCCGATTATCAGCGCGTTTCAGAATTGAACAAAGAACGCCTGGAACTGGAACCCGTGGTCCTCAAAGCGCGCCAATACCGCCAATCGCTGCAAAGCCTGGAGGATGCTCGCGCCCTGCAGGATGCCGACGATGAAGACATGCGCACCCTGGCCGCCGCCGAAATTGAAGATCTCGTCCCGGCCATCGCCCAGTTGGAAAAAGAAATCAAAGCCATGCTGCTGCCTAAAGACCCGCGCGACGACCGCAACGTCATTGTAGAAATCCGCGCAGGAACGGGCGGCGACGAAGCTGCGCTGTTTGCTGCCGACCTGTACCGCATGTACATTCACTACGCCGAACAACGCAAATGGTCCATCGAAGTGCTTTCCGAAAGTGAAACCGGCATCGGCGGCTACAAAGAAATTATCTTCCTGGTCAAAGGCAAAGGCGCCTACTCCCGCCTCAAATTTGAATCTGGCGTCCACCGCGTGCAGCGCGTTCCTACCACTGAGTCCTCCGGCCGCATCCACACCTCCACCATCACCGTGGCCGTGCTGGCCGAAGTGGAAGACGTGGACATTCAAATCCCAGAATCGGACATCAAAATTGATGTGTACCGCTCCGCCGGCGCGGGCGGGCAGAACGTGCAGAAGAACTCCACCGCCGTGCGCCTCACCCACATTCCCACCGGCATGGTGGTCGCCTGCCAGGACGAGCGCTCGCAGCTGCAAAACCGCCTGCGCGCCCTCAGCATCCTGCGCGCCCGCCTGTACGAAATCGAAGAACAAAAGCGTCAATCCGAACGCGAAGCCTCGCGCCGTTCTCAGGTCGGCACCGGCGAACGCTCTGAAAAAATCCGCACCTACAACTACCCCCAGTCCCGCGTCACCGATCACCGCGTGAACCTGTCGTCCTATAACATCGTCGGCGTCCTCAATGGTGATTTAGACCTGTTCATTGACGAGCTTTCCATGCGCGAAGAATCCGACCGCATGTCGGCGGTGGGCGAAAGCGACGATGACTAGCCTGGCGGAATGGCTGGCGCAAGCCCGCCAGAGACTATCTCACACCGCTGACCAACCGTCCCTCGAAGCCCAGGTGCTGCTGGCCCACGTGCTGCAAAAACCGCGCCCCTGGGTCATCGCCCACGGCGACCACATCCTGGACCCGAACCAAATCAACCTTCTCGAAACCAGCCTGCGCGCCTTGCAGGCTGGTTTTCCGCTGCCCTACCTCACCGGCCGTCAGGA
>DAIOUB010000096.1:2130-7007 GCA_036751735.1 Levilinea sp. | reverse complement strand
TCGCGCGCCAGAATGCCCAACGCTGGCAGGTGAGCGAACGCATCCATTGGCTCCAATCCGACCTTCTCTCCGCCGTCTCTGCCCGCGTGGATTTGCTGTGCGCCAACCTGCCCTACATCCCCACCCACAAGCTGGCCGGTCTGCGCGTGGCCCAGCACGAGCCGATTCTGGCCCTGGACGGCGGCTCGGATGGGCTCAACCTCATCCACACCCTCCTCACCCAGGCCTCCGGCTGCCTGGCCCCGGGCGGCCTGATCCTGCTGGAAATTGAAGCCGAGCAGCCCGATTCTGCCCTTTCGCTGGCCCAACGCTGCTTTCCCCTGGCGCAGGCCGCCGTCCACACCGACTTGGCCGGGCTGCCGCGCCTGCTCTCGATTCAAACCTGATTTCCAGTAGAAATGTAAAAATCATGCCCCTATTCATCTCCGCCGAATCAATAGAGGATTGAGCCATGCCGACGACCCGCTGTCTGCCCATCGATTCACCCGAAGCCCTGCCCGCCGCCCTGCATGTGCTGAACAACGGGGGCCTGGTGGCCTTCCCCACCGACACCGTCTACGGTCTGGGGGTGCTCATGCGCGATTCCCAGGCCATCGAGCGCCTGTTCCTGGCCAAAGGGCGCGATTTCAACAAAGCCATCGCCGTGCTCATCGGCGCGCTGGAACAGTTGGATGACGTCGCCGCCGAATTTCCCCCCCAGGCTCAAACCCTGGCACAGCGCTTTTGGCCCGGCGCCCTCACCCTGGTGGTCGCCGCCCGCCCCGAGCTGCCCGCAAACCTCTCGCCCCTGCCCACCGTGGGCGTGCGCATGCCCGATCACGCCGCCGCGCGCGCCCTGCTCACCGCCGCCGGCCCCCTGGCCACCACCTCGGCCAATCTCTCGGGTCAGCCCAACCCCCTCACCGCCCAGGATGTTTTAGACCAGTTGGACGGCCGTCTGGACCTGCTCCTGGACGGCGGGCCCACACCCGGCGGTGTGCCGTCCACGGTGGTGGACTGCACCCAACCGCACCTGCCCATCCTGCGCCAGGGGCATTTGAGCGCCGAATTAATCGCGGATGCCCTCAGCCAGAAAGGCTGAAGGCATCGTTGCGTTCCAGTTTTAATGGGCCAGTCTAACCCGGGCGCCGGAACGCCAGCCACAGCCCCACCAGGGCCAGCGGCAGCAGTCCGCCCACACACAGCGGCGAAGATTGCGGCACGGCCCCCGAAACCGGCTCCACCGTCCGCGAAGGCTCCGCCTTTGGGGCAGGGGGCACGCCCGGGGTCTTGCCGTCCTGCGGCTGCAAACCGCCGGGGCTGACCGTCTCCGGCATATCAAACTCCGTTCCGCGCGCCGGGGGCATACTCTCCGGTGTGGCCTTGCTGCCCTCTGCCGTCACCTCATACGCCTGCCCATCTACCACCACAATCACGCGTTCGCCCAAAGCCAGCGCCGCGGCTACATCCGCGCGGGCGTCGGCCAGTTGGAAATAGGCCGTGGAGAGGAAGCTGACCTTCTGCGTGCGCATCTGCTGCGGGTCAAAAGCCGTATCCGTCCACACGCCGTCCTGCAGCACAAAGGTGCGCGGCCCCACGGCGCGCACGCGCTCGGCCGCTTCGCCTTCCATCTCCTGCGCCTGATCCGCCTGGCTCATCGCCCCCGCCCCCGCAGCCTTGTTGACCGCATCGGCCCCATAAGCCTCCGGCGCCGGCGCGGCCTGCATGCTCTCAAACTGCTCCGCGGCGATACGCTCCTGACTTTGCGCCCCCAACACCGGCTGATCCTCGGTCACCAGGTAGGATGTGTAAGGGGTCACGATGCCGTAGCGCACGCTGATGCGCACAATCTGGTCAATCGTCTCAGCGTCCGGCCCTTTCAGGCGAATCTGGTTCAGCAGGTAGCCGATCTTGCGCGTGGCCCACAGGCGCGGCAGATCGTTCATCTCCCCGCGGCTGTCGGCGGCGAATTCCTGCTCGTCAAAGCGCAGCACCTGCTCCCGCCCATTGACCTTGCCCGCCAGGCGCACGTTGGTGCGTCCGCCCTCGCGGTAACGCCCCACCAGCACCACCTGCGTCCCCGCGAACAGATCCGGCAGCGGGTTCGGGTACAGGTCATACACGCGCATCCCGCCAAAATCCAGGCTCAAATCCGTCATCACCGGTGTGCTGATACGCGCATAAAAGCTGGAAAGGGCCTCATCCAGCGCCTCCCCCGGCTGCACATAGGTGGATAAGCCGTGATGCTCCTGCGCCAGGCTGTCCAGCAGGATGGTATCCACGTCATACCCCACCCCAAAGGTGAACATGCGCAGATTCTTGGGGGCCGCACGGCTGAAGTCATCCAAAATCTTCTGGCTGTCCTGCACGCCTTCCGTGGGCAGCCCATCCGTCATGAAGATCAAATACGTGGGCCGTTCGGGGTCGGTCACCGCGGCCGCTTCCAGCAGGGAGCGGTGGATATCGGTGCTGCCCAGCGCGCTCAGCCCATCCACCCACGCCAGGGCCTCTTTCGCCTGGCTGGCGGGCTGCAGACCCGGGGCAAAGGACTCAATCCCGCTGCTGAAAGCCTGCAAATAGAAGCGGTCGCCCTCATTGAGATTCTTCAATATAAAGCGGGCTGCCTGCTGCGCCTGGGTGAACTTCTCCCCTTCCATGCTGCCGGAACGGTCCAGCACCAGCAGCACATCTTTATTCACCCGCTCCGCGGCTGCATTTGGTTTGGGGGCCAGCAGCAGCAGGAAAAAGCCGTCCGGGTCATCCGTGTTCAGCGGGTCGCGGTAGGTTAAGAGGTGAAAGGCCTCGCTCTCGCCCACCGAGTAGGCCAGGGTGAAATCCGTGTCCGGCGTCACCTGCTGGGCCTCAAAACTGGCGGTGAACGCCCGCTCGCCGCTGCGGATGACCTCCACCGGGTGGCTGGGGGAATACACCGCCCGCACCGCCTGGGAGGAATTCACCTCCACGCGGATGCGCACGCTTTCCAGCGGCTGCATGGAAAATTTCTCGGTGTTCAGCGGGTAGCGGTACTGCACCAGCCCGCCGCTGGCCGTCAGCGCCTGGGTGTATTCCAGCTCAATGCGCCGCTCGCCCTGGGGTGGGATGGGGAAGATGCTGGCCTGAATCGCCCCCCGGCCCACATATTCCAGCAGCGCCGGGTCTTTCAGCGTGCGCACAATTTCTTCATACTTCGCCCGTGCATCCTCGGCGTTGAGCACGGTGCCCTTGGCCGGTTTGCCGTCAATCCACAGCGTGAAATCGCTCACCGCGGCGTCCGCGGGCAGCGGAAACACGTATGTCCCCTCCACCGCCTGGGCGTTGGGGTTGTAAAACACCTGATCCACATGGGTCACGGCGATTTGCTGATCAATCTTGACGTCTACGTGGTGATAGCGGATCACCAACTGGGACATGGGCCGCGGGTGAGGCCACGGCGGGCAGCCCTCCACCGGGCAGGGCACGGGGTCGGGGATGACGATCCCATCGGCCAGCACCGGCTGGACAGCCGCCAAAATCCCCATCACACTCACAAACAAAGCTGCAATCATTCGGCGGATCATCTTCTGGCTCCTTAAGCGCCCTGGCAACGGGCGGGCGCTTCGGGTTTAAGACGGTTCGCCGTCTGAAAAGGTTCCCTCCTCCGTTGGAAAGCTCGCCCGTTGAATGGCTGCCGTGCGCGCGTACAGTCCCCCTGCCGCCTCCAGCGCCGCCGCTGTCCCCCGCTCCGCCAGCCGCCCACCGTCCAGCACCAGGATCTCATCCATGTGTTCCAGCCCCGTCAGGCGGTGAGTCACCCACACCAGGCTCTTACCCTGGGTGCGTTCCATCACCGTCTCAATCAGTGCGCGCTCGTTTTCCGCGTCCAGGTGCGCGGTGGGTTCATCCAGCAGCCACACCGGCGCGTCGCGCAGAATGGCCCGGCACACCGCCAGCCGTTGGCGCTCGCCCCCGCTCATCTGCCGCCCATGCTCGCCGATCCAGGTATCCAGACCCTCCGGCAGGCCCGCCAGCCACGGTTCCAAACGCGCCTGCCGCACCGCCTCCAGCAGTTCCGCTTCGCTGGCCCCCGGGCGTGCCAGCAGCAAATTCTGCCGCACACTGGCGCTGAACAGGTAGGTATCCTGAGTGACGACGCTGAACAGCCGGCGCACATCATCGGCGCGGCAAGCGTGAATTTCCACCCCGTTCCAAAAGATTTGTCCCGGCGGCGCATCCCACAGGCGCAGCAGCAGGCGCAGCAGACTGGTCTTGCCCGATCCGCTGGCCCCCACCACGGCGATGCGCCGGCCCAGCGGCAGTTCCAGGCTCACCTCGCGCAGCGCCCACTCCGCGCGTTCCGGGTAGCGGAAATTCAGGCCGCGCAGGCTCAAATCCGCCCCAAGCATGGGCGCGGCTGGCAGCGCCGGGTCGGGCACTACTGGCGGCGCCTGCTCCAGAGCGAACACCCGCTCCCCCGCCCGCAGGCTGCTTTCCAACTGCTGCGCCGCCGTGCCCAAAGGCAGCACCGCCTCAAAACTGGCCAGGGTCACCAGCGAGAGCACCGCCAGGCCGATCCCATCCAGCCGCCCCGCTTCCATCAAGGGCAAGGCCGCCGCCAGCACCGCCCACAGGGTGAACTGGTTGATCATCAAATTCACCGCGTTCATGCGCGCGCTGCCCTCGGCCAGCCGCCGCTGATGAGCCTCCAGGCGCGCCTGGGATGCCGTCAACAGCTCCAGCCGGTCGGCGCCGCGCCCAAAAGCCAGCAGGTCGCCCAGGCCTTGCAGGGTCTCCACCCAGGCCGTGCGGTAGTCCGCGCGCGCATCCACCACCTGCCGCCCAGCCGCCGCCTGCATGCGGCGCGCCAGCCAGGGCACCCCCACCCCGCTCAGCGCCAGGCCGATCACCAGCACACTGCCCAG
>DAIOUB010000096.1:0-2030 GCA_036751735.1 Levilinea sp. | reverse complement strand
AACACCCCGCGGGTGATGCCGAAGAAGCGCACGCCCACAATCGCCACTTGCAGCTCCGCCACCGAGGGCTGCAAAGCCGCCGCGGCGATCAGGTGGGCCGAGGTGCCCAGCAGCCCCATCGCGCTCACCACCGTGGCGCTGCCCAGGGCCACCGAAAGGGCCACCCAGCCCGCGAACGGCCGCATCAGCCCCAAAAGCTGCCGCAAGGTGCGCGCCCTCATGCCTGCCCCCCCAGGCTGCCCGCCCAGGCGGCAAAAGCCCCGCCGCTCTGCATCAGCGCCTGCGGGCTGCCGCATTCCGCCGCCCGCCCGGCTTCCATCCACACCACCTGATCTGCCCCCAGTACCGTCCCCAGGCGGTGGGCGATCACCAACACCGTGCGCCCCTGCAAAAGCCTGCGGGTGGCTGCGGTCAGAGTCTCTTCCAGCTCCGGGTCCAGATGCGCGCCGGGTTCATCCAGAATCACCACGGGCGCATCCATCAAAAAGGCCCGCGCCAAGGCCACGCGCTGCGCCTGTCCCCCGCTCAGCCGCGCCCCGCCTTCCCCAATGCGCGTTTCCAGGCCCAACGGCAGGCGCGCCAAAAATTCGTCCATCCCCGCCTGCTGCGCCGCCCGCCGCACCGCGTCCTCAGCGGCCTGCGGGTTGCCCAGGCGGATGTTTTCGGCCAGCGTCCCCGCAAACAGGGCCGGGTGCTGCGGCACCCAGCTGACCGAGCGCCGCCAGGTTCCCAACGTCAACGAGCCCAGCGGCCGCCCATCCACCCAGATCTCCCCCGCCTCCGCCACCGCGAAGCGCAGCAGCAGCCGCGCCAGGGTGCTTTTGCCCGCCCCGCTGTGCCCCGTCAGGGCCGTCACCTTGCCCGCCGGAAGGGTCAAATTCACCTCGCGCAGCGCCGCTTCGGCCCGCCCCGCGTAGCGCGCGCTGACCCCGCGGAATTCAATCCGCGGCGCAGCGGCCAGGGGAGCTGCTTCGCCCTCCGCGCTTAACTGCGGCTCACAGGTTTCCGGTTTTTCCAGGATGCCAAAAATGCGTTGGGCGGCCGCCGCCCCGTTCATGGCCGCGTGAAAGCGCAGCCCCAAATTGCGCAGCGGCAGGTAAAATTCCGGCGCGATCACCAGAATGAAGAAAGCCTGTTCAAAGCCCATCAGCCCGTACAGCAGCCGCAGCCCAATCTGCACCGCCACCACCGCCGTGCTGAGGGTGGACACCAGCTCTAGCACCAGCGCCGATAAAAAGGTCACCCGCAGCACTTCCAACGTGACCTTGCGGTAGCGCTGGCTGGCCCCCTCAATGCGCTCCGCCTGGCGCAGACTCTGGTTCAGCAGCTTTAAGGTGGTCAGTCCTTGCAGGGTGTCCAAAAAAAAGGCGCTCAGGCGCGCCAGGGTGCTCCATTGTTTGCGCGTCACCGCCGCCGAAGCCCCCCCGATCAGCACCATGAAAATGGGGATTAGCGGCGCAGTCAGCAGCAGCACCAGCCCGCTGAGCGCGTCCAGGGGGAAGACCACCACCAAAATCGCCGTGGGGATCAAGGCCGCCAGGGCGATCTGCGGCAGGTACTGGCTGAAGTAGGCCTCCACCGCCTCCACCCCCTCCACCGCGGCCGCGGTCAGTTCGCCGCTTTCCTCGCGGTCCAGGCCCAGCGGCCCGCCCCCCAGGATTTTTTCGGCCAGCATCTGGCGCAAATTGCGTTTAATGCGCAGGGCTGCCGCCGCAGCCGCCCATTCGCCCCCATAGGTGGCCAGCCCGCGGCCCACAATCACCACAGCCATCAGCTTCAGCGCTGCCCAGGCCTGCGCGGAATCCCACCCGCCCAGGTGCAGGCCGTTGATGACGCGGCTTAAGATCTGCGCCTGCCCAATGGCAAACAGGCCGCCCGCCAATCCCAGCCCCACGGCCAGCGTCAAAAGTCCCGCCGCCGCGCGGGCCTGTCGTAATAAGCGCACATCCAGCTTCATTGGGTTTGATTCTGCCTGAAAGCCGGGGGAAAGTCAATCCACCCCGCCGTCCAAGGTGAAGCAGGGGTATCGC
>DAIOUB010000095.1:7954-11337 GCA_036751735.1 Levilinea sp. | reverse complement strand
ATTTTCTGGAATTTTTTGAATGCTTGATGTATACTGATTTCAGTTGATCACCCCCATTCTGGGCGGGGTTTCTTTACGTATCCACAGCCGCTGCCGCCCGGTTTATCCGCACCGGTTTCACGAAGAGAGGGCCGCCATGAAAGCATCTGTATCGCAACAACAACTGGCACACGGATTGGGCATGGTTTCCCGCGCCGTTTCGCCGCGCAGCACGCTGCCGGTTTTGGCCAACGTGCTGGTGGCCACCGACGAAGGACGTCTGCGTCTGTCTGCCACCAACCTGGAATTGGGTATTTCCTGCTGGATTGGCGCGCAGATTCACGAAGACGGGGCCGTCACCGTGCCCGCGCGCACCTTCGCAGATCTCATCAACGCCCTGCCCAACGACACGGTGCACCTGGACCTGAACACCAAAACCCAAACCCTGACGGTGCGCTGCGGCCAATCCATCACCGACATCAAAGGCATTGACGCCAACGAATACCCGCCCATCCCCGTGCCGGATCTGCGCGAGGGCATCGAGCTGGGCGTGGGCGATGTCAAAGAGATGATCCAGCAGGTGGCCTTTGCCGCCTCAGCGGACGAGGCCCGGCCGGTGCTGCAAGGCGTCTCGTTGACGGTGAACGGCAGTGAACTGATGATGGCGGCCACCGACGGCTTCCGCATCTCGGTGCGCAAAACCCAGCTTTCCGCGGCGGTTCACCAGCCCATCGCGGCCATTGTCCCGGCCCGCGCCCTCAACGAGCTGGCGCGCGTGGCGGGCGACGGCGAACAGACGGTGGTGATGGTGCTGCCCCCTGGGCGCGGACAGGTGCTCTTCCACAT
Source organism: Levilinea sp. (assembly GCA_036751735.1). Lineage (GTDB taxonomy): Bacteria > Chloroflexota > Anaerolineae > Anaerolineales > Anaerolineaceae > Levilinea. Next base: position 10,512 of record DAIOUB010000095.1, on the reverse strand, counting down.
GAAAGACGTGGAACTGGTCTCGCAGCTGATTGACGGCAATTTCCCCGATTACCGCGCCATCATCCCGCGCAGCTTCAAGACCACCACGGTCATCTCCACCCCGGCTCTGCTGAAGGCCTGCAAACAGGCGGAGATCATCGCACGCGAGGGCAACTACGTCATCCGGCTCAACATTCAGCCCGGCGCCGACGCCCCTGGCAAAATTGAGATTTCGGCCCAATCCGAAGAGACCGGCTCCAGCGAGATTTCGGTGGAAGCCACCGTGGACGGCCCCAATCTGCTGATCGCTTTCAACGTGCGCTATCTGCGCGAGGTTCTGGACGTGGTCAAAAGCCCCAGCGTGGCTATGGAGACCAACGCCAATAACACCCCGGCCATGATCCGGCCGGTGGGCGACCAGAACTTCCAGCACGTGATTATGCCCATGCACCTCGGATGAGTTTCCAGCCGTCCTCCAACGACCGGTTTCTCAATATCTACCTGACCCTGGTTCAATATCCCATTTTGAGCACGCGCATCCGCATGCGCATGCGCAGCGAGCTGTTCACCCGCGGGGTGATCAGCCTGCGCGAGTTTGAAGCCCGCGTGCGCGAGATGGCCATCGCTTCGCAGGAGCGCGAAGGCCTGATCAACCCGGTGGAAGAAGAGCCGGAGGATATGTGGAACCTGCGCCTGGACCGCACGCGCAAGCACCTCACCGACCTGATTTTCAGTCAGCGCCTGACCTTTGCCGATTTTGAAACGATCGTCACCAGCGTGCTCAGCGAAAAGGGGTTGAGCGAGCAGGAAATCCTCTCAGCCATCAACCCCGAGTTGGCCCCCATGGAACTGGTGTTTGAACAGGCCCTGGCCATGGAACACCTGCCCACAGCGGAACGCCAGCGCTACGAGGCCCGCCTGCATGAATCCAAGGTGGTGCTCATCCGTTCGCTGATCAGCGACAACCTGCGCTACATTAACATCGCCAAAGAGTGGTTCACCATCAGCGACCTGGCCAAGATCCGCCGCCGCAAAATCGGCGGGGGGCGCATCGGCGGCAAGGCGGCCGGCATGCTGCTGGCACTGCGCATTGTGGAAGAAATGAGCGTCTGCCCTGATTTCTGCATTCACTCGGCAGAGTCGTATTACATCGGTTCGGATGTGCTCTATTCGTTCATGTCCATCAACAATCTGGGGCATTGGAACGACCAGAAATACAAATCCGAATCCGAAATGCGGCTGGAATTCCCGCAGATCGTGGAAGATTTTGAAAAAGGGGTTTTCCCGCCCGACATTGTGGAGCGGCTGCAGGGGCTGCTGGTGACGGTGGGGCAAAAGCCCATGATCGTGCGTTCTTCCAGCTTGCTGGAAGACAACTTCGGCACCTCCTTTGCGGGCAAATACGAAAGCATCTTTCTGCCCAACCAGCGCTCCATCAAAGAAAACCTGGGGGCCCTCACCCGCGCCGTGGCGCGCATTTACGCCTCCACCCTGAACCCCAACGCGCTGCTCTACCGCCGCAGCCGCGGTTTGCAGGATTACGACGAGCGCATGGCCATCCTCATTCAGGTGGTGCAGGGCGAGGCCTTTGGGCGGTATTACATGCCCCACGCCGCTGGGGTGGCCTTCAGCCGCAATTTGTACCGCTGGACCCCGCAGATCCGGCGTGAGGACGGCTTTGTGCGCCTGGTGTGGGGCATGGGCACGCGCGCCGTCGACCGCGTGGGCAACGACTACCCCCGCCTGGTGGCCCTCAGCCACCCGCTGCTGCGGCCGTCCACCTCCGCGGATGCCATCCGGCGCTATTCACAGCAGTATGTGGATTTGATTGACCTGGAAGACAACGCCTTTAAGACCCTGCCGGCCAGCGAGGTGTTAAACTCGCACTACCCGCCCCTGCGCTACCTGGCGCAGATGGACGAGGACGGCTATTTCATCTCCTTGCAGAGCACGTTATTGGGAGGCAGCACCGACCGTCTGGTGCTGACCTTTGACGAGCTGCTGCGCCGCACGCCGTTTGCCGAAAAAATGCGCGATATCCTCCACAACTTGGAGCGCAACTACCGCAGCCCGGTGGATTTGGAATTTACCCTGCACCTTTCCAACCTGGAGTCAGGCAGGCCCATGCTCAACCTGACCCTGCTGCAGTGCCGCCCGCAAAGCCACCTGATGAAGACAGAAGAAGTGCCCGTTCCCGCGGATATCCCTGAGGAAAAAGTGGTCTTCGAAACGCGGTTTGTCGTCCCCCAGGGCTTCATCCGTCAGGTGGATTATGTCCTGTTCGTGCGCCCAGAAGGCTACTACGCGCTGCCCAGCATGAACGACCGCGCCAAGCTGGCCCGCGCCATCGGCACGCTGAACGCTGCCCTGGAAGGGCAAAAGTTCATCTGCGTGGGGCCGGGGCGCTGGGGATCTTCCAATTCCGATCTGGGCGTGCCCATTGACTATGGGGATATTTACCATTCCAAAGCACTGGTGGAGCTTTCGGGCAAGGGGGTGGGGCCAGAGCCGGAGCCTTCGCTGGGCACGCATTTCTTCCAGGATCTGATGGAAGCCCAAATTTACCCCCTGGCGGTGCT
>DAIOUB010000095.1:4588-7854 GCA_036751735.1 Levilinea sp. | reverse complement strand
GGGCCGCTCAGGCCGCGGCGCACCCAAAAGCAGCCCACCACCGCGCCGGTGCGGCCGATGCCCGCGCGGCAGTGCACATACACGCCCTGGCCTTGTTCCAGGGCGCTGTCAATTTGATCCAGGATCGCGCTCATGCGGGCGGGTTCGATGACGGGGGCGGTTTCGAGGGGGAAGGCGTGGTAATGCGCCGTCACGCCCAGCCAACCGGCCTGCTCGTGCAGCAAACGCTGGTAATCGGGGGCTTCGCCGGGCTGAGCCAGGTTGATGAAGCAGCGCAGCCCGCGGTCCAGCAGACGGCTGAGCAGGGCGCGGGTGGCCTCATCGGAATAGGGCACGGCGGGGTAAGCCCCGGCCATGAACTGCCCGGGCAGCACCCAATAGGCGTTGGGGATGGGCGGGGGCGGCAGGCTCATTCGTACACCCGGGTGATTTCGTCCCGTTCGGGCCGCGGCAGGGGAACTTCGCCGCCGGGCAGCCTTTGCCACACGGCAAACGGCCCTTCGCTCACCTCGCCGATCTCGGCGCAGAGGATCCCTTCGGCTTGCAGCGCGGCGCGGATGGCGGGGGCGCCGCTGGGGGGCGCGGTGAAGAGCAGCGCGCCGGAGGCGATGGCCGCCAGCGGGTTCAAGCCAAAGACCTCACACACCCGGCGCGAAAGCCGCGGCACCGGCACCGCCGCTGGGTCAATTTTGAAACACTTCCCGCTGGCCTCGGCCATCTCCCATAATGCCGATGCCAACCCGCCTTCGGTGGGGTCGTGCATGGCGGTGACGCGCCCGGCCTGGACGGCGATGCGCGCATCGCGGGCCACGCTGATGCCGGGGGTGTATAGGAACGCCGCGGCTTCTTCCAGTTCGGCGGGGGTCAAAACAGAAGCCAGCCGCTCGGGGAACTCGCGGCTGAGGATGGCGGTGGCCTCCACGGGCACGCCCTTGGTCAAGAGGATACGGTCGCCGCTCTGCGCGCCGCGCGGGGTGATCAGCCCTTCGCGGGCCACTTCGCCGATCAGCGTGCCGATCAGCAGCGGCCGGTCTAACCCGTGGGTGATTTCGGTGTGTCCGCCCACCACGGTGATGCCCAGTTGGGCGCAGGCGGCGTTGATCTGGTTCAAAATCTCTTCCACCAGGCGCGGGGTGGTTTGGCCCTGCGGCAGCAGCAGGGCGGTCATGTACCAGCGCGGCACGGCGCCGGTGGTGGCGATATCGTTGGCGCCCACCTGTACCCCGTACCAGCCGATTTCGGCGCTCACAAAGGTGATCGGTTCCGTTTTCAGCACCAACAGCGAAGGCGCGCCGGTGTCAATCACGGCGCAGTCCAGGCCCACACCCGGGCCGAGCAGCACGCGCGGGTCGCTGCTGGGAATTTGGGCCACCAACTGGGCCAGTAGTTCCGGCGGCAGTTTGCCCAGGGGCAGAATCGCATCCGACATGGGGGTCAATATCCTCTCCAAAGCGTTGTGCAGTGCATCACAGCCCCTTATTGTACCCAGGTTTGGCGAATTTTGCGCGCGCTTCAGCCGGCCGCGGCGCGGGCGTCAATCCACGCACAGGCCGTCGTATTCCGGGTTTTGGAAGAGGGGCTGCATTTCCAGGCGCATCACCTCGCCGTCGCGGCTGACCTCAACCGGCACGGCGAAGGTGGTATGCGGGCCGCAGCCGCACAGGTAGTCATTGAACAGCAGCACGCGGTAGCCCTCGTTGGTGGTTTCCACATGGGTTTCTTCCAACGTACGCGTCTGGTAGCGGAAGCTGGAATCTATGGACAGGTCGTAGAGTGCCGAAAGCCCCTGGCTGGCCAGGGCGTAGCTGAGGGCCTCTTCGGGGGTCTCGATGGGGGCAGCCAGGGCGCGCAGCTCTTCCAGGTTGTGCACCAGGCGCAGGCTGCCGTTTTCGGCCACCACATAGCGGATGTAGCCCGGATAGGCGCAGCCGGTGCTGTAGAGATACTCTCCCTCCGGCAGGGCATCATACCCGCGCACAATGCAGGCGGCCAGCGGGGCGGGGTCCAGGCCGCCCAGGAGGGGTGAGACGCTTTGCAGCACCTCGCAGCCCCACTCCTCCTGCGGGCTGCCTGCCGGGCAGGTCCACCACGGCGCCGACAGGGTGCAGCCCGCCTCTTCCAGGGGGGAGGTGTCCACGCTCAAGGCGGGCGGATCGTATTCCACCAGGGTGGGGCGCTGCACCAGATTGCGGATGCGCTGCGCCAGGGCCGGGACGACGGCACAGGCGGTGACGGCCGCGGCGGCCAGCAGCAGGGCAGCGGTACGCAGGGCGTTGCTAAACGTACGAAGCGACGGTTTCATGGCTTTTTCCTCCCCGAACCTTTCTCCAAACCTCCCCGGCCAACGCCAGGGCTGATTCCCTGCCCCTCTTTGATTATAGGGACTTTTACGCTGGATTTAAAGGCTGAACCTTCACAGGAAAAGAAAAACCAGGCAAAAGCGGCTTGGCTTTTGCCTGGCGTGCGGGTTGGGGGGAGGGGGGCTAGAGGACGGGGAAGTGGAAGTCCATCAGGTCGCTGTACAGCGGGTGCAGGTCGGGCTTGCCGTTGTAGCGCAGGATGGCGGCGTGGCTGGGGAGGGGGGCTGCGCCGGACTGCACATTGACGGGCAGGCCGCTGAGCAGGTCGGTGTAGCTGCCGTCTGGAATGGGCAGGGCGATGGCGCCGGTGGCGGCGCGCACGTTGAAAATGCCCAGCAGACCGCCCTCGCGCCCCTTTTGCCAGGCGGCCACGATGGCTGGGTCGGCCGCCAGCAGCAGGAATTTGCCTTCCTGCAGGATGGGGTCTTTCTTCAGATGAGCCAGCTTGGTCAGGAAGGGCTGCAGGGCGTAGTTTTTCCACTCCACTTTATCAATCTCAAAGAGGGAGGGAGTGTGAACGGCCTCCGATTCCTGGCCGCCGTAGATGAGGAAGGCTCCGCGGTTGAAGGCCTCAAAAGCCGTCCAGGCCAGGGCCTGGGTGCGGTCCGAAGCCAGGGTCATGATGCGCGCCTGGTCGTGGTTTTCCACACAGCGCATTTTCACGAAGTTTTCGGGGTAGATGGCATCCTGGAAGCGCAAAATTTCCAGATAGCGCCCCACGGGCAGTTTGCCGTGCACCACCGCCTGGAAGAGCGGCCAGATGTCGTAATCGTAGGTCAGGTCGAAGGCCTGGTAAATTTCGCTGTCGGAAACCGCGCTCAGGTTAAAGTGGCGGCGCCCCGCCACAAAACTGGCATGCACCGATTCAGCCAGCCAGATGACGTTTGGCTTGACGGCGGCCACTTC
>DAIOUB010000095.1:0-4488 GCA_036751735.1 Levilinea sp. | reverse complement strand
TGAAGGCGCTCCAGGTCGGCTTCGACATCCGCAAAGGTTCCGTTGGGGCCGTGGTTGCGCACATAGACTTCATAGATCACCAAATTGCGATAATGGAGGGGGGTATCCTTCGCCATAAAATCCTCTGTTTAACTTACTTGTTTAATCTCTGCCACCTGCCCGCCGGTCATGGGCTGCAGGCTGGCGGCGGAGAGCTGAAAGACCGCGTGGGGGGTTCCCGCGGCGGCCCATATCTGATCGTATTGCAGCAAATCGGCGTCAATCACGGTGCGCAGGGCCTGAATGTGCCCCAGGGGCGGCACGCCGCCGATGGCAAAGCCGGTTTGCGCGCGCACGAAATCGCCGTCGGCTTTTTCCACCGCCTCGCCCAGCACCTGGGCCAGGCGCGCCTCGCTGACGCGGTTCGCGCCGCTGACCAGGGCCAGAACCGCCTGTCCGCTGCTTTTGCCGCGAAAGATGAGCGATTTGACAATCTGCCCCAGGGTGCAGCCGCAGGCGTCCGCGGCTTCCTGCGCGGTGCGCGTGGAGGCGGGCAGCTCGACCACAGTGCAGTCGTAGCCCTGGGCATGCAGGCTGTTCTGAATTTTTTGAGCGCTGGGGGAGAGGGTTTCGTTCATCAGCCTTCCTGTGGTGACAACACTGGGGTTTCGGGTATTGTACCAAATTTTGAGAGGGGGCTGTGATAGAATTTGAGCATGGCATGGGACGTGATGGGCCACGATTGGGCGGTGAACTTGCTGCGCCAGCACCTTTCCCGCGGGGAGGTGCGGCACGCCTATTTGCTGTGCGGCGCGCCGGGGGTGGGGCGGCGCACGCTGGCGCTGCGCTTTGCCCAGGCCCTCTTCTGCCCGCAGCCCACAGCGCCGGGGGAGCCTTGCGGGGTGTGCCGCGCCTGTCAGCAGACCCTGAACATGCAATTCCCCGATTTGCACCTGCTGTCCGCCGAAACGGTGGGCGGGTCGCTGCGGGTGGATACCATCCGCGAATTGCAGCGCTCGCTGTCCCTGGCCCCGTTTCAGGCCTCGCGCCGCGTGGCTTTGCTGCTGCGCTTTGAAGAAGCCACCGAAAGCACCCAGAACGCGCTGCTCAAGACCCTGGAAGAAGCCCCCGAACGGGCCATTTTAATCCTGACCGCCGTATCCCCCGAAAGCCTGCTGCCCACCATCACCTCGCGCTGCGAGATCCTGCGCCTGCGCCCGATGGGGGTAGAAGCCCTGGGGGCCGCCCTGCACCAGCAGCGCGGTCTGCCCGTCGAAGAGGCCCGCCGCCTGGCGCACCTGTCATCGGGACGGGTGGGGGTGGCCTTGCAGATGCATGCCCAGCCGGAACTGTTGGAAAAACGCCGCGCCTATCTGGATGACCTGCGCATGCTGCTGGGCGCGCCGCACCGCGACCGCTTTACCTACGCCAAAAAGGCCGCCGAGTACGGCCGCAGCGACCAGCGTTCCGGGATGGTGGAGGACTTGCGCCGCCGCCTGGAGGTGTGGCAGTCGGTGTGGCGGGATGTGATGCTGCTGCAAAGCGGGGTGGAAGTGCCCCTGGTCAACCTGGACGATCGGGGCGCCGTGGAGCGCCTGGCACAGCAGTGCCCGCCGGGCGAGGTGGCAGCGCGGGTGCGTGAACTGGAAGAAGCCCAGGACGCGCTGGACGCCAACGTGAACCCGCGCCTGTTGTTTGAAAACCTGGCGTTGAACTGGCCGCGAGTGGTCTTGGATTGAGGATCGTCAGGCGAGGGGGTTAGAAGAGCCACTGCAGCAGATACAGCACTGCCATACCCGCCGCGATGGTCAACAGGATATTGCGCGTGCGCCAGGCCACCCACATGGCGGCCAGCCCGGCCCATAGGCGCAGGTTTTCGGCGCCAATCTGCACGCTGCCCTGGGGCATGAGCATTTCAGGCAGGATGATGGCGCTGAGCACGGCGGGGGGCACAAAGCGCAGGGCGCGCTGCAAGAGTTCGGGCGGCTGCCAGCGCCCTTGCAGGGCGATGAAGGACAGGCGGATCAAAAAGGTCAGCGCCCCGCCCAGGATGAGGATCCACCACAGATTTCCGTTCACCGCCGTTCGCTCCATAACCCCACCAGAATGCCCACCAGGGCGGCCAACAGCAAGCCCAGCTTGTAGGGAAGCCCGTGCGCCAGCACGGCGGTGACCCCGGCGCTGAGGGCTGCCAGGGCCGAGGGACGGTCGCGCAGGTTGGGGATCACCAGGGCGATGAAGGTCAGGGCCAGGGTGAAATCCAGCGACCAGGCGGCGGGGATCTGCGCCCCCAGGAAGATGCCCGCGGCGGTGCTGAGCTGCCAATCCGTCCACAGGGCCAGCCCGGCCCCCAGCAAAAACCACGGGCTGCCGGGGATCACCCCCTTTTTCTGATACAGGGTGATGGCCACCGCGTAGGCTTCATCTGTCAGCAGATAGGCCAAAACGGCTTTCCAGGTGCGCGATAGGCCGTGCAGGTAGGGGGCGATGGAGGCGGAATACAGGGCGTGGCGCAGGTTGATGACCAGGATGGAGAGGATGATCACCGCGGCCGGGGTGGCGGTGCTGATGAGCTGCACGGCCATGAACTGCGAGGAGCCGGCGAAGACGATGGAGGACATGGCCTGGGCGGCGGCCGCGGGCAGACCGGCTTTGACGGCCAGCACGCCGTAGATCATGCCGAAGGGCGTGACCCCCAGCAAAATGGGCAGCTCGGCGCGCACCCCCGCCCAAAAATCCGCGCGGGCGGAGGGGGAAGGGGAGGTAGCGGCGGTCATGCGGGGCGTCCGTGGGTGGGTTGAGCGGGCACAGCGGCCTCCTGGGGAGGGCCGCAGCGCAGCCGTCAGACGATGGCGGCGCGCAGACGGCGGGCGAGTTCACCGAAGGGTGCAGTATACCGCATTTCCTCATCGCGCGGACGGGGTAAATTCACGGTCAGATCCAGGGCCAGCCGCCCTGGGCGAGCGGTGAGCACCAGCACCCGGTCGGAGAGCAGCAGGGCCTCAGAGATGGAATGGGTGACCATCAGCACCGTCTTTTGGCGGGCCTGCCACAGGCGCAGCAGCTCGCCGCCCATGCGTTCGCGGGTCAGCGCGTCCAGCGCGCCAAAAGGCTCGTCCAGCAGCAGCAGATCGGGGTCCTGCACCAGGGCGCGCGCCAGAGCCACGCGCTGGGCCATGCCGCCCGAAAGGTCGCGCGGCCAGGTGTCTTCAAAGCCCTGCAGACCGATCAGCTCCACCATCTCGGCAGCCTGTTGGCGGGCGGCCTCCAGGGGTACGCCTTGCAGCTCCAGGGGCAGGGTGATGTTTTCCACCACGGTGCGCCAGGGCATCAGGTTGGCCTGCTGAAAAACCACCCCCACGCGCGGAGGGCGGCCTTCGCCGCGCAGCGGGGCAAAATGCACGCTGCCGCTGGTGGGGCGCAGCAGCCCCGCCAGAACGCGCACCAGGGTGGATTTGCCGCTGCCCGAAGGCCCCAGCACGCACACAAATTCCTGCTCGCGCAGCTCAAAGGTCAAGTCTTCCACGGCGCGCAGCCCTTCGCGCTCACCGGGGAAGGTCAGGCTGAGGTGGTTGACCTTGAGCACGGCGCAGTCGCGCGGGCTGCCCGCGGGCGGGGCTTCTTCACAGCAGACGGGCAAATCCAGGGCGGCGTTCACGTTCACGGCTCCGGCAGGTAATCGTTGCTGAAGGCGGCCTGCCAATCCAGCGCTTTTTGCAGCAGCCCCATGCGCACCAGCAGGTCGTGCATGTTCTCCCAGGCCTGCGGGTCGGAATCGCCCAGGCGCTCATCCCCCCACAGCTCAATGGAAGCCTCCAGCACCTGGCGCTGCACGGCATCCTCGGCCTTGAGGTTTTCCACATACTTCAGGCTGATCTGATAGGCTTCGTCGGGGTTGGCGCGCGCATCCGCCAGGCCGCGCAGGGTGGCCGCCACCATACGCCGCACCAGGTCGGGGTTCTCGCGCAGGGTGGTTTCGTTGGTGATCAGGCCGTTGCCTACCATGGGCAGATAATCCGAGACGCGCAGGGTGTTCACAGCGATCCCTTTGGCCTGCAGCTGCACCGGCTCGTTGGCCGCATACACCACCACGGCCTGTTCCTGATCCACACTCAGGGCTTCCACCTGGTTGTAGCCGATGGTATCCAGGGTGATATCGCTCTCTTTCAGCCCGCCAGCTTCCAGCAAGGCGCGCAGGCCGATGTAGCTGGCCCCATACAGCACGGGTGTGCCGATGCGCTTGCCTTTCAGGTCAGCAGGCTGGAGGATGCCGGAGTCGGCTTTGGCGCTGACCCCCACGGGGAAGTTCTGGTACCAGTTCATCACGTACACCAGGGGCAGCCCCTGGGCGCGGCCCAGCAGCACCTGCTCGCCGGAAACCACGGCAAACGGCAGCTGGTTGGCGCCGGTCAGGGCCACCGCATCGGTTTCAAAGGAATAATCCAGGCTCAGATCAATGCCAGCCTCGCGGTAGTAGCCTTTTTCCATAGCGACGTACAGGGGGGCGAA
>DAIOUB010000094.1:7966-11409 GCA_036751735.1 Levilinea sp. | reverse complement strand
CCGTGCAGGCGGGCGAGGTAATCGTTGACGGTGATGAGGTGCACGCCGCGGCCGGTGAGGGCGTTCAGGTACAGCGGCAGGGTGCCCACCAGGGTCTTGCCCTCGCCGGTGCGCATCTCGGCGATTTGGCCGCGGTGGAGGACGATGCCGCCGATCATCTGCACGTCGAAATGGCGCATGGCGACCGTGCGTTTGGAGGCTTCGCGCACAGCGGCAAAGGCCTCCGGCAGCAGATCATCCAGGCTTTCCCCCGCACCCAGGCGCTGGCGGAATTGAGGGGTCAGGCTGCGCAGTTCATCGTCGCTCATGCGCTCATACGCGGCTTCGTGCGCGTTGATTTGATTGACGATTTCAATCAGTTTTTGAATCTCGCGTTTGTGGGGGTCCCCACCCAGGCGGCGAAAGAAATTTTTGAGCATAGGTCACCTTTCTGGGGGGAGATTATAGCATACTCCCCAACGCGCTAAAACGCTTCGTGTTCGGTGCGGGCGATGATTTCATCCTGCAAGGCTTCGGATAAATCGCAGAAGTAATCGGAATATCCGGCCACGCGCACGATCAAATCGCGGTGCAGTTCGGGGTGAGCCTTGGCCTCGCGCAGGGTGCGGGCGTCCACCACGTTGAACTGGATGTGATGGCCGTCCAGGCGGAAGTAGGTGCGCACCAGGTTCACCAGGGCGTCCAGGCCGGTGTCATCCTGCAATAGGGCCGGGGTGAATTTTTGGTTGAGCAGGGTGCCGCCGGTGCGCACGTGATCCATGCGCGCGGCGGAGCGCAGCACGGCGGTGGGGCCGCTGCGGTCGGCGCCCTGCACGGGGGAAATGCCCTCCGAAACCGGCTGACCGGCGCTGCGGCCGTCGGGGGTGGCGCCGGTGACCGAGCCGAAATACACATGGCAGGTGGTGGGCAGCATATTGATGTGATATTCGCCGCCGCGGGTGTTGGGGCGGCCCTCCACGGCGTGGAAGAAGCGGTCGAAGACCTCCACCATGATCTGGTCGGCGGCCGGGTCGTCGTTGCCGTAGCGCGGGGTGCGGTTGAGCAAAATCTGGCGGGCGGGTTCGCGCCCGGCGAAGTTGGTGGTCAGCAGGGTGAGCATCTCCTCCATGCTGAAGGTGCCCAGCTCAAACACATGGCGGCGCAGGGCAGACAGGCTGTCGGTGATGGTGCCGATGCCCACGCCTTGCAGATAGGAGGTGTTGTAGCGCGCGCCGCCTTCGTGATAGTCGCGGCCGGTAGCGATGCAGTCGTTGATCAGCAGCGATAGGAAGGGCGCGGGCAGCAGGCGCGCATAGAGGCGCTCGATGACGTTGCTGCCGCGCACTTTGATGTCCACAAAGTGCAGCAGCTGCTTTTCAAAGGCGTCCAGCAGATCTTCAAAGCGCTGAAAGCCGCGCGGGTCGCCGGTGGGCAGGCCGATGCGCTTGCCGCTGCGCGGATCCACGCCGTCGTGCAGGGTGATTTCCAAGATTTTGACCAGGTTGAAGTAGCCGTGGAGGATATAAGCTTCTTTGCCAAAGGCCCCCACCTCCACGCAGCCGCTGGAGCCGCCGCAGCGCGCATCCAGCACGGATTTGCCCGCGCGCATCAGCTCCTGCACGATCAGGTCGGCGTTGAAGACCGAGGGCTGACCAAAGCCGGTGCGGATGATGCGGGCGGCGCGCTTGATGAAGCGGTCGGGGTTCTTCTTGCTGACCTGGATGGAACTGCTGGGCTGCAGCAGGCGCATGGTCTCAATCACGTCCAGCAGCAGCTCGCTGACCTCGTTGTAGCCGTCGCCGCCCTCGGAGGTCAGGCCGCCCAGGTTAATCTGGGCAAAATCGGTGTAGGTTCCGCTTTCGGCGGCGGTGACGCCCACCTTGGGCGGGGCGGGCTGGTTGTTGAATTTAATCCAGAAGCACTGCAAAAGTTCTTCGGCTTCGTCGCGGCTGAGGGAAGCCTCGGCTAGCCCCTGACGGTAAAAGGGCAGCAGGTGCTGATCCAGCCGCCCGGGGCAGAAGGCGTCCCAGGTGTTCAGCTCGGTGGTCACGCCCAGATGCACAAACCAGTAGTACTGCAAGGCCTCCCAAAAATTGCGCGGGGCGCGGGCAGGCACCTGGCGGCAGACGGCGGCGATGCGCAGCAGCTCGGCGCGGCGGGCAGGGTCGGCCTCGCTGGCGGCCTGGGCTTCGGCCAGCTCGGCGTGGCGCTCGGCAAAGCGGATGAGGGCCGCGGCGCAGATGGACATGGCCTTCAGCTCTTCCTGGCGGTCGTAGGCGCGCGGGTCGTGGATAAAATCCAACGCATCCAGGGCGGTTTGGATCTCGCTTTGAAAATCCAACATGCCCTGGTGATAAATCTTATCGTCCAGCACGGTGTGGCCGGGGGCGCGCTGTTCCATGAACTCGGTGAAGATGCCGGCCTCGTAGGCATCCAGCCATTCGGGGCGCATCTCGGCCAGAATGCGGTCGCGCATGGAATTGCCGGCCCAGAAGGGGATGACCTCCTGCTCGTAGGCCGCCAGCACGTCGGGAGCTACCTTGAAGGGAATCTTCTCGCGGCTGTCCAGGATGTTCAGATCTTCCAGGCTGTGGCAGCACAGCTCTGGGTAGGTGGGGGAGGCCTTGGGTGCGGGGCCTTTTTCACCCACGATCAGCTCGCCGGGCAGGATGCAGATGTGCTTGTGTTCCATTAAGTGGGCAAAAGCCTGGGCGCGCCGCACAGGGGCCGAGAGGGTCTGGCGTTGGGCGGCGGCGTAGAACTGGGTCATTAACAAGGCGCGCTCCGCCGAAAGGGTGGGCACGGCCTCCAGGCTTTGCTGGCGAAGCTGACGGACACGTTCACTCATAGACATGGGCTTATCCTCCGATCTGTACCGCGATTCCATAGGCGCGGAGCTGTTGGGCGAGGGCGTTCAGGTGGTCAGGGCTGGGGGTAGGGGTATCGGGCAGGCGGTATTCGCGCCCCAGGCGCTGATATTTGGCGGCGGCGGTGTGGTGGTAGGGCAGCAGGTCTACCCGCTGGATGCCGGCCAGCGAGCGGCAGAGGCTGCCCAGGGCTGCCGCCTCGGCGGGGGTGTCGTTGAGGCCGGGGATGACCGGCAGGCGCACAATGATGCGGCTGCCGCGGTCGTTGAGGCGGCGCAGGTTTTCCAAAATGAGCTGGTTCGATACACCGGTAAAGCGCCGGTGAGCGGCCTCGTCCTGCACTTTCAGGTCATACAGGAACAGATCCACCTGAGGGGCGATGCCTTCCAGGCGCGGCCAGGGGGCGAACCCGCTGGTATCCACGGCGGTGCGCAGCTCGAGGCGTTTGCAGGCGGCCAGGGCCGCGCTCAGAAATTCGGCCTGCAGCAGCGGCTCCCCACCCGAAAACGTGACCCCGCCGCCGGATTGGTCGAAAAAGGGGATGTCTCTTGCCAAAATATCCGCCAGGGCCTGGGGGCTGTAGCGCTGCCCCACCTG
>DAIOUB010000094.1:5863-7866 GCA_036751735.1 Levilinea sp. | reverse complement strand
CCCCTGCAGGGCGCGGGCGGCGTTTTGGCGGGCGATGTGGGCGTCCACGTTGACGACCGCCAGGGTGAGGGCAAAGCCCAGACCGGCGAACAGCAGCGCCAGGCCAAAGCCGCGCAGCAGCTGGGTAAATTCCAGGGCCGCGGTGAGGGCCAGCAAAACGCCCAGCCAGATCATAAAGATATGGGTGTAGGTGCGCAGGCGGGTGAAGCCGTAGGCGCTTTCATACAGCAGCAGGCGCTGGAAGGCCGAGATGAGCATGACCCCCACCAAAAACACCAGCAGCACTCCCAGGGCCGAAAACGAGACGCTGGCAAAGCGGGATTTGCGCTGGGTGATGGTGCTCAATCCCAAATACAGCATCAGGCTGAGCACGGCCACCCACACCAGTTCGCCAAAGCCGCGCCGGGCGTATTCGGAATAGGTGTAGCCTTCCAGGTTGATGTTGGCCTGGCCGCCGAAGAAATATTGGAACTGGATGATCACAAAGAAGCTGAACAGCGCCACCACGCCGGTGAGGATAACCGCGGCTTCCACCCAGCCCAAGAAGGGCTTGAGCCAGGGGCCGTCTTCGCCGATGAGCTTGCGCTTGCCGCTTTTTTCGATGCCAAACAGGAAGACCCCGGCCAGCTCATAGGCGATGCCCAGGATGAGGAACAGGCGCAGGATGTATTCGGGCCAGCGTTTGGGATCCAAAAAGCTGAGGGCATCGGCCAGGCGCTTGGAGAAGATGGGATCCGCGGCGGCAAGCAGCAGCCCCAGCACCAGCACCACCGGAAAAGCCAGCACCAACCCGCGCAGCAGCCCCCACAGCAGTCTGCGTTTGCTGGGAGGGGCGGCTTCCCCTTCGGCCGGGGTCTTTTCGCGGCTGACCAAAAACAGCCGGCCGCCGCCGGTGACGGTTCCCAGCAGCAGTTGGAAGAACCCCAGCACCCAATCGGAGAGGCTGAAATGCGGCCACTGCCCGCCGCGGGCGCTGAGGGCCAGACCCACCAACAAGACCATGCAGAACACCAGCGATAGGAAAATGGTCAGCGGTTCCTGGCGCACGAAGGGGATGAAGGCAAAGACCAGCGCCGCCCCGGCCAGGATCAGGCTGCGGCCCCAGGCTGGGCGCGCGCCCTCGGCATATAAGATCCAGGCCCCCGCGGCGATGGTGAGCAGGGTGAAGAGGGGAAAGTTGATCCCCAGACTTTGACGAAAGAAGAGGACATCCGCCAGCCAACCCAGGGCCAGGGCGACAATGCCCAGACGGGTGCGATTTTTAACGAGATCCATAGAGCTTTCCTTTCTGTGCTGCAAGATGACCGCCGGTGAGACACGAGCGGATTTCACCTTGAGGATACCCCCAGGGCGGAAATCTCACCACCCTCTGAGCGCGCAAATGGACGCACTCAGGTGCTTGCGGGCGCGGACTCAGAGGGGGTAGCATGGTGAAAGTATGGTTTAATGAGAGAAGATCTCCGGCTGAGAGGACGGTTTATGCTGAAAATCGTGGTGGTAGAGGATAACCCTAACCTGCGCCCGGCCCTGGTGGCGGGGCTGAACGCCACCGGCGCGGTGGCGGTGGTGGGCGACTGCGCCAGCGGAGAAGAAGCCCTGGCCTTGTGCCTGGCGCAGGGGCCGCAGGGAGTCCTGATGGATGTGCAGCTGGCGGGGGAGATGAACGGCATTCAGGCGGCGGTGGCTGTGCGGCGCGAATTTCCGCGCCTGCCGGTGGTGTTTTATTCCATTCAGGATGACGACGCCTATTACCGCGATTTTCGCCGCAGCGGCATTTTGAGCCATTACGCCTATGTGCGCAAATCCAATTATCTGCTGCCCGCGCTGATTGTGCCCCTGCTGCAGGACGCCGCCGCGGGGCGCAGCTTTATTGATCCCGAGATTGAGGCGCGCGTGCAGGAGGTGCGGCACAAGGACGAAAACGCGCCTATGGATTTGCTGGAGCCGAATGAGCAGATTGTGGCGCGCTTGATTGCCCAGGGGCTGACCAACGAGCAGATCGC
>DAIOUB010000094.1:0-5763 GCA_036751735.1 Levilinea sp. | reverse complement strand
TGGGGGTGGTTTTGGCGGGGGCGGGGTCGCTGTTTGGCGGGGGCTTTTTTGCCATCCATTCCCTCATTTTGGGACAGAGCCTGACCCCTTTGAACGCCTGGCTGGATTTGTGGTGGCGGGTGGGCTGGTTCTTGCTGGTGCTTTCGCCCCTGGCCTGGTATGTGGTGATTTTATGGTACGCGGGCTTTTGGGAGAAAGGCGAAAACCCTTTGCGGCGGCGGCAGCGCGTGGGGTTTTTGTTTTGCCTGGGGCTGTCTTCCGGATTGATGGGGCTGTTGGTCTTGGGGGCGCCGCTGCCTTCTTTCTTTCAGGTGATCTACCTGGATCTGCACAGCTTTTTGATGGTGGGCGGCATGCCGCTGGTGATCGCCGCCTTCCCGGTGTACATTTTGACCTGCATGCTGCTTTCGCTGGACGCCCTGCTGCGCCCGGGGCCCACCTCGCGCCCCTCCGGCGAGCAGGCCCGCCGCCGTGCGCGCCCCTGGCTGGTGAGCGCCACGCTGCTGCTGCTGGGGGTGAGCGTTTTGGTGGTGGCGGCGCTGCTGTGGATTTACTTCAGCGCCCAAAGCCGGGCCGCCTATTCTTCGGAGGCTTACGTGCGCCTGACCTGGCCTGTGACCTTATTGGACGCCTGCATCGCGGGCATGATCGGCCTGGCGGTGCTGCTGTTGGGGCGGGCGGCGGTGGCGTATGAGATTTTTACCGGCAAAGCCCTGCCGCGCCTGGGCCTGCGGCGCTATTACCGCAACGCGGTGCTGCTGGCGGCGGGTTCCAGCGTGGTGGTGGCGGGGGCGCACAGCCTGGTGCTGCCGCGCATCTACGCGCCGGTGCTGGCCCTGCTGCTGGCCATCGGCTTCTATGCCCTGCTCACCTGGCGCTCCTTCGCCGAGCGCGAGGCCACCATCCGCCAGCTGCGCCCGTTTGTGGCCAGCCAGCGCCTGTACGATCAGCTGCTGGAGCCGGGGCTGCCCACCACCGCCGTGGATTTGCAGTTCCCGCTGGAGGCTTTGTGCCGCGATGTGTTGGGCACGCGCCTGGCGGCTTTGGTTCCGGCGGGTGCGCTGTCTGCGCTGGTGGGCGCGCCGCGCACCTTTCCGCCGGGGGTGCGCCTGACCCTGCCGGACCTGGAGACGCTGCGCAAACAGGCCGGGCCAGAGGTGATGATTGTGCCGCTGGAGCCGCCCACCGAAGACGGCCTGGTGGCGGCGGTGCCGCTGTGGAGCGAGCGCGGCTGGATTGGGGTGCTGTTTTTGGGGGCCAAGGCCGACGGCGGTTTTTATACCCAGGAAGAGATCGAGATCGCCCGCGCCAGCGGTGAGCGCCTGCTGGATTTGCAGGCCTCCGGCGAGATGGCCCGCCGCCTGGCGGGTTTGCAGCGGGCGCAGCGTGCGGCCCAGCAGACCGCCGATCAGCGCCTGCGACGTTCCCTGCACGATGAGGTGCTGCCTGTGCTGCACACCGCCATGCTCCAATGGGGCAGCGCCCCTCCGGAAGCCCTACAGGCCCTCACCGGCGTGCACCGTAAAATCTCCGATTTGCTGCGCGATCTACCGGCCGCGCCCACCCACCGGCTGAACCAACTGGGGCTGTTGGGCGCGCTGCGCGAAACGTTGGACCAGGAACTGGCCGACGGCTTTGACGGCATCCACTGGGAGGAGACGCCCGCGGCGGTGGAGGCGGCGGCCAAACTGCCGGCGCAGATGGCCGAGACGCTGTATTTTGCCGCGCGCGAGGCGGCCCGCAACGCGGCGCGCCATGCCCGCGGGGAGCGCCCGCTGCACCTGTGGGTGCGGGCCGAGGGCCTGCCGGAGGGCGGCTTGCAGCTGGTGATTGAGGATGACGGCGTGGGGTTGGGGGCGGGGAGCGCGAACCACGAGGGGGCCGGGCAGGGCCTGTCGCTGCACACCACGCTCATGGCCCTCATGGGCGGCTCGCTGACCGTGGAAAGCCAGCCGGACGCCTTTACGCGCGTGACCCTGCGCAGCGCCTGAGGCCGCGGCTTCTCCCCAATTTGCCCGCCTTATGGGATAATAACCCTTCAAACCGCATTCCCACCCCTCATCAACCCGCGTGCCTTTTGGGATTCTCCTGGCGGGGAATGAGCAAGGAGACTCTATGTCTTTTCACAAGATTTGCGTTTTAGGGTTAGGTTACATCGGCCTGCCCACTGCCAGCACGTTTGCCACCCACGGGATGGAGGTGGTGGGCGTGGACGTGAACGAGCAGGTGGTCACCAGTTTGCAGCACGGCCAGCTTCATATTTATGAGCTGGGTTTGCAGACCCTGGTGGAAGAGGCTTTGCAGTCGGGCCGCCTCAAAATTTCCCGCCAGCCCGAAGCGGCGGATGCCTTCATCATCGCCGTGCCCACCCCCTTCTACGACGACAAGCGCGCGGATATGCGCGCCGTGGCTTCAGCCACTGAGGCCATCGTGCCGCACCTGCGCCGCGGCAACCTGGTGGTGCTGGAATCCACCTCGCCGCCGCGCACCACCCTGGATCTGGTGGCGCCCATCCTGGAACGCTCCGGGCTGAAAGCCGGCGTGGATTTTCACCTGGCCTATTCGCCCGAACGCGTGCTGCCCGGGCAGATTCTGCGCGAGCTGATTGAAAACGCGCGCGTCATCGGCGGCGTGGACGCGGCCTCGGCCGAGGCCGGGCGCGAGCTGTACCAGACCTTCGTGCGCGGCGAGATCATCCTGACCACCTCCACCACGGCTGAGATGGTCAAGCTGATGGAAAACACCTACCGCGATGTGAACATCGCCGTGGCCAACGAATTTGCGCGCCTGGCCGACCGCTTTGGCGTGGACGTGTGGGAAGCCATCTCCATCGCCAATCTGCATCCGCGCGTCAACATCCTGCGGCCGGGGCCGGGCGTGGGCGGGCACTGCATCAGCGTGGACCCCTGGTTCCTGGTGGAAGCCGCCCCCGATTTGACCCAGGTGATCCGCAGCGCACGCGTGGTGAACGACGCCCAGCCGCATTTTGTGCTGGGTCTGGTGCGGCAGGCGCTGGGCACAGAGCTGAAGGGCCGCCGCGTGGCGCTGCTGGGCCTGTCCTTCAAGCCGGATGTGGACGATCTGCGCGAAAGCCCGGCGATTGAGCTGGGGCATCTGCTGGCGAAAGAAGGGGCCGAGGTGCGCGCGTTTGAGCCGTTTAAGCCGGATGCCGAAGTGCCCGGCCTGACCACCTGCACCAGCCTGGAACAGGCCGTGGCGGATGCTGAGGCGGTGCTGCTGTTGGTGGGGCATGCCGAACTGAAGCGGCTTTCGCCGCAGGCGCTGGCCGCCCTGACCCCCGCGCGCGTGGCGCTGGACGCCACCGGCAGTTGGGCGCCGGAGGCCTGGGCCGCGGCGGGCTTTACCCTGCTGCGCCTGGGCGTGGGCAGCCGCTCGGCGTGAGGCGGGCATGAAACCACTGCGCGTTCTTTCCATTTTTGGCACCCGCCCCGAAGCGGTCAAGATGGCGCCCATTGTGCAGCGCCTGGCTCACACCGCGGAAATTGACTCGAAAGTCCTGGTGACCGCCCAGCACCGCGAGATGCTGGATCAGGTGCTGGATCTGTTTGAGATTCACCCCGACCTGGACCTGAATTTGATGCGCCCGGATCAAAGCCTGGCGCAGTTGAGCGCGCAGATCTTCACCCACCTGGACCCCGTGCTGGAAAAGATGTGCCCGGATTGGGTGCTGGTTCAGGGCGATACCACCACGGTGCTGTGCGCGGCCCTGGCTGCGTTTTACCGCCGCATCCGCGTGGGGCACATCGAAGCCGGTCTGCGCACCGGCGATAAATGGCAGCCCTTCCCCGAAGAGATCAACCGCCGCACGGCGGGGGTGGTGGCTGACCTGCACTTTGCCCCCACCGAGAACAGCCGCCAGAATCTGCTGCGCGAAGGCGTGCCGGATGCGCGCATCCGCGTGACCGGCAACCCGGTGATTGACGCCCTGCACCAGATCGCGGAGATGCCCGCCCCGCCGGAGGTGTATCATCTCCTGCAGGCCCTGGGCATTCAGGACGGCGGGCGGCGTTTGGGGCTGGTGACAGCCCACCGGCGCGAGAATTTTGGCGAGCCGATTGAGGCCATTTGCCGCGCGCTGGCCCGCCTGGCGGCTGAGTTTGCCGGTGAGGTGGAGTGGATTTACCCCGTGCACCTCAACCCCCACATTCAAGAGCCCGTGCGCCGCATCCTGGGCAGCACGCCCCATGTGACCCTGCTGCCGCCGCTGGAATATTTGCCCCTGGTGCATTTGCAGCGGCGCGCCGCCCTGGTGCTGACCGATTCGGGCGGCATTCAGGAGGAGGCCACCGCCCTGAAAGTGCCCACCCTGGTGCTGCGCGAGGTGACTGAGCGCCCCGAAGGGGTGCAGGCCGGGGTGCTGAAGCTGGTGGGGGCGGACGAGGAGCGCATTGTGCGCGAGGCCGGGCGGCTGCTGCGCGACCCGGCGGCCTATGAGGCTATGTCCAGCGCCCCCAACCCCTTTGGGGATGGGCACGCGGCGGAGCGCATTGTGCAGGCGCTGCTGGAGGACGCGGTTTGAAAAACGTCCCCAGCCGCTCGCCCTACATCTGCGTCTTGCCGCGCCTGAGCGAATCCGGCGGCGGCCCGGCCTCCTTTTTTGCGCGCTTTAAGGCGGGCTTGCAGCGCCGCGGCATCCCCGTGACGCACGACCCGCGCGACCCGGCCGTCACCGCCATTTTGATCATCGGCGGCACGACCCAGCTGTGGGAGGTGTGGCGCGCCCGCCAGCGCGGGGTGCGCGTGGTGCAGCGCCTGAACGGCATGAACTGGATGCACCGCAAGCGGCGCACCCCCTGGGGGGCCTATCTGCGCGCCGAGCGCTCCAACTGGCTGCTGTCCTGGATCCGGCGCAATTTGGCGGATCACATCATTTACCAATCGGAGTTCGCCCGCGGCTGGTGGCAGACGGTGTACGGCAAGGTGCGCGCTCGCGGCAGCGTGGTGTATAACGGCGTGGATCTGCGCGAATTTTCACCCATCGGCGGCAACACCCGCCCCAGCAGCCATTACCGCCTGCTGCTGGTGGAGGGACGCATTGGCGCCGGGAACGTGGAGGGGCTGAGCAACGCGGTGGCGCTGGCCCAGGAGATGGACCGGCTGACGCCGCGCGGCGTGCGCCTGCAGGTGGTGGGCGAGGTGGACGCGCTTACCCGCGAGCAGTTTGAGCGCCAGTCCGGGGGGATCCTGGATTGGGCCGGTCAGGCCGCCCGCGGCCAGATCCCAGCCATGGACCGCTCGGCGCACCTGCTGTTTTCGGCGGACTTAAACGCCGCCTGCCCCAATGCGGTGGTGGAGGCCCTGGCCTGCGGTTTGCCCGTGGCCGCCTTTGCCACGGGGGCCTTGCCGGAGCTGATTGAGGGCGACTGCGGGCGGGTGACGCCCTACGGCAGCAATTATTGGAACCTGGAAAAACCGGATGTGCCCACCCTGGCGCGGGCCGCGATGGAGATTCTGGCGGACCAGCCGCGCTTCCGCGCTGAGGCCCGCCGCCGCGCGGAAGGCTTGTTTGATGTGGAGCATATGCTGGATCAGTATTTGCGGGTGCTGGCGCCGGAGAAGTGAGGGCAGGCCCCTCACCCGACCCCTCACCCGGCCTCTCCCCGGGGGGGAGAGGGGAAAGCCGTTGGGAATCGTGGTGATTCTCAGCGGCTTTTTTGTTTGGAGGGGGGAAGCGGGCGGCCTGGGGTGGCCCTCTCCCGGCCTCTCCCCAGGGAGGAGAGGGGCGGCGCTGAACGCTTGACT
>DAIOUB010000093.1:9874-11637 GCA_036751735.1 Levilinea sp. | reverse complement strand
GATTTGCGTTATAATCGTCTCAGGCAAGCCGTTCAACTTGCCCTTCACAGGCGCGCAGGTATGGAACCCGAAGCACAACCCGAAGTTGCCCCGTCCGAAGAAACCCCCACCCCGGCCAAGTTCACCTGGACGCGCAAACGCGCTGCTTTGTTAGCGGGCGGGCTGTTGGTGATGATCCTGTTGAGCCTGGTGATGTGCCTGCTGGCTGTGCGCCTGGTGAGCGGTGCGCTGAAGAAGCCCACCGCCACCCTCACGACCACCCTGACGGAAACGGCATCCGGCGCACAGGAAGAAACACCCACCCCCGAAAGCACCGGCGAAGGAGAGGTTTCGGAGACCCCAGGGCGCTACACGCGCATGGCCATGACCCTCACCGCTGAAGCCGGCGGCGGGGAAGATAACCCCACCATCCCCCCCGGCACGCCCCGCCCAGCGCCCACGGAAGCCGCGGGTTCGCGCACCCCAGGAACGCCCGGCACGCCCGCGCTGCTCACCCCTATGCGCAGCGCCACGGCCACCTTCTACATCCGCTACTTCCCCACCAACACGCCCTTCATCTTCCGCACCTACACGCGCGTGCCCACCCGCACCATCACGCGTACGCCCACCACCACCCTCACCCGCACAGTGACGCAGACCCCTACGGCAACTGTGACCCCCACCGTCACCCAAACCGGCGTGGTGAACAACGGCACGCCCACCCCCACATCCACCGCCACCGCCACCCCCACGGTCACCTCCACGCCCACGCCCACCGTCACGCGCACCCCCCTGGCAGACCGCATCGCCTTCAGCGCGGATGATAACGCCGACGGCTGGCTGGATCTGCTGATCATGCCGCCCGACGGCAGTTTTTCCTCGGTGATCGTGCGCAAAGGCAGCGATTCCATCATGAATGATTGGTCGCCGGACGGACAGTGGCTGCTGTTTGAGTCGCGGCGCGGCGACCCGCTCACCACCCAGCTTTATCTGGTGCGCAGCGACGGAACCTATGAGCGTCTGCTGGCCAACCTGCCCCCTGGCGAAAACACGCAGGCATCCTTCTCCCCTTCGGGCAATTGGATTGTCTTCCGCAACGAAAACGCCGGGCAGGCCGATCTGTACGCGGTGCGCTTTGACGGCCTGGGCAGCGCGGTGAAGCTGACCGATGACGCCGCCAATGACCGCCAGCCGGATTGGTCGCCGGACGGCAGCAAGATCGTGTTTGCTTCTAACCGCGACGGCCAGCCGGATTTGTACACCCTGGATGTGATCCCGATCCTGTCCGGCGGGGCCATCACCGCGCCCAGCCGTCTGACCAATAATCTGGTGGAAGAGACCAACCCCCATTACTCCCCGGCGAACGGCAGCGTGCTGGTCTTTGCGGGTTTCGACCCCGGCGCGGCCACGCCCAACTGGGAAATTTACCTGGGGACGATCTTAGGCCCCGGCTCCGGCATCGCCGCCATGAATCTCAGCAATTCCCTGGGGGCCGATATGGAACCGGCCTGGTCGCCCAACGGCGCGCGGATTGTGTTTACCAGCAACCGCGACAGCGCGGAGATGGAGATTTACACCATGAACGCGGACGGCAGCCTTCCGGCGGTGATCCCGAACGCCAAGACCCGCGAGTTCCGCCCCAACTGGCTGTATTAGCCTTCCAGTGGCAGCCGTGCCTGGTAATTCGGTGCGTTCGATGAAGCAGTACCTCAGGTACGGGCACGGGCGCGCTTTGCCCGTGCCCCACGTCCCGAAAACAAGCGGTGCGTTCGATGAAGCCGAAC
>DAIOUB010000093.1:0-9774 GCA_036751735.1 Levilinea sp. | reverse complement strand
CTCCGCGGTTCCAAGACATGTTTTCTCACCGCTAAGAAACAAAGCACGCCAAGAAGGCGAATAAACAACCCCACCCATCTTTGCGTCCTTGGCGCCTCCGCGGTTCAAACACACGGTTTCTTCACCGCAAAGAAGCGAAGGACGCCAAGAGAACGGTTAAACCAACGGCAGGCCATGCGGTGCGTTCGATAAAACCGAACGGCACCCTCCCCGGCGCACATCAAAAAGTGCGCCCAATACAACCGAGCGCACCTTACCGCACCGACATTTGCAAGCGAAGCCATCTCTCCCCTACAAAATCCCCACCGCCAGATCCAACAGCGGCTGCGGAACCCAGAACTTCCCAAAACCCCACATCGAAAGCGCAATCGAAACCATCAGCACCACCACCCCAAACGCCATCAGAGCATAATCGCGGCGGCGGTAACGCAGTTGATCCAGCCAGGTGCGCGAGCCTACCCCAAAGGCGCGCAGATCCATCGCATCAATGATATCCTCGCTGCCGATGATGGCGTGAATGGTGACCGGCACCACCAGCGGGGCCAGCTTGCGGATCTGCGCCGCCAGCCCGCCGCTCAGCTTCTCCAGCTCATAGCCGCGGGCGCGCTGCGCATCCATCGTCTGCGTAAAATCGCGCCCCAGGGTGGGGATGAAGCGCATGGTCAAATCCATGCCGTAGGCAATCTTATCCGGCAGCCCCAGGCCGCGGAAGGTGACTCCGTACAAGCCGGGGTTGAGCGAATAGGGGATCAAAATGGTCATGCTGGCGATGCTGAACACGCGCAGCAGCATACTGATGCTGAACATGGTCCGTTCCGCGGTGATGTTCAGGGTGGGCGTCCAGCCGAAAATGGCAAAAGGCGCACGCAGCGCGCGCAGCAGATGTTCGCTTTGATACAGCTCCATGCCGCCGCGTCCGGTGAGAAAGGTCAGAAAAGAGAAAAATAGAATGAATCCGCCAATGAAAATCCAGGCGCGGCTCATCTCTTTCCAGGTGATGCCCGAAGTGAACACCGTGATGAGAGCCAGGCCCAGGAAGAACGTCAGATAGCGCAGATCCCAAAAGAACAAGGTGGATGCCAGAAAACAGGCGAAGAAAATGAGCCAGGCCCGCGGATCAAAGCTCTGGATGAGCGATTTTCGTTTTCGGTAGCGCCAGGTTACCAGCATGGTTCAGCCTTTCTTGGCGGGCACGGCTGCCAGAAACACAGCCGTGCCCTGAGTGTTCAATCCGCTTAGCGTCCCGATTGACGCTGCACCGCCTCGTAGGCCACCACCAGGATCGGAACCAGGATGGCCGCGAAGAGCATGTTGGGGCCAGCCGAGGGCAGGAATTCACCCACAATGGCCACCGCGGGCGAGAACCCGTTGATCCAGATGTCCGAAATGGCGGCAAAGCCGATGCCGACAAAATTGCCCAGCATGGCCCAGGTCACCGCCGCAGCGATGTTGATGTTCTTGTTGAAGGCGAAGCGCACCACCAGCACCAGCACAAAGCCGATGACCGCCGAGAGGCCCGCGAAGAGGGAGATGGTCTGATCGCCGAAGATGTTGTTTTCGGGATCGAAGAAGGTCATGTTGGCAACCGTGGGGTTGAGGAAGTACACAATCGTGGCCAGTGCCGCCAGCACCGCCGAAACGATCAGCACGGTGTTGATGCTCTTCTTCTTGTCGGAGAACAGCCACACCAAACCGGCGATCATACCCACCAGACCGTTACCCACCGACCACTGCGGCGACAGGCCAAAGCCGGTCAGGGCATCGCCGAACATGTTGCCCACCGCGCCGGTGAACAGACCCACCACCGGGCCGAAGGCATAGCCGAAGAACATGGGGATGGCGATCGCCGGGCGCAGCGCCACCTGGCTGACCGAAGGCACCGCAAAGACCGTTCCGTTGAACAAATAGGAGAAGATGGCATACAGCGCCGCACCGATGGCCATATAGACCACTTCGCGGGTTCCCACTTCCCACATGCGGTGTTCGCGGGTGGCATAGTACACCACAAAGGCGATCAGCAGGCCGACGGCCACAAACACGAAGCGCAGCAGGGCCGTTTCGTCCAGCTTGAGGCTCTCGTTGAACAGCGGGCCGATCAGCGCCACAGCGGCGAAGAAGGCCAGCACTGCCACCAACGAAAGGACAACCGAAATCAATTTCTTATTCATGTATAACTCCTCCGGTTCGACAAAACAGATGCCCGCCAGGGTGCAGCGGGTTAAACGGTGGGGCGCAGCGCGTGCGCCAATGCTTCTGCACGCAGCAGCCGTCCGGTTTGGGGGAAATGCTTGAGATTTTCTTCCAATAATGACGTCGGCACCAGACGGTTACCGCGCAGCAGCTCCGCATCCGCCAAAACTTCCTGCGGCGGCCCATCCCGCACCACCGTGCCCTGGTTCACCAGCAGCACGCGGTTGGCGTAGATCACCGCCATGTCAATATCGTGGGTGATAAATAAAATGGCTTCAAAGCTGGGCATTTGCACAATGGCGTCCATGAAGTCCATGTAGTTCTTATAATCCTGCCCGGCGGTGGGTTCATCCATCACCAGAATGCGCGAACGCATGGCCAAAATGGCGGCGATGCTGACCCGTTTTTGCTGCCCAAAAGACAGCGCCAGCGGCGGGTTCTTCTCGTAGCCGGTCAGATGAACGATCTCCAGAGCCTCGCGCACCTGTGCTTCAATCTGCTCGGGCGTATGGTGCATATTCGTGGGACCAAAGGCCAGCTCATCCTGAACCGAAGGGGCAAAGAGCATGTGGCTGGGGCTTTGGAAAACATACCCCAGGGTGTTGGCAATCTGCGCCACGCTCAGCTCGTGGGTGTCGCGCCCGTCCACCAGCACCCGCCCCGCTTTGGGTTTGAGCAGGCCGATGGCGTGCTTTACCAGGGTGGTCTTGCCCGCCCCGTTAGGGCCTAACACAGCAATAATGTCGCCGCGGTGGATATCCAGATTGATGCCCTTCAGCACGCGCACTTCTTCGTCATAACCAAAGCCCACGTTTTCAAAGCGCACCAGCGGGGCCGCGGACTGCTCGGCAGCCGTGCGGAAGCGTTCGGGCTGGGGCTGCACCAGCGCGGGGGGCGGGTCATCGGTAGCGCGTTCCATCACCATCTGCGCGGGCAGCTTGATGTGGTGATAATCCACCGCCTCGGTCATGCCGCTCAGCGGGCCCAGATAGCGAATTTCGCCGTCTTTCAGGAACATCACCCGGTCGGGGCGCGTGTGGATCACATCTTCCACGCGGTGTTCCACCATCAGCACCGTCATGCCCTCGTCCGCCAATTGGCGCACAATGGCCAGGGTTTCGCGGGCGCTGGCCGGGTCCAGGCTGGCCAGGGGTTCATCCAGGAGCAAAATAGAGGGTTTCATGGCCAAGACCCCCGCCAGAGCCACTTTTTGCTTTTCGCCGCCCGAAAGGTAAAAGGTCTCGCGGTCGCGCAGGGCCAAAATGCCCAGCCGGTTCAGGGCGTCTTCCGCCGCAGCGATAATTTCGGGGCGGGGCAGGCCCAGGTTTTCCAACCCAAATGCCACCTCGTTAAGCACGCGCGTGCCCAAAATCTGGCGTTCGGGGTCTTGCAGCACGGTGCCCACCACCTGCGAAATGCGCGAAAGCGGCGCGCGGGTGTATTCCTGGCCGTGGAGCAGAATACGGCCGGAGAGTTCGCCTTTATAACTGCGCGGGATGAGGCCGTTGATCGCGCGGGCCAGGGTGGTTTTGCCGCACCCGCTGCTGCCGGCAATCAGCAGCAGTTCGCCCGGCTGCACCGAAAAAGACATCGAGCGAATGGCCCAATCCTGACGGCTGCGGTAGCGAAAAGAAAGATCTTCAACGACCAGGGGGAGTTCGTTGGGCATAATCAGGGAGCGTGCCTCCAATTCAAGTTAACCCGCGGTGCTGCTGCGGGTTACGATCACTTCCAAAGAATCGCCAACCACGGCGTTTAAGTACTCGGCGGCGCTGCCGTTTACCTGACACACGCTGAGATACCCAGAGCTGTCCATCAAGGCCACCAGTTCCCCGGGTTTGCCGTCGCCAAAGGCGCGCGAAAGGCGCGGGATGGTGTGGCGGGCCACGCGCACCTGCACGCTGCTCATCCCTGCCAGATGGCGGGTGCGCAAATTGACCGCCAGGTTGCCAAAGCGGTCAATATGGATGATCTGCGCGCGCCAGCCGCCGTCAATGGGCTGGGGCAGGGGCAGTTCCAGGCGCAGGGGGTCTTGAATGGGGGTTCCCAGCTCTTCCAGCGGAACGCCGCGGGCCAAATGCGCCCCCACCGGCGCAAAGATGTCGCGGCCGTGGAACACATTGCTCGGTTCCGCCAGCCAGAAGCGCGGACGGTTGAGATGCACGATTTTCACAGGGCGTTGGCCGCGTTCCGCAGCCTGAATCAAGAGCGTGAACAGGCCGTTATCCGGCCCGACCAGGGTTTGATCCCCCAACTGCGCGGCGATGGGACGGCGAGAGGTGCCCACGCCTGGGTCCACCACCGCCACGTGCACACTCCCCGCGGGGAAATAGGGCACGCTGCGTTCCAGGGTCAAGGCGCCTTCCAAGATCTGCTGCGGACGGATTTCGTGGGTGATATCCACCAGGGTGGTCTGCGGGGCAATCCGCAGGATGACGCCCTTCATGATGCCCACATAGCCGTCCTGCAGACCAAAATCGGTCAGCAGGGTCAAAATGCTCATGAAACCTCAGAAGTGCTCGGGGTTTGCCAATATAAATCTATTATCACATGCCCGGCAAAGACCGTCAAGCTTCCCCCCTGAAAAGCCGCCAAGTGCGGCCCTACAGGCGCTGATCGCAGACCGAGCGGTAGCCGCAGCGCGCACAGCGGGCCGGGTCCTCGTGCGAACGCTCCGCCGCGCCGCGCCGTTCGGCCAGGCGCATCTCGGCCAGCAGATCCAGCAGGCGGGTTTCCAAGTCCTCGGTGTAGGGGATGGACAGGGTACGGTTGCGGTAGTGCAGAAACCCGTGGGCAGGGCGCACGCCGGTCTTTTTTTCCACCAGCAGGCAGTAAGCCGCCAGCTGGTAAATGTGGCTGTCGTAGGGAACCGGCGGCGCCCAGGTGCTTTTGACCTCCACCGGCGTCAGGCGGCCGTTCTCATCCACCACGTAGTCGGGGCGGCCGGTCAGGCCCAGCAGCGAATCGAACAGGGGCTTTTCCACCTCGCGCCACAGGCCCGTGTCGGAATAAACCACCTTGCCCGCCGGCAGGCCGGTTTGGCGTTGGCGGCGGGCGGCCTGGATGAAAAACACCACGGCCGCCGCCAGCAGCACCGCCGCCAGAGCGAATACCCCAATCACGCCCGCGCTCAACGCAGCACCAGGAGCGTCAGCCCCACCGCCGCCAGCACCAGCGCCAGCAGCAAAGCCGCCCAGGCCCCCAGGCGCAGCATCTGCGCCTGTAAGACCTTGCGTCCGTGTTCATGGTGAAAAGCTGTGCCGCCCTGCAGCTCGGCCTGGTTCTGCGAGCGAATGCCCTGCAGCTGGTACCACCAGGCGCGGCGGCAGTAGAGGAACGAGCCCAATTCCGAAGCGCGCAGCGTGCGCATTAACCCTCGCCCGACCAACGCTCCAGCACGGCGTCCAACGAGCGCTTGAGCAAATCCTGGCGCAGGCTGACGGTCAGATCGGCGCGGGTGCGCTCCACAATGCCGCGCACCAAATCCGTCTGGCGGCGCAGCCCGTTGGTGATGGCGTCCGCGTAATCCAGCGTCACCAGCACGGTGTAGATTTCATCCATGCAGTACAGCAGCCGCTCGGCCTGCTCGGAATAGCCCTGGCGCAGAATGTCCATGCAGCGCCGGCGCAGCTCACCCGGAACCTCGGCCAGGCCGTTGTAATAGGTGGCCACCTCCACCCCCAGCTCTTCGGGCGCGGGCAGCGCCTGTTGGCGGATGAGGGCGCAAGTGATGCTGGCCTCCACAAACTCTTTGATGGCGTCCTGGGTGTAGCCCGCGTAGTACAGGCTGGGGAAAGGCTCCAGGTTGCGCTTCATGGTTTCCACCAGGGCGCGCGCCTGCGAGAGCAGCTCCTCGGCCAGTTCGCTCTCATCGCGGTGAATGGCGCGGATGGTGTTGGCGGCGTGGCGGGTGAGCTGGCGGGCATTGGCCAAAGCCTCGTCCCGCGCCCGGCTGCGGGCCTCAAAATCCTGGTGGGCGCGCTCGGTGATCTCACTCAAACGCTGCATTTCATCAAAACCGGTCATGGTTTGTCTCCCTCGGGGGGCTGCGGCGGGTGAATGGAGCCGAACAAATCCCCCGCCAGGGATTTTTCCCCCGGCAGGTGAATGGGGCCGAAAGCCGCCTCATAGCGCGCCAGATTTTCGGCCAACGCACGCAAAAAGAGCTTGGCGCCGGTGGGCGACATCAACAGACGCGCGGCCACCGGCGGCACACCGATCCCAGGCAGCATGCGCGCAAAATCCAGCACCAGTTCCGCGGGGGAATGCGTGATGCGCACCAGGTTAACATATTCGGGCTGCAAATCCGGCGACAGACGCATCATCTGCGGAGGTTCAGCCGGATCGGGGGCCGGATTAGAAGGGGATGTCATCTTCACCCACCATCACATCGCCCACATCTTCACCGCCGCCAACAAAGGAACTGCCGCCCTCGCCGCCTTCCGTGCGCGAGGAGAGGAAGCGCACCGTGGACGCGCTGATTTCATAGGAGCTGCCCTGGCGCCCGTCTTTGCTGGTCCAAATGCGCGGGGCGCCCGTGGCCGGGTCAGGGGTCAGGCGGCCCTCCACCAACACTTTGCTGCCCTTGCGCAGGTAATTGTTGCACACTTCGGCCATCTTGCCCCACACCGAAATGCGGAACCAGGTGGTCTCTTTCACTTTGCCGTCCTTGCCCGTATATTCACGGCTGGTCGCCACGGAAAAGCTGGTCACCGGCTCGCCGCTGGGGGTATAGCGCATCTCAGGGTCGCGCCCTAAATTTCCAACGAGAATGACTGTTTGAAAAGACATGGTTTGGGTTTCCTTTCGCTGATTAAGTGGGGTTCGGATTCAATCGTCTTCGCACGGAAGGTATAGTCTTCTTTTCAGCTGCCCTTTTGCTTGGGCCGCTCTGTGGGGGTAGGGGTAGGTGGGGGAAGGGTGGGCTGCACCGTCAGACTGCGCACCTCCAATTGTGTGAAATTCACCGAAACGGGCGAATCCGCCGCGGTGCGCGCGTACACGCCCAGGGTGCCGCCGCGCCAGACCGGATCGCTGACGCTGAACTGGTACACATCGTTGGCAAACACCCGTATTTCTGTATTATAGGCCCAAATTCCCAGGCGGACACTGCCCGGGGCGCCCGGGGGCACCTGGCCGGAGGGGGTCCAATCCTGCAGCGGCACGGCCTGGCCGTTGCGGATGCGCTCCATGCGCAGCTGCCCGTCGCACGAGGCCAGCAGGCGGTAGCCGTTAAAAGGCCCCGAAGCGCGCACCAGCAGGCCGTAGGCATCGGCCCCGCGGCACAGATTAGCGCTGGCGGTCAGCTCCAGATAAAAATTGTCGTAGCTCAAATCCTCGCGCATGCTGATCAGGCTGGTTTTGGGGCCGGGGATGGCCAGGGTCAGCTCTTCTTTGCCGTAGGCGATGCTGCCCAGGGTGGTGGCGCGGGTCTGCCAGCCGCTGGGCGCGGTGAAGGTGTCGGTGGCCAGCACCTGCCCCAGCCCGGGGCGCTGATCGGGGGTGGGCATCACCTCCTGCGTGGGGATGGGCGTGGGCGTATCCGTGGGCGGGAACCACACCACGGTGGGAGAAGCCGTCTGGCTGGGCAGCGGGGTCAGGGTGGGCAGCGGTTCGGGCGGCTGCGGCGTCAAACTGCAGGCCGCCAACAGCCCCAGGCCCATCACCACCACCCCGCGGAACCACAAACGTATTTTCACTGGGATAAATCCACAACCTGATCGCGCTCTGGCCCCACCGAAACCTGACGCACCATCACGCCGGAAATTTCCTCTATACGGCGGATATACAGCTTGGCCGCCGGGGGCAGATCCGACCAGGCGCGGGCCGCGGTGAGGTCTTCCTTCCAGCCGGGCAGGCTTTCGTACACGGGCTCAAAGGCCTCCAGATCCGCCAGACCCAAGGGCAGGTTTTCATAAGTATGACCGTGGACGCGGTAGCCCACGCACAGTTTCAGTTCGGGCAGGCCGGAAAGCACATCCAGCTTGGTGAGCACCAGTTCGGTGGCGCCGTTAATGCGCACCGTGTAGCGCAGCAGCACCCCATCCAGCCAGCCCACACGGCGCGGGCGGCCTGTGGTGGTGCCAAATTCGTCCCAGGGTTGGGCGCCGGTGCCGCGCAGGGCTTCGGCGGTGGCGTCCGTCAGCTCGGTGGGGAAGGGCCCCGACCCCACGCGGGTCTGGAAGGCCTTGGTCACGCCGATGACGCGCTCCACGGGGGTGATGCCGATGCCCAGCCCGGGCATGGCCGCCAGGGCGGTGGTAGTGGAACTGGTGACGAAGGGGTAGGTGCCCCAATCCAGGTCGAGCAGCGACCCCTGGGCGCCTTCGGCCAACACCCGCAGCCCGTCGTGCAGGGCGCTTTCCACCACAGCGCCCACATCGCAGATATGGTCGCGCAGTTGGTCAGCATAGCCCAGATATTCAGCGGCCACAGCCTGCGCATCCAGCGGCTGGGCATGGTAAAGCTGGGTCAGGCGGGCGTTGACCTCTTCCACATGCTGGATCAGTTTTTGGCGAAAGGTTTCGGGGGTGAGCATGTCCTGCATGCGCAGCCCGCGGCGGGCAGCGCGCTCGGTGTAGGCCGGGCCAATGCCGCGGCCGGTGGTGCCAATTTTGCCGGCGCCCAAAGCGGCTTCCTGGGCGGCGTCCAGCGCGCGGTGGGCGGGGGTGATGATGTGGGCCGCGTGAGAAATGCGCAGGCGCTGCGCATCCACGCGCAGGCCGTTCGCGCGCAGCGAGGCCATCTCCAGCAGCAGCGTGGCGGGGTTAATCACCATGCCGCCGCCCATCACGCCCATCGTGTGGGGGTGAATCATACCGGAGGGAATCAGATGCAGCTTAAACGTCTGCGCGCCGACCGTCACCGTATGGCCAGCGTTATCCCCGCCGTTAAAGCGGGCAGCGATATCCGATTCGGCAGCCAGCAAGTCAACGATACGGCCCTTGCCCTCATCCCCCCACTGCATGCCAATCACAATATGAAGCGGCATCTTTCCTCCTTTAGTTCCCGGATCTGCGGTTCGGTCAGCCGGTTCCAGCCCGGCCAGATCAGTTTAATTATAACGCTTTGGGGGCTGGGTGCGTTTCTTGCGAGAAATTCATACCCAAAGCGGCGGTCAGACCGGCGAGGATAAAGACGCCGCACTGCGAGTACCGTCGTTAATAGATTAGCAAATCTGTTCTAAACTGTCAAGAGGGAATTTTTCAAAAGAGCGGGCGAGTTTCGCCGCTTCAATCTTCTTTCATGTGGGCCACGGTCACGCCGTCGCCGCCTTCGCTCTCCTGGCCGGTTTCAAAGCGGGCCACATAGCTGGAGGCCTGCAAGGCCTCGCGCACCACCTGGCGCAGCCGCCCCGTGCCCTTGCCGTGGATGATGCGCACGAAGGGCATGCCGGTCATATAGGCGTTGTCAATATAGGTTTGCAGCATCTCCAGGGCGTCCTCGGCGCGCTGCCCGCGCAGGTCCAGCTCCATGCCCGGGGAGGGCAGGGGCGGGGCAGGCACGCGGCCGCCGCTGGGGACCGCCGGGGGGCGCGGTGCGCCGCGGCCGGCCGTGGGGCTGGGGGGCGCGGGGGGGGTATCG
>DAIOUB010000092.1:5353-11640 GCA_036751735.1 Levilinea sp. | reverse complement strand
TCATCCATCACCGCCAGCGACTGTGCGGCAAAAGCTTCATTTAATTCAATCAGCCCGATCGCTTCGCTTTTCACCTGGGTGCGCTGGAGCAGCTTGGCCGTGGCCGGGATCGGCCCCAGGCCCATCACCCGCGGGGGCACACCCGCCGCCGCCGAACCCACCCAACGCGCCCTGGCTTTCAGCCCCAGGGCTTTGGCGCGCTCCGCGCTCATCAGCAAAAGCACCGCTGCGCCGTCGTTCATGCCCGAAGAGTTGCCCGCGGTCACAGTGCCGCCAGCGCGAAAAGCCGGTTTCAGTTTGGCCAACGATTCCAGCGAGGTGTCGCGGCGCGGGCGCTCATCCTGCGCCACCACCAGCGGCTCCCCCTTGCGCTGCGGGATGCTCACCGGCACGATTTCCGCCGCAAAGCGCCCTGAGTCCATGGCCGCCACGGCGCGCTGATGGCTGGAGAGGGCGAAAGCGTCCTGGCGCTCACGGGAAATGCCGTACTGCTCGGCCACGTTCTCGGCCGTCTCCCCCATGGGGTCCGTGCCGTACATCTCCTGCATTTTGGGGTTGGGGTAGCGCCATCCCAGAGCCGTATCAAAAGCCGTCAAATTGCCAAAAGGAAAGCCATTTTCCGCCTTGGGCAGCGAATAGGGTGCGCGCGACATGCTCTCCACCCCGCCCGCCAGGAATACTTCCCCTTCGCCAGCCGCGATGGCCCGCGCCGCCATGTTCACCGCCGTCAGGCCCGAAGCGCACAGGCGGTTAAACGTCACCCCGGCCGTTTCCACCGGCAGCCCCGCCAGCAGGGCCGCCATGCGCGCCACGTTGCGGTTATCTTCGCCCGCCTGGTTGGCACAACCCAGATACACCTCTTCCACCACCGCCGGATCCAGCCCGCTGCGCTCCAAGACAGCCCGCAGCACCAGCGCCGCCAAATCGTCTGGCCTCACTTTTGATAAAGCCCCGCCTAAAGCGCCAATGGGCGTGCGCACGGCATCAATGATGACCACTTCTTTCATGACCAGCCTCCCTGCAAACGGAATCTCTTGAGTGGATTCATTCTACCATCAACGTCTCAGGGCCATCGTCAAAAAAATGTCGGGGTTTTATTCATAGATTGGTGACATCTGATCTCTTGAAAACAAGGTCAATTTAGGCTAAAATAGATGAATAAGGGTCCATGTAGTTTGGGGTGGAAGTTGTACATTTGGATCCCATGAAGCTGCATCGGTCCAGTAAATTTCCAACAAGGCGCGCAAGCCGGGAGTAATGTGACCATTGCAAGGAGTCGGATGAAGAAAGCCGCGTCCATCTTTTGGGTGTCTCTGGGTCTTCTCTTGCTATTGTTCACTGCTGCCTGCGGCCCTGAAGAGGGCGTCGCAGGTCTTTCGGCGGATCAAGCGTTCAGCGCCGATCCTGTCCTTCAATCCTATTACGATTCGTTGGGCGGTCAGCAGACCTTCGGCACCTTCATTTCCGGCATGATCCAAAAGGATGGGCTGGACTGCCAGTACACCGAAAACGCCCTGCTGTGTCACGACCCCCAGGAAAGATCCGACCGCGGCTTCAGCCTGTACCCCCTGGGGCGTGAGCTGCAAATTGCCGATCTCCAAGACGCCCAGCGCAAACCCAGCGACGCCGCCCAAACCAACAACGGTTTTTGGGTGTTCACTCCCTTTGTGGAAGCCGCCCAAAAATTCGGCGCGGGTCAACCCCTGTCGCGCTACCGGCACGATTACGAAAACCAGCAGACCCAGCAGTGGTTTGAAACGGTGGGGTTTTACACCCGCTTTGACGACCCCTCGCAGCAAGTGTACCTGCTGCCCTACGGCCGCATGGCCTGCAAAGCCGAATGCGGCCCGGGCACCCTGGTTCCCGACCTGGCCATCCCCCAACAGCGCTCGGCCAACCCCATCCTGGAACGGCTCGACCGTCTGCAGGATGCGCGCGTGCTGGGACGCCAGCTCACCGATATGTATCAGGCCTCCGACGGCTACCAGCAGGTTGTTTTTGAAAACGCGGTGGTCTTTTTAGACCCGGCCAACAATCAAATTGCCCTGCGGCCCCTCAGCCAATTGCTGAACCTCTATTCGGATCTGCCCGGCCCTCAAAAGCACAACCGCAAAGACGGCATGGTCTTTTACCCGCTTTCCAACGGGCGCGGTTTTCATGTGCCGGTGGATTTTGATAATTTTCTGAACCAGACCATCTCCGGTCAGGATTTGGCGGGCAACCCCGTCAGCGGCGTGTATGGCGTCTCCGACACTATCGCCCGCCAGAACTTTGAGAACGTGGCCGTCGAATATCACAGCGACAGCCCTGCGGAATACCGGGTGCGGCTGGCCCCCATTGGGCGGCAGTATCTGGAAAAATTTGGGCAGCCCACCGCCCCCAGCCAGCCGCCCGCCCCTCAGCCCGAAGCTGAGCCGCCCGCGGAACCGGAGCTGGAGCCTCAGCCCGCAGAACCCCCCCAAGCACCGGTTCCCCAGGAGCCCCCGTTTGCCGAGCCCTCCGAAAGCGGCGACAGCGGACAGCTCGGTTTCGTGTACCGTTCCACGGATGAAATTCAAGAGGGCGCTGATTTCAAGGTGTATCTGCTGGTCTTCGACAACATGAACCTGCGCCCGGCCAAAGGCGTCCGCGCGCGCATTGAACTGAACGTGTTGGGCAAAACCAGCACCTATGAATATAAATTCCAGGCCACCAACAGCTACGGCTGGGCGGCCGTGGTGGTGCCCCCCTTGCCCGACGCCGTCGATTCCAATGTGGTCAACTACAAGATCTGCGTGGAAGCGCCTGCCGGTGGGAGCATCTGCAAAGAGGATTCATTCCTGGTGTGGAACCCGCGCTAAGGGCGCGCTTCCACTTCCCAGATCACCCGGTGGATGCGCTGCCCCAGGCTGTACACCACCCCCTGAAACGCCGTTTTTCCGCCGCCCGTCAGGGCGGTTTTGTTTTCCCAGCGCCGCACGCCCACCACGCGCCCGTTCGCATCCAGCGCCGCCAGAGCCACCCACAGCGTGTTCGCGCCGCCTTCCCCCACCTCCAGCTCGCCCTCCACTTGCGCGCTCAAGCCGTCCGGGCTGATGGTCACGCTTTCGTTCGCCAGCCGCACCTCGGAGTAACGCCCGCCGCCGTCCCCCACCGGCAGCGCCGACTGCACGCTGACGCTCACCACCCCGTCCACCTCCCAGGGCGGCGGGAAATAGGCCGCCAGCGGCAGTCTCCCTCCGGCAGGCAGCCGGTTCAGGGGCAGTTCCGCGCTCTGCGAACGCACCTCGCCCCCCTCGCCCGCCTGCACCGTCATCCGCGCCGCAACCCCCTCCACCGCCTGGTCGCCCGGGTTGCGCAGCATGGCAAAGCACCACGCGCCCCCTTCTGCGCTGCGCAGGCAGTTCACCCTTCCGGCGCGCAGCGCCACCGGCGTGGGGCTGGGCAGTATTCCATCTTCCAACGCTTCGCCCTCCGCTGAGGGCGGGATCACCAGGGACGCGCCCACCACCAGCAGGCGCGGATCTACCCCAGGGTTAGCCTCCACAATCGCCGCCACGCTCACCCCGTAGCGGTAGGCAATCCCGCCCAAATCCTCGCCGCGGGCGATGACATGGCTGCGCGGGGTGGGGCTGGGCTGGGGGATGGGTGTGCTGCTGAGCGCGGTGAGGGGGGTGGGGGTTTGCGAAGCCGTCGGCGTTTGATACACTGCCAGCGTTCCCGCGGGCAGCTCCGCCGGCGCGGGGGTGGGGCTGGCCTGCGGGCTGCATGCAACCGCGGCCGCCGCCAAAAGCAGCAGCACCCCAAAAGATCTCCAAACGGGTCTCATGCCGGCATTATAACACGCCCTCTCACCCCACAATCAAGAAGCCCTCGCCTGCGTCTTGCCCCCACCCCCAGCCTGTGCTAAACTGATACCATGCCGTCACCCGAAGAGACCATGTTTAACGAAGCCGTCACCGCCCTGAAAAAGGGCGATAAAGCCCGCGCGCGCGACCTGCTCACGCGCCTGATTAAACGTGTCCCCACCCAGCCGGATATCTGGCTGTGGATGAGCGCCGCGGTGGAAACCCGCCGCGAGCGCGTGTACTGCCTGAAAGAAGCCCTGCGCCTGGACCCCACCAGCCGCACCGCCCGCCACGGCCTGATCCTGGCGGGTGAGCTGCCCCCCGACCCCACCCTGGCCATCCCGCCGGAGCTTCAGCGCCGCAACTGGGAATCGCAGCTGGCGGCCTTGCAGGTGCAGCCAGAGCGCGAACTGCTGGGCTTGTCGTGGAAACAAATTGGCCTGTACGCGGCCGCGGCGGTGGTCGTCATCGCCCTGGTCACCGTGGGCATCCTCGGCCTGCGCCAGCGCAGCACCCAGCGGGTGTTCATCCCCTCCTCGGTGCCCACCTACGGCCCCACCCCCACCTCACTGCCCTCGCTGACCCCTGTCTTCCGCAGCCCCACCGTGCCCGCCGCGGGGCCTACCCCGCTGTGGATGCTCTTAGAAGCCACCTACACACCCACCCCCCTGTACGTCAACACCCCCCACGGGCGCAGTGAAGCCTACTCCACCGCCCTGCGCGCCTACGCCAACGGTCAGTGGGCTGAGATGGAAGATTACCTGGAACAAAGCCTGCGCGACGAGCCCAACGCCGTGGATCTGCTCTACTACATGGGCGAAACCTACCGCCTGCGCAAAGATACCAAAACCGCCCTGCGCTATTACGAGCAGGCCATCGCCCAGGATCCCAATTTTGCCCCCGCCTATCTGGGCCGCGCCTATGCCTACCTCGCCAGCCAGCCGCGCCGTGTGCGGGAGGCCGAGCGCGACCTGAAAACCGCCGTGGAAGCGGACCCTAACTATGCCGAGGCCTATCTGCAGCTGGCCGTCCTCAACCTGGGGGCTAACGACCCCGAACAGGCCCTGCGCAACCTGGAAGCCGTCGGCCAGCTTCAGCCGGATTCGCCCCTGCTGTATTACTACCGCGCCCGCGCGCACCTGACCCTGGGGGATGTGGCCGAAGCCCGCGCCGCCGCCGAACTGGCCAACACGCTGGACAAAACCATGCTGGAAAGCTACCGCCTGCTCGCCGAAGTGTGCAGCGCAGACCAGGACCCCGAATGTACCCTGCAGGCGGTCAACACCTACCTGCTGTATGAACCCAGAGATGCTCAAGCCCTGGCCTGGCAAGGCGGTGCCTATGCCGCCCAGGACAATTCCGAAGCCGCCCTGCAGTCCTTCTCCCGCGCCCTGGAAATTGACCGCAGCCAGGCTGAAATCTACATTCAGCGCGGCGAGCTGTACCGCGTTTTGGGCGATTATGACAAAGCCATCGTGGATCTGACCCAGGCCATCGGCCTGAATCAACGTTCCTACGCCGCCCAGTCCACCTTGGGCAAAGTCTTCTTCGCTCAAGGCGATTATCAGCAGGTGTACAACCGCTTCGCCGCCGCCGAGCTGTACGCCGCCACCGACCTGCAAAAAGCCGAGGTGCTCTTTTACCGCGCCCAGGCGCAGGAAAAGCTCAACCGCGTGCTGCCCGCCATGCAGGATTATCAAAAGCTGCTGGCCATGCCCGCCGAGCTGTACCCCGAAGAATGGGCCGAGCTGGCCCGCGAACGGCTGACCGCGCTCCACACCCCCACCCGCACCGCCGCCGTCACCACCCCCACCCACACCCGCCAGCCCACGCTGACCCCGCGCCCCACGCAGACGCGCCAGCCCACCCTCACCCATACGCCCACCCCCTAAGAAAGCCCCCGCTTCGCCGTGCGCCCCCTCCAACGTTTGCTTCTCGTCCGCCGCCGACAGCAGCTTCGCCGCCCGCCTTCCGCCGCGGCGCTGCCTGCCTGGCTGTCCGCCTCGGCCCTGGGCGTGCTGCTCATCGTCCTGCTCCTCTTCACCGTCGGAGGCGCTTACGCCCGCCTGACCGCCGGTTTGCCCTCCATGCAGCGCCTCGAAGCGGATCTGAACCCCCGCGACGGCCTGCTGCTGCAGCCCACCCGTCTGTATGACCGCACCGGCCAAAACCTGCTCTACAGCCTGGAATCCCCCGGCATCCCCCGCCGCTACCTGTACCTGGACCCTTCGACCCCTGAACATCTCTCCCCCTATCTGGTGCAGGTCACCGTGGCCCTCAACCAGCCGGATTTCTGGGCCAGCCCGGGGGTGGCCTGGCGCAGCCTGACCGATGAAAGCCCCCGCACCCTGGCCGAAGAACTGGTCAGCGATCTGCTGCTGGAAAACGAGCCAGCCGGCCTGCGGCGAACCCTGCGCATGCGCCTGCTGGCGGCCCAGGTGACGGCGCAGTACGGGCGCG
>DAIOUB010000092.1:0-5253 GCA_036751735.1 Levilinea sp. | reverse complement strand
GCCCGCTTTGGCCGCGGCCGGGTGGAACGCGGCGGGCTGCGCGTGATCACCAGCCTGGATTACGACCTCCAGCGTCAAATCAACTGTGCCGCCCGCACCCAATTGGCCCGCCTGCAGGGGCTGACCGTTTCCGGCGTGGAAGACTGCGCCGCCGCGCGCCTGCTGCCCACCCTGCCGCCCGCTTCACAAAGCCTGCCCAGCGGCAGTCTGGCCTCCGCCGCCCTCTTAGACCTGCCCACCGGGCAGCTTTTGGCCCTGCTGGGCGACACCACCACCGCCGGAGAGACGCCGCGCCTTTCGGTCCACCAACCCGGCTCGCTGCTGACCCCCTTCACCGCCCTGACGGCCTTTGCCCGCGGGTTCAGCCCGGCCTCCCTGGTTTGGGATATCCCCGCCAGCCTGCCCGCTGACCTGGCGGCCTACCGTCAGCCGGAAACGGCCTACCGCGGCCCCCAGCGCCTGCGTTTGGCCTTGGCCAATGACGACCTGGCCCCCCTGGCCCAACTGCTGTATCAAATCGGCCCGGCCAACACCTGGCGGCAGGTGGAGCCCTTGGGGCTGTCCCTGCTGGACGGGCGCTCCAACCCTGGAGAGCTGTTTTTCACCGGCGGCAGCGTCAACCTGCTGCAAATCGCCCAGGCCTACAGCACCTTTGCCAATTTGGGCGTGCAGCGCGGCACGGCTCGCAGCGATGACGGCCCGCTCAGCCCGGTGACCCTGGTCAGCGTGGAGGACATCCACGGGCAGGTGTGGCTGGCGCCCGCTGCCCCCCAGGAGACCTCCCTGGTCAGCCCGCAGCTGGCCTACCTGATCCACCACATGCTGGCGGATGAACCCGCCCGCTGGCCCAGCCTGGGCTACCCCAACCCGCTGGAAACCGGCCGCCCCACCGGCGCCAAAACCGGCCAAACCGCCCGCGGGGATGAAGTTTGGGCGGTGGGGTACAGCCGCCAGATGTTGAGCGTGGTGTGGATGGGGCTGCCCGCCGAGGCCCCCACCGAGGCGCGTTTGCAGCCGCGCATGGCCGCCGGGCTGTGGCACGCGGCCTTTCAATACGCCCACCGCGACCTGCCCCTGGCCGATTGGCCCGTCCCCGAAGGCCTGTCCACCGTCACGGTGTGCACCCCCTCCGGCAAGCTGCCCACCAGCCAATGCCCCACCCAGGTGGAAGAGATTTTCCTGAGCGGCTCTGAACCTGTGGAGGCCGACGACCTCTACCGCACCGTCCAGGTCAACCGCGAAACCAACCGCCTGGCCACCGTCTTCACCCCGCGCGAGCTGGTCAAAGAGCAAACCTATTGGGTGGTGCCCAGCGAAGCCCTGCCCTGGGCGCGCGCCGCGGGCATTGAACTGCCCCCGGATGCCTACGATGACATTCTGGTGCCGGCGCCCCTGCCGGGCGTGGTCATCGCCCAGCCGCAAATCTTCTCATTTGTGCGCGGGCAAGTGCCCATCCTCGGCGAAGCTGGCGGTGCGGGGTTTGCCTCGTACCGCGTGCAGGTCGGCGCCGGCCTCAACCCGCAGTCCTGGCTGCTGGTGGGCAGCGAAAGCCAGACCCCCGTCAGCGGCGGTCCCCTGGCCCAATGGGACACCCAGACTTTGCCGGACGGCCTGTACGCCGTGCGGCTGGTGGTCGTCCGTCAGGATCAAACCCTGCAAAGCGCCGTCATCCAGGTCAGCGTGGATAACACCCCACCTCAGGCCGCCCTCACCTACCCCGCCCCCCAACAGCGCTTCTCCCGCGCAGACAGCCGCTCCATCAATTTCCTGGCCCAGGTCAGCGACTCCGGCGGCGTCGCCCGCGTGGAATGGTGGCTGGACGGCATCAAAATTGGCGAAAACCAGCAGACCCCCTACAGCACCCCCTGGGCTCCCATCCCCGGCGAGCATTCTCTGGTGGTGCGCGCCGTGGACCGCGCCGGAAACACCGTGGATTCGCCCGCGGTGGTCTTCCGGGTGGAATAACCCCAAATCTCAAGAGACTCAAACCCATGACCCTGAACATTCGCCCTCACCAACCCGAAGACATCCCCTGGATTCTGTCCCTCTCTGACCGGCTGACCGCCTTTGACCTGCCCGCCTGGCGGCAGGCCGAGACCATCAACGCTGCCAATCAAACCCTGCTGAAAAAAGCCCTGGAAGAGCCTGAACCCGGCAGCACCTTCCTCATCGCCGAAACAGACGGCGGCGTCCGCGCCGGATTTATCTTCCTCCAGACCGAGAAAGAATTTTTCAGCGGCCAGCCCCAGGGGTACATCTCCGATCTGGTGGTGCACCCCGACCACGAAGGCCAGGGGGTGGGCCGCGCGCTCATGCAGGCCGCCGAAGACTGGGCGCAGGATAACGGTTTTCTCGTCCTGACCCTGTTCGTTTTCGCCAGCAATACCCGCGCCCGGCAGCTGTATGAGAAGGTCGGCTTTCAGGCCGATCTGATCAAATACGCCAGGCCCATCCCGCCCAAAGCCTGACTCTAAACAAAACAGGTCTCCGTGATACGGAGACCTGTCGTTTTGATCTTCAGCTTAATTCAGATGGGTGCGGCAGTTTTACGGCAGCACCTGCCAGGGGTTCACAAACCCGCCCATGTAGCGCACCTCAAAGTGCAGGTGGGGGCCGGTGGAATTGCCCGTGCTGCCCGCCAGGCCGATGTACTGGCCCTGCGAAACGCTGGCGCCGCAGCGCACGCCGACCGAACTCAAGTGGGCATACAGCGTGTGGTAGCCGTTGCCGTGGTCAATCATGATCATGTTGCCGTAGCCGCCGCCGATGGGGCCGGCGTACACCACCACGCCTGAATCCGCCGCATAAAGCGGGGCGCCGGTTCCGGCTGCAATATCCAGCGCCAGGTGGCCCGACCAGTAATCGTTCCCCGAAAGGTAGTGGTTATCCGCGGGCCAAACAAACGAGCCCGTGCCAAACGCGCCGCCTTCCACCGAGCAGCCGCCAGGAATGCTCTTCGATGCCCCTGCGCCCGAACGCCATACCGTCGGCACCACCCAGGTGCGCATCTCGCGCCATCCGCCGGGGATCATCACAAATGTGCCGGGTTCAATCTGCGGGTTGGTCAAATCCAGCTTATTCCCCGGCCAGCCCACAATGGCGGAAGAATCCACACGGTAGGTGGAGGCGATCTTATCCAGGGTGTCGCCCTCTTTCCACTGGTAATAAATCCCGTCCGTCGGCGGGATCTTCAGGTCCAACCCAATGCCAATCATGTGGGGATCGTCGTTCAAAGCCGTGTAATTGGCCCACAAAATCGTTTCAGGCTTCAGGTCATATTTGTTGGCAATCCCAAACATGGAATCGCCCTTTTGTACGGTGTATTCCACCACCTTATCCCGCGCGCGGGTGGGCAGAACGGTGTGCCCGTTGGTTTCGCGAGCAATGGCGTCCCCCATTGGCTCCGCCGGAAGAAAGGTGGGCAGGGGAACGCTGGGCGCGGTGTGCAGGGATTCCAGCACCTCGCTGTCCACCGCTACCGCCGCCTCGGCCTCGCTTTGCGCCGAGACCTTAAAGGGGATGCGGTCGCGTCCGATCACCAAAAAGACAGTAAACACCACCATAAAGATGGCAACCCCCCACAGAGTTCCGGAAAACAGATTCAGTGCGATGCCCCACCCCTGAGTCGGTTTTCGCTGTGGGCCTAGCTTTTGTTTCACATATCCTCCGTTAAGCTTTCCAGGAATTCCTGGTTGTTTTTAGTGCGGCTCAGCCGCTGCAAAATGGCCTCGGTTCCCACCGCCGGGTCCATACCCGCGCCCTGGGGCGGCTGGCCGATCATTTGCAGATACATGCGCCGCATCAGCCAAGACCGCGAAAGAATATCCGGCCCTAAGAGCAAATCTTCGCGCCGGGTCGAGGAGCGTTCAATGTCAATCGCGGGGAAGATGCGCCGTTCCTGCAATCTGCGGGACAGGTGCAGTTCCATATTGCCGGTGCCCTTGAATTCTTCGTACACCACAT
The DNA here is from genome assembly GCA_036751735.1 of Levilinea sp. Classification (GTDB taxonomy): domain Bacteria; phylum Chloroflexota; class Anaerolineae; order Anaerolineales; family Anaerolineaceae; genus Levilinea. The sequence goes on along the minus strand of DAIOUB010000092.1, from coordinate 1,290 downwards.
CATCCAGGCGCGAACCGGTGTCCACCAGGGCCGTGGCGATGATGGTCAGCGAGCCGCCTTCTTCCAAATTGCGCGCCGCGCCGAAGAAGCGTTTGGGAGGGTACAAAGCCGAGGGGTCCATACCGCCCGAAAGCGTACGGCCCGACGGGTTGACCACCAGGTTGTAGGCCCGTGCCAGGCGGGTGAGCGAGTCCATCAAAATCACCACGTCGCGGCCTACTTCCACCAGACGTTTGGCCCGTTCCAGGGTGATTTCAGCCGTGCGCACATGCGAAGACACCGGCTCATCAAAGGTCGAAGCCACCACTTCCGCGTCCACCGAGCGGTCCATATCGGTGACTTCTTCCGGGCGCTCGCCGATGAGGGCGATGATCAGATGCACTTCGGGGTTGCGCACCGAAATGGAATTGGCGATCTGCTTCATGATGGTGGTCTTGCCCGCCTTGGGGGGCGAAACGATCATACCGCGCTGCCCGCGCCCGATGGGTGAGATCAGGTTGATCAGGCGCGTGGATAAAATGCCGCGGTCGGTTTCCAGGTCAAAGCGTTTGTCAGGGAAAATAGGGGTCAGGCTCTCAAAATTCGGGCGGTTGCGCGCCTCTTCGGGCGTTAAACCGTTGATGCTTTCCACCTTGAGCAGCCCGTAATGACGTTCCGAATCGCGTGGGGGGCGCACATGCCCGATGACCAGATCCCCGGCCCGCAGATCATAGCGGCGCAGTTGGGCCTGGGACACATACACATCATCCTGGCCCACTTGATAATTGGTGCGCAGAAAGCCGATGCCCTCATTCATAATTTCCAGGACACCGCCGCGAACCTCCAATCCTTCCCGCTCTGCCTCCACCTGCCGGATACGGATCAGCAAGTTTTCTTTTTTGAGGCGAGCAGCGTTGGGAATGTTCAGCTCTTTGGCCGTCTCACGCAGCGACGCAAGTGGAACGTTTTCGAGTTCTAAAATTTTCATAGGTCTGGAGTCTCTTTGATTAATGCCTTTGTGGGGTAGTGGAAAAAAACCAAAACATCCCTGCCACGTGCGGGGTGCTGGTCATTTGTGTAAAGTCCATGCTGCTCGCGGGATAATAATTTGCAGTCTGCGCCCAGGCGCAAACTGGCAGGCGACACCTGTCCAGAAGTTCGTTCGGTTAAACATACAAATTATAGCATGCGCCACAATTTCCCGCAAGCAAAGCCCTTTTGAAATACCAAAATACCTCATCCCCCTCGAATGCGAATAAAAGTATCATACTCCATTCTCATAAAAATGCAAGGGTGTGTGCCCACAAACTT
>DAIOUB010000091.1:0-12063 GCA_036751735.1 Levilinea sp. | reverse complement strand
GATCCATAAAATTCTCTACCTGCCTTACAATACTCTTTCTCCTCCTGCAAAAAGCGCCGCATCCTCTTCCAAAATCTCCACCATCTTCACCACAATCGTCCCACGCAGCGCCAGCCGGTTCGGGTCCATATCCACCTTCGGGCGTCCTCTTTGCAGCAGACCGGTGATGATCGGCCCCGTCAAACGCTTCAAATAGCGCCGCAGCCGCATGATCCGCCAGTTGCGTTTCTGCTTTTTCCGATCAATCATCAGGTGAGCCAGAATAAATTCGTGCAGGGTGGGAGGCAGCACCCGGAAGGCTGCCTCATGATTGAGGATTCCCCGCAGCAGTTCCACCATCCGTGCCGAGCGCAGCAAATTCCGGTCGGTTTCCACCGCGGGGTGGGCAGCAAACGGCACTTTCGGGCTTTGCTCTTTCACCAGTTCCCGGAACACCTTCTTCCCCGTGCGCAAATGATCCGGCATCTCGCGCACCACTTCCTGAATGCTCCCCGCCAGCAAGGGGTTCAGCACCTCAACATACGCGGTTTTCAAGTCCGTCAGCGCCGCCAATTCATACGGCACACGGAATTGCTGGAACAGGCGGTCTCGCCACGTGACCAGAGACTCGCGGTGGCGCCGCTGCAGCCATTCCGGTAATGCCTGCTGCAAATGTTCCTCCGGCGGACAAGGCGGCAGGTTGCCGTAATCCATCAGCATCATACAGGCAATCGCCCGCCGCGCCTCGTATCCCGTGGGCGGAACAGCCGTCGCCCCAAAAGCCTCGTCTCCGCGCACAATGCCAGTGATGCCCTCATCCACAAGCGTTTTCCACGTAGCGAAGCCGTCCAGATAACCGCGGATGTGATCCACCCGCCCCTCGCCCGCTTGCAAGAAGCGCCTCAGCACCAGATCAGGGTGAACCGTTCCGTCCATCTCCATCGGAAAATAGCGGAAAGGGATTCCAAAATGTTCCGTCAGCCTTCGGGCCACCACCGCATCGCTTTTCGGCTGCTGCAGTGCCGCCTTGGTGCCCCAGGTGATGCAGGGCAGGTTCTCACGCAGCCCCATCCCCAACAGCAGCGCGCGGCTGTCCACCCCACCCGAAAGCGGCAGCACCCAATAGCGCGGATCAGGGTGCAGCTTGCTCAACACGGCCTCTACCACAGCCGCCAGCCGCTGCCGCTGTTCCGCGTCCGATATCGGGGCCGCCGTAAAGCGCACCGGCCGCGTTTCCACCTCCGCCTGCCAGCGTTCCATGTCAAACCGCAGGGTTGAATCCCCAGGCAGATGCTGAATGCGCTCATCCCAGCTGTGCCCCGGCCCCAACGTTCCCGAAGACAGCATCCAGGCCATCGCCTGACGGTTTAACACAAAACTTTCCAAAAAGGCCACAATCGCCCGCTGAGAGGTGGACGCGATGAAAAAGCGCTCATTTTGCGCCGTCCAAACCGTCCGGCTGGCCAGCGCATCGCTCACAATCTCCACCCCCGTGTCTGTTTGCCGGAAGACGGCAAAAGAGCCGTCCAGGGCTTTCCCAGGCTCCCACCACGCCTCACCGTTTTCAGTCAGTCCCAGGCAAATGCTGGCTCCGTGCACGTTAACCGCCGGGCTGTTCTGGTATACAGCCCCCATGCACCTGCCGCTGCGCACAATCACAGCCGGGGTATCCGGTAAATGATCCATCTTTAGCCTGCCCGCCAGCCGCTGCAGACGGCTTTCCACCGCTGGCAGGTCTTCTTCTGACCGAACCACCACGTATGTCACCCTGGCCATGCCTTGCTCCTCTGCACCTTAGATTACGGCTGAACGCGGATCTCCGCCGTCCCAGCATCGGGCTGCACCATCACGCTGCCCCGTTCAAAATCGCGCCGCCAGCCCCCCGCCGCAGCGTAGCGTTCGCCCAAAGCCCCGCCCAGTTCCACCCGATAATTATCATACAGCCAGGCGGTGGTGTATTCTTCGTGGTACGTGTAGCGGAAGGTGACCTCGCCCAAATCCGCCAGAATGGCGGATGCCAGCGAAAACTCCTGCCGGGCCAAATCCGTTTCTTCGCCCTGAGCCACCAAAATTACGTGCTTGCCCATGCGCTGCACGCTTTCCACCATCTGTATTTCTTTTTCCCAGGTCTTCCGGCTGTGGTAGCCGTCCTGCCAATCCACCGCAAAGCTCTCCACCATCACCCCATCCAGCGCCCCCAAAAAGGGCATCAGCGCTTCTGTGCTGTCCACGTCCAGCACGTTTGCGTACAGCGGCCGGTGATTGGGGCGAGTGTAAGTCTGGTAAATTCGCTCCAAGAAGCCCAAAACCGCCTGCCGGTAGCTGTCCTCATCAGGATAGCGCCCCGGCAGCGCGCCCACTCGTCTGCGCTTATCCAGGTTAGCCTCAACATTATCCAGGAACAGGCCGTCCCAACCGCCCGTCTCCTGGCCAATCCGCGCTCGTTCCAGCCAAAAGTCCTGCCAGCCAGTGTTTCCCGGATCCATCATCACATAGCCGCCGTCGTTCTTCATCTTCTGGCCGTTCCCGTCCAGCAAAAACCAATCCGGGTGTTCCTGCGCAATCCAGCAGTAGTCTCCCGTCTGGTTCGCTACCTGGTTCTGATACGGGCGCTGCTGGCAGTCTTCCATATCCAGAATGGCGTCAAAGCGCAGATATTGTAAAAAGATCCCCTGCGCCCCTGCCTCCCGCATCCGTTCACGATCCGCCTCGTCCCCGCCGGTCAGAATGAAGAAATCAAAGTTCTGGGCGATCTTGGTCAGATCTCCGTCTTTGGGCGGTTTATAAAACCAGGCCAGTCTGGGGGCATACGGCGGGCTGACGCTCGCTTGAACCGTGGGCACTTTTTCCACCTCAACCGTCGGTGTCATGGCGGTTTCCACTTCGTCCTCAGCCGCGGCCGGCTGCGTGCCGATCATCGCGCGCACCCCCACCCACGTCACCGCGATGACCAGACCCAATAATACGATTAAGACCAATAAGCGTAAATTTTTCATGATTGTCGAGTCATTTTACCAAATTAAACAACGAACCGGTGATGTCCTCACCGGCTCGTCAAGATTCGAGAAGAATATTACGCTTCGCGCAAGGTGATCACCGATTCAATCTTGGCCGTCTTGCTGATCATGGCCTGCACCGAGCAGTACTTCGTCTCCGAAAGTTCCACCGCCCGTTCCACGGCTTCGCGCTGCACATTTCGCCCCGTCACGATGTATTCCACCTGCACATGGGTGTACACCCGCGGGTGGCTTTCGGCGCGTTCACCGCGCGCCACCACCTCAAAACCGGTCACATCCTGGGCTTTTTTCTTCAAAATTGCCATCACATCCAAAGCCGTGCAGCCCGCCATCCCGATCAGGATCAATTCCATCGGGCTGAAGCCGTCATTATCGCCCCCAAATTCCGGCGCGGTTCCAATGGGCAGTTCAAAACCCGACTGCCCCGAACCCGTGAAGCTCATTCCGTGCTTCCAAATGACCTTACCTTCTTTCATCGCCATGATGTTTCGCTCCTGATGGGGTTAGATTTCGTCTTCAATCACCTGTTGAAGCTTGGCCAGCAGCTGGGCTTCTGGCACAGCGCCCACAATCTCACCTGCGCCTTCGTTGATCACCGTGTGCGGAACACCGGAAACGCCGTATTGATCCGATAAATCCGGGAATTCCATGGCCTCTACCATCTCAGCTTCAATCAGCGGGTTTTCCATCGCAAATTGGTGCGCCAGCACCACCGCCTGGGGGCAATACGGGCAAGTGGGGGTCACAAATACCTGGAATGTCACCGGTGATTTCACCTGCCGCAGAAATTCTCGGGTGTCCTCGCTCAAGCCCGAATCGCCTGCCGAAACCATTAAGATGCTGCGCACCAGGCTGGTGAATTCGTGCCCGCCGGGGATGCCCGCAAAGCGCACCCCTAAATCCAAAATTTCACCCCCCCGCATTTCGCCGACCACAATTCCTGGAGCTTTGTCTACATGGTAGCGCTCGGCAATTTTCGCATCCTCGTTGATGTCGTAAGACTTCAGATGCACCTTGTCCGCCAGGGCGGTCACTTCTTCCAAAAGGTCCAGGGTCTGTTCACAATAAGAACAATTCTCTTCCGTGCTGCCAAAGAAAGCCACACCCACTTCGCGGTCGAGTGCGGCAAAAATCTGGCTCAATTGCTTGCGTAAATTAGCATCCAACATCTGGGTCATCCCATCTTCTCCTCATAAGATCATCTGTCCGCAGCCCCGCCGGGGCTGTGCACCTTCGCTTATCAAGTAAAACAGCCGCCCTCCACCACGCCGCACACCGGGCAAACCAGGTTCAGGGTACCATCGTAATCCAGAACTCCCTTACCACAGCGCGGGCAAAGGCCTTTCGCGCGGATCTCAGGAGACCGCTCACTCTTGGGATTAGAGTTCTCTTCCTCGCCCTTTCGATCTGGCCTGGGTAACGCACAGAACATCGCCGCTCGCCCTTACTGCAAAAAATCGTCCAATTGCAGCCGGTGCAGCAGCCGCTGGTGTACCGCGTCTGGCAGGGCCTCTGGGCCTTCCTGCTGATACAGCTCCACGGTGCGCCGCAGGGTGTTCACCACCACGGTGCAGTTGTGGCAGCTCTGCAAATGCTGTTCCAGCGCCTCACACAGCTGCCCATCCAGCGTCCCGTCCACATAATCGGAGAGGGAAGCCAACAAGTCCTCGCAGTGACCCTTATTCTTCATCCGCGCTCACCTTTTGCATCCGCTCGCCAAAATAGGCCGAAAGCGCCTCGCGCAGCTTCAGCCGCGCCCGAACCAACCGTGTCTTCACCACATCCTCTGCCACGCCCAGCACCTCAGCCGTCTCACGCACCGAGTAGCCCTGCAAATCGCGCAGCACAAACACCGAGCGCAGCGCGGGTGAAAGCTGCGCCGCCGCCCGATCCATCTGGGCTTTGGTCTCGCTTGAGAGCATCTCCGCCTCCGGCAGACAGCACCAATCCACAATCTGCTGCGGGTGCGGTATGCCTTCCTCATCCTCCACGTCACCAGGCTCATCCGCCAGCGTAACCTGCGGTTTCTTGCGCCGCAGCACCATCAAAGCCTCGTTGGTGGCAATCCGGAACAGCCAGGTAGCCAGACTGGAGCGTCCTTCAAATCCCGGCAGGGCCTTCATCGCCTTCACGAACGTTTCCTGAAGCACATCTTCAGCATCCTGCTCGTCCGCGGTGATCTTCAGCCCCAGCCGGTACACCTGCGGCGAATACTGCGCCACCATTCGCGCAAATTCGGCCCGGTCTCCCGCGCGCAGAGCTTCCAATGATAAAGGCGCTTCATTCATCCAGCGTTCTACCTTGTTTGATGATCTTAGTTCGAAAAAAGTGACAGACCGCCCGGCTTATGACAGTGGCCAGTTAGGCATCACGTCTATATCCAGGCTGTCGGTCTTACCGCAGACAAACCGGAAATGCCCCGCAGCGGCGATCATGGCGGCGTTATCCGTGCACAGCGAAAAAGCCGGAATCTGCACAGGGAATTCCTTCTGCGCCAGAAAAGCCTCGCGCAGCGGCCGGTTGGCCGAAACCCCGCCTGCCAAAAGGATCTGCCGCACGCCAAATTTTCGCGCCGCCGCCAGGGTTTTGGTCAGCAGCACATCAATCACCGCTGCCTGAAAACTGGCTGCCAGATCCGCCACAGGCAAAGGCCGCGTATCCTGCTCAAATTCCTTCACCGTGCGCAGCACCGCCGTCTTCAGCCCGCTGAACGAGAAATCCCAGGTGCCTTCCAGGCGCGAGCGCGGGAATTGAAACGCAAAGGGGTTCCCCTGCTCCGCTGTCTTTTGCACCGAAGGCCCACCGGGATACGGCAGTCCCAAAAGCCGCGCCACTTTGTCAAACGCCTCTCCGGCCGCATCGTCCAACGTGGCCCCCAGGCGTTGATACGTCAGGTGATCCGTCATCAAGTTCAGCTCGGTGTGCCCACCCGAAACCAGCAAAGCCAGCAGCGGAAATTCCGGCGCGGGCGGCGGGTCTTGAACCTCAGCCGGGTGTACCCAGGCCGAGTAAATATGCCCTTCCAGGTGGTTTACCCCCACCAGCGGCTTTCCGGAAGCCAGGGCCAGCCCTTTGGCGGCGTTCATCCCCACCAAAAGGGAACCAGCCAGCCCCGGCCCGCGGGTCACCGCGATGGCGTCCACGTCCTTAATCCCCAGATGGGCCTGCTGCAGCGCCTGTTCCACCACCGCATAGATGGTCTGAACGTGCTGCCGTGAGGCCACCTCGGGGAAAACGCCGCCGTATTTCGCATGCAGATCAATTTGCGTCGCCACCACGCTGGTATGCAGGGCGCGGCCATTTTCCAGGATGGCGGCTGCTGTCTCGTCACACGAGGTCTCAATACCCAAGACCCGTACAGGATAAGTTTCGTTCGTAATCTTCTCGTTCATGTCCGATTTATACCATAAATCATGGTGAGCCGCCCCATCCCTTGTCTCAAGTTCAGCGCCCGCCCGTCTTTTTCATCGGCAGCACCAGGTCATAGGGGAACACCGGCCCCAAAACAGTGAACTTGCCTTCCGGCGTAACGGTATATGTATCTTCCAGGCGCACACCCAGGCCGCGTTCCGGATAATACAGCCCCGGTTCCAGGGTGAACACCGCCCCTGGGATCAAAGTATCCTTGGGCGAGGCCAGCATGCCTGCGCTGGGCAGCTCATGGATAAACAAGCCCACGCCGTGGCCCAGCGAATGTACATAACCCACTTCAGTCTCCGGCTGACTCATCACCGTGGGATGTCCCATGGCCTCAAACAGCTCGCAGGTGCGCTTCTGATAATGCGGGAAATGCTTTCCCACTTCCATCTCCGAAACCAGGGTCTGGTACACACTCAGTACCTGTTCATACAGCTTCAGCGCCTCATCCGTGGCGTACCCCAGGCTCCAGGTGCGCGTGAAGTCGTAGAAGTAACCGCCTCCCGCCTCATTGGGGAAGATGTCGAACACAATCGTCTGCCCCAGGCGCATCACGTCCGTGGGGTTTCCGCTCGAATGGGGCACGCCCGCGTCGTGGCCAATGGCAAAAATGGTATCTTCGGGGTTTTCCGCCCCGCGCTCAGCCAGCCATAAATTGATCTTGGCCTTCACATCGCGAATGGTCAAAGGTTCGCCGTCCGCGCGCAGCAGCACTTCTCCGCGCACCGGGCTGCTGGTCAGCAGATCGGCCACCATACCCACCACGGTGGTGGTCACTTCGCCCATCCGCCGGATGCGCGCCAGTTCGCTTTCTTCCTTGGTCGCCATCGCCCGCAGCAGGAAGTCCTCTTTCGGGTAGCCCACCAGTTCCACATCCGGCATCAGTTGGCTCAGCCGTTCTAAAACCGCGTAACCCCGGCCGATGTCCGTCTGCCCGTACAGAGCCACTTTGCCGCGCGTCACGCCCACGTCTTCAAACATATGCTTGTAGCGCAGCGCCATCGCCAACAGCCGGTCGCCTTCGGCTTCTTTCATTAAATCCGCAAACGGGTACAGCGAGTAGCTGCGCGTTTGCAGGCCGGTTTTCGCAGCCTCATCCCGTTCCATCGAGCCGTGAAACAGCACCGGAGCCTCGCCCCGCTTTTGAATCAAATCCGCCTGGGTCACATGCCCGCCGCCGGTCAAATACACCATGTAAGGGTTGTGCTGCAGCGGACCCGTGATGAGCATGGCATCCATGCCGTTCTCTGCCATCAATTGATCCAGGTCAGTTTTCATGTTGCGCTCCTATTGTGGTTAATTTGTGGTTTAAATTCGTTGAGAACATTTTTCAGCCCGACCAAAAAGGCCCCTTCTTGATCCGGCAGCACCGTTCGCGGGTCAAAAACCACCCGATCCTCTTGAATACGGGCGATGATGGGCGGGTTGGTTTTGCGCAGGCGTGCCAAAAGTTTCCCCGGCTGCCGCATGCTGAGAGCATACAGAAAGGTCGGTAAGGTTTCCTCCGGCAAACTGCCCCCGCCCACCGTAGACTCCCCGGCCAACACCTCACCCTGGCCGGTTTCTTCCACCCAGCGCAGGGCGCGCGCATGCAGCGCCTCTGGCGTGTAACCGATCATCTGCCACACCGGGATCTCCCGTTCAGCCTCGCCGCGCAGGTAATGCGTCAGCGTGGCGCTCAGCGCGCTCAGGCACAGCTTATCCGCCCGCACAGCCCGGGCCAGTGGGTGCTTTTTCAGTTTATTCACCAGATCTGCCTTGCCCACCACGATGCCGGCCTGCGGACCGCCCAGCAGCTTATCCCCCGAAAAACAGATCAAATCCACGCCGGCGTCCATCGCCTCCTGAATGGTCGGCTCATGTGCCAATCCGTAGCGCGCCGTGTCCAGAAAAGTGCCTGAACCCAGATCATCCAACACCACGGCCCCGCGGGCATGCGCCGCCTGACAAATATCCTTAAACTCCGGTTCGCTGGTGAAACCGATAATGCGAAAATTGGACGAATGCGCGCGCATCACCACTGCCGCGGGCTGTTCGTCCAACACCTCTTCATAATCGCGTAAATGCACCCGGTTGGTGGTGCCCACCTCCACCAGTTTGGCCCCTGACTGGCGCATCACATCCGGCACACGAAACCCGCCGCCAATTTCCACCAATTGGCTGCGTGCAATCACCACCCGCTTGCCCTTGGCTAAAGCGCTCAGCGCCAGCAGCACCGCCGCCGCGTTATTATTCACCACCAGGGCCGCTTCGGCTCCGGTCAATAATTTCAGCAAGGCTTCCGCATGCACACTGCGCGATCCCCGGCTGCCTTTAGGCAGATCAAACTCCAGGGTCGAATAGCCCCCGCCCACCACCTGCACAGACCGCACCGCCTCACGGCTCAGCGGCGCACGGCCCAAATTGGTGTGCAGTATGACCCCTGTGGCGTTAATCACCGCCACAAGGGTGGGCGCCAGCCAGCTCTCCAGCTGCATTCTCACCCGCTCCAGGAGCAAAGCCCCCTGCGGAATCGTCAACCCCGCCTGATATTCCTGCCGCACCTGCGCCAACGTCTCGCGAATGGCGCGCAAGGTCAGCCCGCGCCCATACCCCGCCACCAGCTCCGCCGCTGTCCGCGTTTGCAGCAGCTGCTCCACCGACGGCAGCTCTCGCAGATCACTCATTCTCTGGAACCCCAGGCTGGAACTGGCTGCGCTCACGCATCCGCAGGAAAAATTCAATTAAGATAAACCCCAATGCTAAAAACACAGCCATCTGGGCGGTCATCACCCGCCCCATCATCAGCCACACCAGAATATCGCCGTACACCCCCACCCAAATCGCCTGGCGCACGATCACCGTCCCATCCACGCTGTGCTTTCCCGCAAAGCGGCGGTGGATCAGCGCGATCAGCGGCATCACAGTTCCGCTCAGAGCTTGCAGCAGGAAAAGCATAAACAGCCAGCGCGGGCCCAGGGTGGGCAGGGTGAAGAAAACCAACACCGCCACCCCTCCCCAACCGACGATTGCCAACAACAAACCGGCAAAAATAAACGGACTTAAAGGCAGCATGCTTCTTGGCTCCTACGCGCAACCAGGATGTGTAGCTTGATTATACCCGCCTTTGCCGCTTTCCACCCAACCCCTCAGGCCCATCAACCCTCTTCCCTGGCAATTTTGGATTGACACCTTGACAAATCCTATAATGTGATAGAATGGGTAGAAATTAATCCTGGGCGTTCAACGCCCGCTCATCCAGAGAGGTGGAGGGATCGGCCCTGTGAAACCTCGGCAACCACAATCATCCGATTGTAGGTGCCAATTCCGGCAGAAGCAGCCCAACGGGGCGGACTTCTGGGAGATGAGGGAAGCATATGCATGTCATGATGCCTCTCGTTTCCTGCGTAGAGGCTTTTTTTTATGAGGAGCGGAACATGACAACACTCAATTTCACCAACCGGCGCTACCTGGATGCCCTGACCCAAAAAGTACTGGTTTTCGACGGCGCAATGGGCACCAGCCTGCAAAAAATGAACCTCACCGCCGAGGATTTTGGCGGCGAGCGCACCCTGGGCTGCAACGATTATCTGGTCATCACCCAACCCGCCGCGGTGGAACAGGTGCACCGCTCCTTTATGGAAGCCGGTGTGGACGTTTTGGAAACCTGCACATTTCGCGCCAACCGCCTGACCCTGGGTGAATACGGCCTGGGCAGCCGCGTGCTGGACATCAACCGCGCCGCCGCGGCCTTGGCCCGCAAGGTTGCCGATGAGTTTACCGCCGCCACCGGTCAGCCGCGCTTCGTCGCCGGTTCCATCGGCCCCAGCGGCAAGCTGCCCTCCATGAACGACCCGGAACTCTCCAACATCACCTTCCAGGAGCTGTCCGATATCTTCGCCGAGCAGGCCCAGGGCCTCATCGAAGGCGGCGTGGATCTGCTCCTCATCGAAACCTCGCAGGACATTCTGGAAGTCAAAGCCGCCATTGACGGCCTGCAGCAGGCCTTCCAGCGCACCCAAACCCGCCTGCCCATTCAGGCCCAGGTCACGTTGGACACCACCGGCCGCATGCTCCTCGGCACCGACATCACCGCCGTGCTGGCCATCCTCGAAGGCCTGCCCATTGATGTCATCGGCCTCAACTGCTCCACCGGCCCCGATTACATGCGCGAACCCATCCGCGCCCTGGGCGAACTTTCGCCCCTGCCCATCTCCTGCATCCCCAACGCCGGCCTGCCCCTCAACGTGGACGGTCAGGCGGTGTACCCGCTGCTGCCGGAGCCTTTCGCCGAAGAAATGGCCGAATTTGTGCGCAAATACCGCGTGTCGGTGGTCGGCGGCTGCTGCGGTACCACCCCAGACCACATGCGCCTGCTGGTCGAGAAGCTGCGCGGTCAGCCCGCCCCCGCGGTCAGCGCCCCTCCGGTGCCCCGCCTGGCCTCCGCCATTCAGGCCCAGCCCATGCAGCAGGAGCCGCGCCCCTTCCTCATCGGCGAACGGCTCAACACCCAGGGCTCGCGCATCTTTAAGCAAGCCATCCTCAACGAAGATTTTGACGCCGCCCTCACCATCGCCCAGCAGCAAATTGACTCCGGCGCTCACGGGCTGGATCTCTGCACCGCCCTCACCGAACGCCCCGACGAGGGCGAACTCATGCGCCGCCTGATCAAAACCCTTGCGCCCGTGGTGCGCCTCCCCCTGGTGATTGACACTACCGAGCCTGAGGTGTTGGAACTGGCCCTGCAAACCGCCCCCGGCCGCTGTCTGATCAACAGTACCCATCTGGAAGGCGGGCGCGCCCGCATGGACCGCATCCTGGCCCTGGCCAAAAAGTACAACGCCGCCGTCATCGCCCTGACCATTGACGAAAGCGGCATGGCCAAAACCGCCGAGCGCAAGCTTCAGGTGGCTCAGCGCATTTACGATATCGCCGTCAACGAGTACGGCCTGCGCCCGCAGGATCTGGTCTACGACGACCTCACCTTCACCCTCGCCACCGGCGACCCCGAATTTGCCGCCTCGGCCGTGGAGACCATTGAGGGCATCCGCCAGATCAAAAAGGAGCTGCCCGGCGTTCTCACCTCGCTGGGCGTCAGCAACGTTTCCTTTGGCCTGGCCCCTGCCGCCCGCGCCGTCATCAATTCAGTCATGCTCTACCACGCCGTTCAGGCGGGGCTGGATATGGCCATCGTTAACCCCGCCCACATCGTCCCCATCGCCGAGATCCCTGCGGAAGAACGCCTGCTGGCCGAAGACCTCATCTTTAACCGCCATCCCGAAGCTCTCCAGCGCCTGCTTCAGCATTTCCAAAACCGCAGCGGCCCGGCCAACGCTCAGGCCGTCACCCAGCAGGCCGAACTCAGCGCCATGACCCCCGAACAGCGCCTGCACTGGCGCATCCTCCACCGCCACAAAGAGGACATCGAAGCCGATATTGACACCATCATCCAGCGCGAACCGGGCAGCAAACACCTCACTGCCGTCACCGTTTTGAACACCGTCCTGCTGCCTGCCATGAAAGAGGTCGGCGATAAATTCGGCTCCGGTGAGCTGATTTTGCCCTTTGTTCTGCAGTCCGCCGAGGTGATGAAAAAAGCCGTCGCCCATCTGGAAAACTACCTGGAACGCAAGGCCGGAACCAGCAAAGGCACCCTGGTGCTCGCCACCGT
>DAIOUB010000090.1:10029-12192 GCA_036751735.1 Levilinea sp. | reverse complement strand
CCGATGCGCTGTCTTCTACGGCCTACGCCACCCAGGAAATTTTGATGATCCTGGCCCTGGCGGGCGCGGGGGCCTTTCGCTACACCTTTCCTATCGCCCTGGCGATTGTGGCACTGATGACGATCGTGGCGATCTCGTATGAGCAGACCATTCACGCCTACCCGGGCGGCGGCGGCGCCTATATTGTGGCGCGCGACAACCTGGGTGAAGTGCCCGCGCAGGCGGCCGGGGCAGCCCTGCTGACCGATTACACCCTCACGGTGGCCGTGTCCATCTCCTCCGGTGTGGCCCAGATCGTCTCGGCGGTGCCGGTGCTTTACCCGTACCGCGTGTGGATCGCCGCGGGGCTGGTGCTGTTTGTGATGATGATCAATCTGCGCGGCGTGAAAGAATCGGGGGTGACCTTCGCCATCCCCACCTATTTCTTCGTGGTCACGATGTTTCTGACGGTGGGTTTTGGTTTGTTTAAAGCCCTGACGGGGCAGCTGGGCACGGTGGTGAACCCACCTGAAATGCACATAGGCACAGCCGTGGCTGCGCTTACGCCGTTTTTGATTCTGCACGCGTTTTCCAGCGGCACCTCCGCTCTGACCGGTATTGAGGCCATTTCTAACGGCATCACCGCGTTTAAAGAACCGCGCAGCCGCAACGCCGGCATCACCCTGATCTGGATGGCGACTATTTTGGCCTCGCTTTTCCTGGGCGTCACCTTTATCGCTCAGCATGTTGGTGCGGTGCCTTCGGAAACAGAGACAGTCATTTCACAGTTGGCTCGAACCGTATACGGCAGCCAGGGCTTGCTGTACTTCCTGGTCATGGCGGGAACGTCGGTGATCCTGGTGATGGCGGCTAATACCGCCTTCGCGGATTTCCCGCGGCTGGGGGCCTTGCAGGCCGGGGACGGTTTTTTGCCGCGCCAGCTGACCTACCGCGGCAGCCGCCTGGTGTTTTCGCGCGGCATCATGTCGCTGGCGGCCATCGCCATCAGCTTAATCGTTCTCTTCCAGGCCAGCGTCACCCGGCTGATCCCTCTGTATGCCATCGGCGTGTTTCTGTCGTTTACTCTGTCGCAGTCGGGTATGGCGCACCGCTGGTGGAAGGTGGGCCATTTAAAGAAAGACGAGACGGTGGTTGAGCCGGGCTCTACCCTGCGCTATGAAAAGAACTGGATGGTGAAGATGTTCATCAACGGCTTTGGAGCCGTGTGCACCTTCGTGGTCATGATTGTCTTTGCGGTGACCAAGTTCGCAGAAGGCGCCTGGGTGGTGACCATCATCATTCCCTTCCTGGTGGTCGTTTTCCTGACCATCCACCGCCATTATAAGGGCCTGGCGCGGCAGCTGTCGTTGGAACACGGCACGACCCCCAACGGCATCAAGCGCAACCGCGTGGTGCTGCTGGTGGGCGGCGTGCATCAGGGCACGCTGACGGCCCTGCGCTACGCCCGCAACCTGACGGATGACATCACCGCCGTGCACATCGCCACCGACCCGGTGGAAGCGGAGAAGATTCGCGCCAAGTGGGAAGTGTGGGGCGAGGGCGCACGTCTGGTCATTCTGGAATCGCCTTTCCGCCTGTTCATGGAGCCGCTGCTGGATTACCTGGCCAAATTGGAAAAGCTGCGCAAGCCGGGGCAGCTGATCACCATCGTGGTGCCGCAGTTTGTGCCCAAAAAGCCGATTTTCCGTTTCCTGCATTCGCGTACCGCCGAAATGCTGCGCAAGGTCTTGCTCAACCAGGAGGATATGGTTATCATCGAGGTACCGTATCAAGTGGAATAGTTCCTGGACCTCGATGGATGCCAGAATTTTTTGAAACCCCCAGCTCTCGGATGACCCCCTCCAACCCGCTGGGGGTTTTTCCGAATTCTCTGGAAGGCCGCCCGGCCGCACCGGGGAGCGAAGCCGCCAGCCCCGAACGCGGCAGGCTGAAAGTGTATCTGGGCTACGCGGCGGGTGTGGGCAAGACCTCGGCCATGCTCTCTGCCGCCCGCGACCGGGCCGAGGCGGGCGTGGATGTGGCCGTGGGGGTGGTGAACACCCACAACCGGCCTGAGGTGGAAGCCCTGCTGTCAGACCTGCCGCAGATTCCGCTGCGAAAGATCTTAAGCCCGGAGCGCGTGCAGACGGAGATGGATCTGGACGCGGTGCTGAACCGGCGCCC
>DAIOUB010000090.1:1380-9929 GCA_036751735.1 Levilinea sp. | reverse complement strand
ACGGCGGCGCGCGTGGATGTGCAGATGCGCGACTATATGGCCGCGCGCGACATCACCGGACCGTGGGCGGCGGGCGAGCGCATCTTGGTGTGCGTCAGTTCTCATCCCCTGGCGGAGCGCCTGGTGCGCACGGGGCGGCGGCTGTCAGGAGACCTGGACGCACCCTGGACGGTGGCCTTTGTGGAAACCCCTGGGCATGTGCGCATGCGCCCGGAGCAGCAGCAGCGCCTGAACCAGACCCTGCTGATGGCCGAGCAGATGGGGGCCGAGGTGGTGAGGCTGACGGGGGTGAACGCGGCCGAGACACTTTTGGCCTATGCCCACGCCCATAACATCACCAAACTGGTGGTGGGCAAACCGCGCTGGCCGCGCTGGGTGGAATGGGCGCGCGGCTCCATCACCCAGCAGATTCTGCGCAAGAGCGGCAGCATTGATGTATTCATCATCGGCGAAACGACCGCCGAGGAAAAGCCGCCCTCCGTGCGCGTGTTTTTGCACAGCGCTGCCTGGCGCTATGCGGCCGCGGCGGTGCTGGTGGGCGGGGTGACCTTGTTGGGCGTCCCCTTGCATGGGCGCATTGAACCGACTAACCTGGTGATGATTTATCTGACGGCGGTGGTACTGGCGGCGTTGTTTTTGGGGCGCGGGCCGTCCATGTTGGCTTCCTTGTTAAGCGTGTTGGCTTTTGATTTCTTCTTCATCCGCCCCACCCTGACCCTCAGCGTGGCGGATACCGAATATTTGATCACCTTTGCTGGGCTGCTGCTGGTGGGGCTGGTGATCAGCAATTCCGCCGCCCTGGTGCGCGAGCAGGTGGAGCAGCTGCGCAAGCGCGAGGCTTTCACCGCGGCGATCAACGCCCTCAGCCGCGATTTAACCGGCCTTTCGGACCTGGATGAAATGCTGCGGGCGGTCATCCGGCGCATTCAAACCGATTTCAGCCGCGAGGTGGTTCTGCTGCTGCCCGAAAACAGCCATCTGAAGGTGGCCGCGGCCTCACCCCGCCTGGAAAAGCTGGGCGAGGAAGAGATGGCCGCTGCCCTGTGGGCTTTTCAGCACAACCGCGAAACAGGCCTGGGAACCAGCACCCTGCCGCAGGCCGCCATGCGCTGCATCCCTTTGCAGACCGTCCACGGCCTGGTGGGGGTGATGGGTGTGCAGCCCGCCGAGGCCCAGGGGCTGCTGACCGCGGATCAGCGCCACCTGCTGGAGTCCTTCGCCAGCCTGG
Source organism: Levilinea sp. (assembly GCA_036751735.1). GTDB lineage: Bacteria > Chloroflexota > Anaerolineae > Anaerolineales > Anaerolineaceae > Levilinea. Next base: position 8,701 of record DAIOUB010000090.1, on the reverse strand, counting down.
CGGCTTTGGCCATCGAACGCGCTCGTCTGGCGCAGCAGGCCAGCCAGACCCAGGTGCTGCAAAGTACCGAAAAATTGCAGGGGGCGCTGCTGCATTCCATCTCTCATGAGCTGCGCACCCCCCTGGTGACGATCACCGGCGCGCTCAGTACGCTGGCCGAAGGGGACGCCACGCCCGCCTTACAGCGCGAACTGGCGGAGGCCGCTTACGGCGAGGCGCGGCGCATGAACATTTTGGTGGGCAATTTGTTGGATATGAGCCGCCTGGAATCGGGCGCGTTCCGGCTGAACCGCCAACCCAGCGATTTGTGGGATTTGGCGGGCGTGGCCCTTTCGCAGTTTGGCGAGCGCCACCCCGAACGGCAGGTGCTGACCGACCTGGCCGAAGACGCCCCCTTGCTGGATGTGGATATGGCTCTGATGGTGCAGGTGCTGGTGAACTTGCTGGACAACGCGGCCAAATATTCTCCCGTGCCAGCCCCCATTCGCCTGTTGGGGCGGCTGGAGGGCGAGGATGTGATCCTCTCGGTGGCGGATGAGGGCGTGGGCATTCCGCCGGAAGATTTGGAACGCGTGTTTGATAAGTTTTACCGCGTGCAGACCCCCGCGGGCCCGTCGGGCACAGGCCTGGGCCTGGCGATTGCCCGCGGCATCGTGGAAGCCCACGGCGGGCGTATTTGGGCGCAGAACCGGTCTGGCGGCGGCACGATCATCTCGATTCAACTGGCGCGCTGGGCAGAAAGGCAGGTGGGGTAGCGTATGGAAGAAACTGGCGTTCGCATTTTGGTGGTGGATGATGAACGCGCCATCCGGCGGTTTTTACGCGCCTCGCTGAGCGCCCACGGGCATACCATTCTGGAGGCAGCCGCCGGGCGCGAGGCGCTCAGCGCAGTGGCCGAGCAGCGCCCCGACATCATTTTCCTGGATTTGGGCCTGCCGGATATGGATGGGGTGGAGGTGACGCGCCAGATCCGCGAATGGAGCGACACGCCCATCATCATCCTTTCGGTGCGCGACCGCGAAGCGGATAAAATTGCCGCGCTGGAGGCGGGCGCGGATGATTACCTGGTGAAACCGTTTGGCATGGGCGAATTGATGGTGCGCATGCGGGCGGTGCTGCGGCGCGTGTGGCAGGCGCACCGGCAGGAAGCCGTGTTCCAAAGCGGCGAACTGAAAGTGGATTTCACCCGCCGCCGGGTGTGGGTGGGGGAGCGGGAGGTGAACCTGACCCCGACAGAATACGACCTGCTGAAGCTGCTGGCGCAGAACGCGGGCAAGGTTTTAACCCACCCGCACATGATTCAGAAAATTTGGGGCAGCGACCTGATTGGCGCAGATCATTTGCTGCGGGTCAACATCAGCAATTTGCGCAAGAAATTGGAGGCCGACCCGGCCCGCCCGCAGTATATCCTCACCGAGGCAGCGGTGGGCTACCGTTTGCGGTTGGAATGAAAGAAAATGTTTAGGCGCGCCTAAAAAATTCTAAAGTTTCAATATAAGAATCAAGCATCCCTATTGACTCTTTGACTTCCTTTATCTATAATAAGCATGTACTCTTACCAATTTGTAAGGTCGTTCTAACCAAAACGCAAACAGTACGGCGGCTGTGAACTAAACTCTAATTTGGTCGCTTGGAGGGTGCAGAGACCCGCCGAGAGTTTAGGGAGCCAAGTAGCGAAACCGGCCCACATGGTCGGTTTTTTTATTTACCCTCTTTGGTTTGAAAGATCTTCCGCTTGGGATTTCCTGCCCTCATCACCGCTCCCTCAAGCGTCTGGGAATCACCTGTTCTGGGTCACGGCGTTGGACCCACCGACGTTTACCGAATGTATCGCGGTCTAGTGGAATGAGTGGAGGGAACCATGTATCCAAAAATCAATCAATTGATGCGCAAAACCATGCGGGCCAGCTACATGCTGGGCGTGGTGCTGCTCATCGCAGGCATGCTGCTTTCGGCGATGAACCAGCCCGCCCTGGCGGCCAGCGCCCCGGTGACGCCCCCGCCGCCGGTGGATAACGATGATGTCATTGTGGAACCGGAGCCGGTGGAGACGGCCGTGCCGGATGACCCGGCGCCGCCCGAGGAGGACCCTCAGCCGACAGAAGATCCTTTGCCTACCGTCTCCCCGGTGACCCCGCGCGAGGATCCCATTCACAGCAACGACTCGGATGGGGACGGCGTGGGGGAGGGGGATAACTGCCCGTACATCGCCAACCCGGATCAGGCGGACGCCAATCAGAACGGCATTGGCGACGCCTGTGAAGACACCCAGGCGGCCAATGTTCCCAGCGCGGTGCATGACTTCAGCGTGAGCATGAATGGGGTCTTTGTGGAATTCACCCATATCGGCCCGGCGTCGTTCTCCTATTCGTGGAATTTTGGCGACGGCAACAGCAGCAGCGAAGAGAACCCCCTGCATGAGTACGCCGCGGCGGGCACCTATTCGGTGACGCTGACCGTGGTCGAAACGGAGGGCGGCAGCCCCATCGCCGTCACCAAAGCGGTGGTGGTGACGGATACCGTCCTGCCGGCGATGGTCTGCGATTTCAGCCTGAGCCATGACGGCGGCGATACGCCCACCGTGCCGCTGACGGTTTCGTTTAACAACCTCAGCGAAAATGCAGACAGCTTCACCTGGACGTTTGGCGACGGTTCGGGCAGCATTCTGACCAACCCCACTCACACCTACACCACCGCGGGCACGTTCAACATCCTTCTGGTGTGCTCCCGCCCCGGCGAGACCCTGCAAGCTACCGGGCAGGTTTCCATCGCTCCGGCGACTTCCAGCCTGTCGGCCACCTTTGTTTCCACCCAGGCCAGCCCGGCGGATCTGTTCACCTTCAACTTTGACGCCACCGCGGTCAGCACCGGCACGATCACCGGCTACGCCTGGACCTTTGGGGACGGCGGCAGCAGCAGCGAAGAAGACCCCACCCACACCTATGCTGCCCCGGGCACCTATTACGTGCATCTGGTGGTGACGGACAGTTTGGGCAACACCGTGCACGCTTTTGGCGCGGTGGAAATTTATGTGGGGGCGCCCGCCCCGCTGCCCGCTTTCAGCGTCAGCCCGCAAACCGGCCCTGCCCCGCTGGAAGTGAGCATCAGCAACGAGACCAGCGGCGGCCCGGTGACGCAGTGGTCGTGGAACTTCGGCGACGGCTACACCCTGGTGACCACGGACAATTTGCCGTCTCTGGAACACACTTATACCTCGATCGGAACCTACACCATCACCCTCAACGCCAGCGGCCCTGGCGGGTCGGGTACGACCTATAAGCAGGTGGTGGTGACGGTCAACGATACGCCTGTGCAGGCGCAGTTCAGCCACGAATTTGTGGGCAGCTACGGCCCCGACGGCCAGCAGGTGTGCTTCAGCAACGACAGCACCGGGCCGGTGGCCAGCTTCCAATGGAATTTGGCCTCAGGCGGCGCCAGCACCGAGATGAACCCCTGCGCGTACTTCACCGAAGGGACTTACATCATTGAGCTGCGCGTGGTGGGCACCAGCGGCCAGATTTCGACGGCCAGCAAGCGCCTGAATGTGGTTCCCAACACCATCCCGCCGATCGCCAGTTTTAACGTCAACGCCACCAGCGGCACCACTGTCACGAATTTCAACTTCACCGACACCAGCACGGGGGTCATCACCAACTGGTCGTGGGACTTTGGCGACGGCAGCGCGCTGGTGACCACCCGCAATGTTTCCAACAAACGCTTCAACACGGCTGGAGCCTATGTGGTCACGCTGACCGTCACCGGCCCAGGGGGCAGCTCTTCGGCTTCGAAGACGCTGACGATCACGGCGGTGACGCCCACCTGTGCGATCGGCATCCAGCCGGATATCGTCCGCGCGGGCGATACGGTGACCCTGACCGGCTTCGCCAACAACCTGCCCGCGGGGGTCACGGCTACCGCCTGGGATTGGACCATCAGCAACCCGGCCCAGGCTTTGAGCGGCCAGGTGGTCACCTTCCTGGCGGCCACGCCGTCCTTCACGGCCAGCCTGCGCGTCACCTTGAGCGACGGCAGCTTCTTGAACTGCGCTCGCAGCCGCACGGTGTACGCTGCCGACTTTATCTACGCGACCTGCTCGGCCACGCCCAACGACCCCTCGGTGGGTCAGGTGGTCAACTTTAACGTCAACCCCAGCCTGCCGGCGGGCGTGACGGTGGCTTCGTACCAATGGAATTTCAACGGCGAAGGCAGCGCGGCGATTAAGACCCCCACCTTCAGTTTCAGCACCATCGGAGCTAAAAATGTCAGTGTACTGGTCACGTCCAGTACAGGCAGCCAGACCACGGCTGTCTGCAACGTGACCGTTTACGACCAGCAGTCCCTCAGCGTGCAGGTGGATCCGGAAACGGAACTGCTGCCCTACACGGTGACCTTCACAGCCGTGGGCGGCCCGCGGGCCTTCAGCGGCTTTGTGTGGACCCTGCCGGACGGCTCGACGGCCTACGGCCAGAGCGTGGATTACATTGTCACCACCGCGGGCGACCAGTGGGCTTCGGTGGTCGGCACCTGGAAGTACGGCGAGCTGACCGCATCGGGCAAGACCGTCGGCTACACCACCACCACCATCCAGGCGGCCTTCAGCCCGGATAAGTGGACCGGGGTGGTTCCGGTGGAGATTTGCTTCACCGATGAAAGCGTCAGCGAAACGCCCATCACCAGCTGGCTGTGGGATTTGGGGAACGGCGAAACCAGCACGGAACAAAACCCCTGCACCACCTACACCGTCGCGGGCGATTACACCGTCACCCTGACGATTAACAACACCGCCGGCCTGACGGCCATGGCCACCAATAATATCAAGGTCTTCTCGGTGGTGCAGGGCGGCTCGACCTTTACGGTTGATCCCTCCAATACGACCACCATTTGTTTCACCGTTTCCATGCAGCCGGGCGAGACGGTGGTGATGTGGGACTTCGGGGACGGCACGGTGGTGTACTTGCAGCCCAGCGATGATCCCAACTTGTGCCACACCTACGCATCCGGCGGCGACTATGAAGTCACCATGGTGGTGCAGGGGGCCATCGGGCAATATGCCGTCCGGCGGGTGGTGACGGTGTCTGAGCCGATTGTGGACCTCAGCCTGAGCCACCGCTGCGGGGACGAGGGCATTGAGTGGCTGGTGACCAACCCCAACACCTACCCTGTCACCATCTCCTTCAGCGTGACCGGCATCTCCGGCGGCACGGGAACCGTGGCGGCTAACGAGACCGCCATCTACGCCACCACGCCCTTGGGGACGGCGCGCAATGCCAGCGTTTCGTGGACGGCGGCGGATGAAGTGACGCGCAGCTACACGGATTCGGCGGCGGCGGATGAATGCACCACCAGCAATACGCTGACCCTCACCTACCAGTGCGGCTTCGCGGATGAAACCACCTACACCTGGCAGGTGGTCAACACCACCGGCTACACCATTGACTTCACCTGGGATGTGACCAGCACCGCCCTCAGCGGCGGCGGCACGGTGGGCCCCAACGGTTCCACCAGCTTCACCACCCCCATCCAGAGCTTCCCCACGCGCGAAACGCAGACCCTGAATGTGTACGTGGGCGAGACGCTCATCACCAGTCAAAACAGCGGTACGCCGTGCAAGGCCGATTTGACCCTTTCGCCGGTGTGCACCGAGAACAACGAAATTTCCTGGGTGCTGAGCAACCCCAACGCCGACCTGAGCTTTGACTACTCCTTCAGTCTGGACGTTGGAGCGGCCGTGGGGGCAGGCAGCATCGCCGGCGGTCAGACCCTTTCTATTCACACCTCGTCCAACGGCGGCCACAGCATGGTGGTGACCTACACCGGTGTGGACGGCTCGCGCCAGGTTTCGGCGCAGTCCAGCGCCTTCCAATGCGTGCCGCCCGGCGACCTGTCGGTGACTTTCACTTGTAATTTGGAAGATAACAGCGTGGATTGGCGGGTCTCGAACCCCAACGGGTACGAGGTGGACTTTGAATACTATATTGACCGCGCACCGGACGGCGAGCCGGACGGAACCGGCACAGCGGCGGCCAACGCCAGCGGGGTGGCTTTTACCAACACCAGCGGCGGCGGGCACACCGTGACGATTGTGTGGATGCAGCCCGACGAGGAGACTCGCTCGGCCAGCAACACCAGCGGTGAGTTCTTCTGTGTGCCGCCGGTGGAACTGGACCTGACCTATGCCTGCCCTGCCGGTTCGGCCACGCGCCAGATCCGCTGGACGGTCTTGAACCCCAACGGCTATGATGTGGCCTTCTCCTGGTACCTCGACCGTTCACCCACGGGCGCGGCGGACGGCAGTGGGGTGGTGCCCGGTGGTACGGTGGGCGAACCCGGCTCGCTCGAATTCCTGACCACATCGGGCGGGGCGCACACGGTGTACATCGTGTACGGCGAGGGCGAAGGCAGCTCTGAAACCAGCGAAAGCACCGCCGCCAACTACTGCAAGCCGCCCAAGGAAGGCAACCCCGATCCCACGCCCACGCCGGGCGGTGGTGGGGGTGCGGGCGGCGGGAACTTGCCCGCCTTGCTGCCCCCGGCCAACACCGGTGATGTGCTCATCCCGGTGACCGGCGCGGACCTGCGCCAGCTGCCCTTCGCGGTGGCCGTGCAGCGCTGGCTGACCAACCTGGGCCTGCTGCTCTTGGGCGTAGGCATGGTCTTGAACGGTCTGACGCGCCGTCCGCGGCGAGGACAACCGCCGCTGTAAGACCGCTCGATTATTTGGATACAAACAGAGCCGCCCGTGGTTGGGGCGGCTCTGCTCTTTGGTTCTTAGATCTCGGCGGCGGCGTTACTTTTTCAAAAAGACGCGCCCGGGCTTCCAGGGCGTGCCCACCAGCGGCAGCAGCCAGCGGTCAAGGCCCCACCAACCCGCCGTCTTCCAGGCCAGGATCAAGAAAATCGAGAGGGTGAATAAGAGCGGGTTGGTGCTGGCGGTTCCAGCCATCATGAAGTTCCAGTTGAGGAACCCGCCGAAAAAGGCGGCGATGCCCGCGAACATGCCCAAAACCAGGGCTGCCCCCACCAAAATTTCCCCGGCGATCACCAGCTTGGAAAACCAGGTATAGGCCTGGCCGTCAAGCATCATTTGAAGGAAACTTCGGTACCAGTCAAAAGAGATGGCGGGGCGGGCGGGTGCTTCGGGGATCAGCACAGCGCGTTCCCAAAAGCCTTTCAGGGCTTCACCGCCCTGAGTCCAGCCGGGGTTGGAAAGCTTGCCGATGCCGCTGGAGAGCCAGGTGTAGCCCAGGTACAGGCGCATGAGCAGCCACAGCCAGGCCCAGGACGGGCTGCCGAACAGTTTGGCGGCAAAGGGCGGATCGGT
>DAIOUB010000090.1:0-1280 GCA_036751735.1 Levilinea sp. | reverse complement strand
GCTGAAAGCCTGTTTGAAATTGACCCCGCCCGCTCAGAGGCGCGCTTTAAGATCAATGAGGTGCTGAACGGCTCGCCCAAGACGGTCATCGGCGTCACCAACCAGGTGGCGGGGCAGATTGCCGTGGACCGCGGCAACTATGCCAGCACGCGCCTGGGCGAGGTGCGCGTGAACGCGCGCACGCTGACCACCGACAACGAATTCCGCAACCGCGCGGTGAAGAACCGCATCCTGCTCACCAATGATCACGAGTGGATTGTGTTCACCCCGCAGAGCCTCACCGGCCTGCCCGCTGAGGTCAAGCTGGGGGAGGCCTTCCAGTTCCAGATCACCGGCGACCTGACCATCATTGGCAAGACCCAAAGCGTGACGTTTAACGCCGAGGTGACCGCGGTGTCGGAAACCGAGCTGAAAGGCCTGGCCGTTGCCACCGTGCGCTACAAGGATTTTGGCATCTTCATCCCCGAAGTGCCCTCCGTCACCGGCGTGGAGGATGACGTTATCCTGGAGATCGAGTTCACCGCGGTGCCAGTGCCCTAGGCACAGGCTGCCCCGGCGTGTATATCCAATTCATACACGCTTCTAATCCAAAATTGATCCTTCCGGTTTACACTTAACCTGCAAGCGTTCTGCCAAGGACGTTTGCAGGTATTTTGTTGGTTTAACTGGAGGCAATATGAATCTGGATCGCTACACCCAAAAAGCTCAAGAATCGCTGTTCAGCGCGCAGAGACTGGCCGAAGAACTGCACCATCAGACGATTGAACCCGCGCACCTGCTGCTGGCACTCATCCAACAGCCGGACGGCGTGGTTCCCGCGGTGGTCACCAAGGTTTCCGGTAGCACCCTGGCGCTGGCGGAGGAACTGCAAAAAGAACTGGATCAGCGCCCCAAAGTGTACGGCAGCGCCCCCAGCGAAGTGGGGCTTTCGCGCCCGGCCACGGATGCGCTCAGCGCCGCGGAGCGCTTTGCCAAGGGCATGCAGGATGAGTACGTTTCGGCGGAGCATATTCTGCTGGGGCTGACCGAAAGCGCGGAGGGCAAACGCCTGGCGCAGTACGGGCTGACCCGCGACGCCGTTTTGAAGGCCCTGGCGGAGGTGCGCGGCAACCAGCGCGTCACCTCGCAAAACCCGGAGGACACCTATCAGGCGCTGGAGAAATACGGCCGCGACCTGACGGCTGCCGCGCGCCAGGGCAAGCTGGACCCCGTGATTGGCCGGGATGAAGAGATCCGGCGGCTGGTGCAAATTCTCTCGCGCCGCACCAAAAACAACCCGG
>DAIOUB010000089.1:0-12582 GCA_036751735.1 Levilinea sp. | reverse complement strand
TTCACCGCTAAGAAGCAAAGAACGCCAAGAAAGCAAATAAACGAACCCCACCCACCTTTGCGTCCTTGGCGCCTTCGCGGTTCGAAGACATGTTTTTTTACCGCCAAGGAGCAAAGAACGCCAAGAAAGCGAATACCCCCCACCCCACTTCGCGTCCTTGGCGCCTTCGCGGTAAATATCCCCCCAACAAAAAAGGCGCGCTCCCTGCGGAACGCGCCTTTGGCTTTCACACGTCAACCTTACTCCATCAGCCAGCAGGCCACCCAATGATCCGGACTGACTTCTTTGAACTCTGGCTCCTGCTGCGAACACACATCCATCGCCATCGGACAGCGCGGGTGAAAACGGCAGCCCTTGGGCGGGTTCACCGGGCTGGGCACATCCCCGCGCAGGATGATGCGCTTGCGCTTGAAGCGCGGATCCGCCACCGGAATAGCGGACATGAGCGCCTGGGTGTAGGGGTGCTGGGGGTTGCGGAACAGCTCATCCCGGCCGGTCAATTCCACCATCTTACCCAAATACATCACCGCCACACGGTCGGAAATGTGTTCCACCACGCTCAGATTGTGGGCGATGAACAAATACGTCAGGTTAAATTCCTTCTGCAAATCCTTAAGCAGATTCAGCACCTGCGATTGAATGGACACATCCAGGGCCGACACAGGCTCATCGCACACAATGAACTGCGGGCGCAAAATCAGCGCGCGGGCAATGCCCACCCGCTGGCGCTGGCCGCCCGAAAATTCATGCGGATAGCGGCGGGCGTGATACGATTCCAGCCCCACCGTCTTGAGAATTTCCATCACCCGATCCCAGCGGTCCGACGGCGTGCCGATGTTGTGAATCTTCAGCCCTTCCAGCACCTGCTCACCGATCTGTGTGCGCGGATCCAGCGACGAATAGGGGTCTTGAAAAACGATCTGAATATTGCGGCGCATGGCCTTCAGATCGGCATCTTTAAGTTTGAAGATATCCTGGCCGTTAAACAAAGCCTGACCGCTGGTCGGCTCAATCAGGCGCAGCATCGTGCGGCCCACCGTGGTCTTCCCGCAGCCGGATTCCCCCACCATGCCCAGCGTCTCACCCTGGCGGATGTTAAAGCTGACGTTATCCACCGCCTGCACCCATGCCACCACGCGCTGGAGCACACCCCCGCGGACGGGATAAAACTTCTTCAAATTGGATACCTGGATGAATGGGTCGCCCTTCTGAACGGCGGTCTCGGCTACTGTCATGCGGTCCTCACAGCGGTTCTAGGATAAGGTGGGAATGAATGGGGCGGACAGCCGGGCAGCGTGTGTCTGACCCGACCAGAAAAATTATACATGATTTTTGCCTGTCAACCCACATTTTCAAGGCAAATTTCGCGCGAATTCAAAAATCCGTGCGGTTTCACCCGTAAAAATCCTGCCAGTGGAAAATCCACAGCGCGGTCAGCAGCTGCACCCCCACCAACCAGGCCGCCGCGCGTGAAGGATGTTTGCACAAAGCGCAGATTTCACGTGCAGCATACAGGCACAGCAGCGGCACCAGGAACAGCCACAGGCGCTGCACCTCGCCGTCCGTCTGCCCGCCGATATTAAGGGCCGCGTAGGTCGCCCAGGCCGCCGCCAGCAGAGAATCCGCCGCGCCCGCCCGGCGGCGCACAAAAGCCCACAGCGTGCGCAGCGTGTTCGCCAGGAACAGGATCACCAGGGGGTAACCGCTCCAGGTGAGCATCTCGGTATTGTTCAGCCGCAGCGAGCGCAGAGTCTGCTCCAGCCCGGGCACGTAGTCTTTGGCACGGCGGTGATTGAGCATGGCCGTCTGGTAGCGCTGCCAGATGTCGTACTCCAGCAGCCAGCGGAAGGCCATATCCGCCACCAGCAGCCCCGCCCCCAGCCACAAGAGCATGCGCAGCGTCACCGTCAGCGGGCGAGTGCGGCGGTTGAGCCAGCCGTCCAGCACCACCCAGCCCCCCGCCAGCGCCGCCAGCGGCAGCAGCGAAAAGCTGAGGTACAGGCACACATAGATGTAAACCCCCAGCAGGAACAGGATTCCCACCGAGGCGCGCCGCATCCCCCACCACGCCAGCAGCAGCCCGCCCAAGAACAGCAGCGGGTAGAGAGCGTTGTCTAAAAAGGTGGGGATGAGCAAAAAGCTGGGGCAGGAAAACAGCAGCAGCGCCGCCAGGGCCTCACCCTTCAGCGCCCCCAGCCGCCGCGCCAGCAGGGTCAGCAGCACCAGGCTGAGGCCCGCCGCAAACGGGAAGGCATAGGCTGTCAGGCGCGTCAGGCGCAAAAAGCGCGTCTCACGGTCGGCCTGCGGCTGACCGGCATTGGCCAGGCGCTCCAGGCCGATATAGGTCAGCAGCACCCCCGGGGGTTTGGTGCCCAAATACCAGTCGTCCCCATAGCGCGCCTCATATTCCGTCAGCGCCTGGGGCAGGGGCGGCTGGGCTGCCGCCGCCTGGGCGTAGCGGCTGAAGACCCCATCGGCATATTTCACCCGCAGGGATTCAAACCCGCCCCCCTCGATAAAGCCAAAGCTGATCTGCGCCGCCGCGGCACAGCCCGCCAAGAGCAGCAGTCCCGCCCAACCCAGGCGCGGGCGCGAACCCGCCCACAGGGCCAGGGCCACGCTGCCCAGCAGCAGCACCGCAAAAAGGATCCAGGCGCGGGTGTCCAGCGGCTTTTCATAGAAATACCACTTCCAGCCCGGCACGCGCAAAAAAGTCTCCAGCCGAAAAACCAGTACGATCCAATGAAAGCCCACACTGCCCAGCAGCGCCGCCGCCAGCAGCCCGCGGATCAGGCCGCCCGCCCGCGCCTGAGCGGTGATTTGGGCCGGAAAGCGCAGCCCCACAAACACCAGGGTCTGCGCCATCAGCGCCAGGCCCCACACCCACAGCGGCAGCAAGCGCCCAAAGGCCGAGGCCCCCAGTTGGTACAGGCGCGGCGCCCAATCCCCTGGGCGCGCCAGAATTTGGGCTGTCTCAAAGGGCAGCGGGCGGCTGAGCGCCCAGCCCAAAGCCGCCCAAAGCGCCGCCGCGGCCAGCAGCGCCAGCCCCCAACCCCATGCACGCGGCCCCAGGCGGCGTTCCAGTCCCTGCTCCAGCCGCGGGCTGCGCGCCGCCCATGCAGCCAGGGCAGCCAGCCCCGCCACCGCCGTCAACACAGCCGCCGCCGCCCCCAGGCGCACAGCCGAATAACCCAAAATCAGCCCGCCGCCTTCCGAAGGCTCGCGTAGCAGCCACACCACGGCCGCCAACCCTTCCAGCGCGCTCAGACCCAACAGCAGGCTCAGCCCGCCCCCCTTACGCATGCGCCCCGCGCGCCGCCGCAGTTTTCAGCGCCTGTTTTTCACCCTCCGTCAGGAAGGCGGCTTCCAGGGCGTTGTACTGCGCCTGGCGGATCATCTCGGGCGTCAGCCCCGCCGCGGGGGCAGCCACATTGTACTCGTGCGGCAGATCAATGCCGCTGATGCCGGGGTCATCCGTGTTGATGGTGGCGCACAGCCCCGCCTCCAAAAAGCGCCGCAGCGGGTGGCTGGGGTAATCTGGCACGGTGGAGGTCTGCACGTTGCTGGTCAGCGAGGATTCAATGCCCACGCGCAGCCGCGCCAGGGTCTCCATCAAAACCGGGTCTTCCAGCGCGCGCACGCCGTGGCCGATGCGCTCCGCGCCCAGCTCGCTCAGCGCGTTCCAAATGCTGTCCGGGCCGTCCGATTCGCCCGCGTGCGCGGTGATGCGCCATCCGGCGCTGCGCGCGCGGCGAAAATGCTCGCGGAACCAGGGCGCCGGAAAATGCGCCTCATCCCCGGCCAAATCCAGGGCGGTGATGTGCTCGCGCTGAGTCAGCAGCGCCTCCAACTCGCGCTCGGCCGCCTCCACACCGTAGGTGCGGCTGAGAATGCCGATCAAATTGGCGCGCACGCCAAAATCACGCTGACCGGCCTGCACCCCGTCCACAATCGCCTCGGTCACGCCTTCAGGGCGCAGACCGTGGGCCAGGGCCATGAAGCCGGGGCTGAAGCGCAGTTCGATGTACGCCAAGCCCTCACGGCGCGCGTCCTCCACGTTTTCATAGGCAATCCGGCGGCAGGCGTCGTAATCCACCAGCACCCCCACCATCCACTCAAATTTGGTCAAAAAGGCCATAACCCCCGGCTGGGGATCGGTGACTTGCACATACGGGCGCAGCGTTTCCACCTCCCAGGCGGGCAGGGGCAAATTGTGCTGGCGGCCCAGATCCAAAATCGTCTCCAGGCGCACCGCGCCGTCCAGATGGCGGTGCAGTTCTACCAGAGGAAAGGTTGGGTCAATCATCGCTGACATGGCAGCCCTCCGAAGTTGGTTTAGAAGAAAAACAATACATATAACAGGCTGGAGACCGTGCAGGCCACCAGCATCACCGGCAGGCCTCGTTTGGACCACAGCACCGGCGTGATGGGGTGGCGGGTGCGCTCGGAAAGCGAGGCAACGATCACATTGGCGGTGGAGCCGATGATGGTGCCGTTTCCGCCAAAACCCGCCCCAAAGGCCAACGCCCACCACAGCGGCCCCACATCCAGGCCGGTCTGCCCCATCCCTTGAATCACCGGAATGAGCGCGATGGTGATGGGCACATTATCCACCACCGCCGAAAGCCCCGCCACCACCCACAGCAGCAGCAGCCCCAGCACCGCCGGGGAAAGGTGTCCCCAGCTTAAAATGGCCTGTGAGAGCATCGCCAAGACCCCCGCCGCCTCCATGCCGCCCACCATCACGAACAGCGCGGCGAAAAACAGCAGAATATCCCATTCCACCCGGTTCAGCACCGCGCGCACATCCGGCCGGATCCACACCAGCGCCAGCGCCGCCGCCGCCAAAGCCACAAAAGACGGGCGCACATGCAGCCACTCTTCCAGCATAAATCCGATCAGGGCCAGCCCCAAGGTCAGCAAAGCCCGCCGCACCGTCTTGCGGTCCTTAATCGCCTCCTGCGGATCCAGCTCCAAAACCGCGGCGACCGCCCCTGGCCCGGGGGCGTGCAGCTCACGCCGGAACAGCCAGCGCAAAAATCCCAAGGTCACCACCCAGGTGACCAGCACAATCGGCAGCGAATGCACCAAAAAATCAGTGAAGGTGAAGCCTGCCGCCGAAGCGATGAGGATATTGGGCGGGTCGCCCACCAGGGTGGCCACGCCGCCGGTGTTGGAAAGCAGCGCCTCTGAAAGCAGGAAGGGTTGGGGGTTATACCCCAAAATCTCACAGATCAAAATCGTCACCGGCGCGATCAGCACCACGGTGGTCACGTTGTCCAAAAACATGGACACCAGGGTGGTCACGGCCCCCAGCAGCACCAGCAGCCGCACCGGCCGCCCGCCCGAAACGCGCCCCACCCACACCGCCAGAAACTGAAAAAATCCAGTTGGCTCCAGAAGGGCCACCAACATCATCATGCCCAGCAGCAGCCCCAGGGTGTTAAAGTCAATCGTGGCCACGGCCTGCGCTTCGCTGTAAAAGCCCAGGAGCATGCCCGCCGCCACCATCACCACCGCCCCCGCCAGCGCGATGATCGTCCGGTGCACTTTTTCGGAAAAGATGACGCCCAGGCACACCATAAAGATCAGAGATGAAATCCAAACAGCCGTCATGGTGTCCCCAGCCCTTTCTCCCCCCTCAGCCCAGCTTCCAGGCGCGCATCACCGCGCAGCCAATGTCCACATGGGAAGCCAGGCCGATTAAAATACCGCGTTCATCCACCACCGGCAGGTCGCGCATGGCGTGGTGGTGCAGCAGCGCCGCGGCGTACATGGGGGATGAGTTTTCTTCGACAAAAATGGGTTCGCGCATCACCTCGCGCACCGGCCGCGCCAGATCCGCCGGGTCGGGCTGTTGCAATTCGCCCGCACCAAAATGGGACACAAAGGCGAAATCCTCCACCAGGCCCACGAAATCGGGCATGCCCAACTCCAACAGATCGCGCAGCTTCACCACCCCCAGCAACTTTCCTTCCACATCCACTACGGGAACCAGGCCAATATGATAATGCAGCACCAAATCCACCGCATCGCGCACACAGGCCGTATCGGGAAGGGTGTACACCTGGCGTTTCATACAATCACGGATTTTCATCAGAATCCTCTTGTGGGAAAAGCCGTACCTGGGTGAATAATCCGATTATACCTGTTTCAGCGTCTCAGCATTTTCGATTCAAGCCATATTTCGCCAAAAAAAACGCCGCCGGAGCGGTTTCTCCAGCGGCGGTCAAGGCAAAGCATCCGGCGGCTCAGGCCTGTGCGTCGGCCAGGATCATCTCCGCGGCGCGGCGGCCAATTTCCACCGCGAAGTTGGTGCCGCGATCCCAGGGGTACACCTGGCTCATGCTGGCAAAATACAGCCCGTTCAGCGGGGTGCGCACGGCGGGAATGTGGCGCGAGTGGTTCAGCAGCGGAACCGGCTGGGCGTAGGGCGTGCGGAACAGCCAGCTTTGCCGCACCCAATCCGGCTGAAAATCGGGGTTGATGCGCGCCAGCGAGGGCAAAAAGCGCTCCAGCAGCTCTTCCTGGCTCATCTGGAAATAGGCGTGATCCGTCTCCAGGTAGTCGCCCATATACAAAATGTGGTCGCCGCCAAAATGCTCCGGCGAAACAAAATTGGTGTGCTCCACCAGGGCCAGATAGGGGAACCCGGCGGATTTGGGCAGGTTGTACCAGTAGTAGCCCTGCGGCGAAAGCTGGCGGCGCAGCGCCAAAACCATCACCACCGCCCCCAGGTGCTTCAGTTCCAGCAGCCCTTTCAGATACTCTTCGGGGAGCTGCGGGGCCAGGCGCGCCATCCACCCCGGTGAGGTGGTGGAAAGCACGCGGTCAAAGCGCTGATCCCCCGCGGCCGAGCGCACCGTCCAGCTGCCGTCCGCTTCGGACTGCAGGGCCGTTACCGGCGTAGAGAACAAAATCTTGCCGCCCATCCCGCGCAGGTGCGCAGCGAAATCGTCCGAGAAGGCCTGAAAGCCGCCCTGATAGGTGCCCAGCCGCGTGGTGCGGGCGTGCAGGCGCGCCCACATCCAGGCCATGTTCACCTGCTGGGCGTAGCGTTCGCCAAATTTGCCCACCAACATCGGCTCCCACATCTCGCGGTACACCGAATCGCCCGCCCATTTGCGCATCCAGGCTTCCACCGTGGTTTGCTCCAGCGGCTGCCAGTTGTTGGTCAGGCGCAGATACAGCCCCACCAGGCCAAAGCGAATTTTGTTCACGCCCCAGCCCAGCCCCGGGTACATCAGGGCCGCCGGGATGGAATCAAAGGGGTAAAACTTGCCGCGGTGATACATGACCGTCTTGGGGCGCGGGAAAATCATCTTGCGGCGCAGGCCCAGGTCGTCCATCAGCCGCAGCATGTGCGCGTCGCTCTGAAACCAGTGGTGGTAAAAACGCTCCACGCTCCAATCCCAGCCGGGGGCCTTAAACCCCGCGGCCAGGCCGCCCGCCGCCTCGGCGGATTCAAACACGGTCACATCCTGACCGGCGCGCAGCAGATCAAACGCCGCCGCCATGCCCCCATACCCAGCGCCAAGGATTGCAATTTTCATCTCGTCGAGTCCTTTCGTGCTTCCATGCTGCCCCCCATGCTGCCGCGCTTCTTAGGTCAGCCTATTCCGCCGCTTCCTGCGGCGACCGCACCACATCCTTGCCCCAGCGCAGCGGCTGACGCAGGTAGTAGTAGGCCCCCAACAGGGTGATGGGGAACCACAGCGCACCGTGCAGCACCAGGGTGTAGCCCGCCGCCATCTCGCCCGGAACGCCGTAGGCGCTCAGCAGGGCGATGCCCGGCGCGTCAAAGGTGCCCACATAGCCGGGCGCCGAGGGGATGGTGGTGGCCAGGTTGACGATGCCGTTCATCAGCATCAGCGCGAAGAAGCTGACCTCGAAATCAAAGGCGTGCATCACAAACCAGTACTTACCCGTCTCCAGCAGCCAGATCAGCACGGTGGTGAAGAAGATCATCAGCGCCTCCCAGGGGGAGCGCAGCGATTCCAGCCCGGTCAAAAAGCGCAGGGCCACGGCGCGGGTCTTTTCGCGAATCCGGATGGGCAAAAAGCGCTCCACCCCCCAGTTCACCAACCTTTCGGTGACCTTGGGGAACATGGCCGCCAGCAAAAAGGCCACCAGCGCGCCGAAGAACAGCAGCGAGCCGCCCAGGGTGATGGCGCGGATGGACAGGCCGCCGATCACGCCCGATTCGCCCGTCAGGCGGCCCAATTCGGATAAATTCAAAAAGACAAAGGCCAGCATGACCACGCCGTCAAAGATGCGTTCCACGATCACCGTGGCCAGCGAGGCCGAAATGGGCACCCCTTCGCGGTCTTTGAGGATGGCGGCGCGCAGCACCTCACCCGCCCGCGCGGGGTAAATGTTGTTGCCCATGTAGCCAATCGCCACCACCGGGAACATGGTGCGCGTGGGGATCTTCTTCAGCGGGCGCAGCATGTAATGCCAGCGCCAGGCGCGCACATACACCCCCAAAAAGTACACCCCCACCCCCGGCAGCAGCCAACCGTAGCGCGCGGATTTGACCGCCGCCCAAATCTCCGCCGGATGCAGGCGGTTAAGTACCAGATACAAAAAAACGGCGCTGATGAGCAGCCCCAGCCAGAATTGCCATCGTTTCATGGGCCGAATTATAACACGCACCCCCTGAAAAACAGACCGGAGGCGTTCCGCCTCCGGTCTGTACAGTCCGCAGAAACAACAGATTTTACTTGGCTTTGGCCTGGTTCTTCACCGCTTCCGCGGCGGCCTTGGCCGCTTCGGGGTCGCCCAAATACCCGCGGGAGACCACTTTCAGGTCCTCATCCAGCTCGTACAGCAGGGGGATGCCGGTGGGGATGTTCAATTCCACAATTTCCTCATCCGAAATGCCGTCCAGGTATTTCACCAGCGCGCGCAGGCTGTTGCCGTGGGCGGCGATCAGCACGGTTTCGTGCTTTTTCAGGTGCGGCACAATGCACTCATGCCAGAAGGGCATCACGCGTTCCAGGGTGATCTTGAGCGATTCGGTGGAGGGCAGTTTGGCCGGGTCTACCTTGCGGTAGCGCGGGTCAAAGCGCGGGTGGGTGGGGTCGTTGGCATCCAGCACCGGCGGGGGCACATCGTAGCTGCGCCGCCAAACCAGCACCTGCTCATTGCCGTATTTTTCGGCGGTTTCGGCTTTGTTCAGGCCCTGCAGCCCGCCGTAATGGCGTTCGTTCAGGCGCCAGTCGCGCACCACCGGGATCCACATCTGATCCATCTCATCCAGCGCCAGCCACAGGGTGCGGATGGCGCGCTTGAGCACGGAGGTGTAAGCGATGTCAAACAGCAGCCCTTCGGCCTTCAGCAGCCGCCCCGCCTGACGGGCTTCCTGAATGCCCTGTTCGGTCAGGTCCACATCCGTCCAGCCGGTGAAACGGTTGGACAGATTCCATTCGCTTTGCCCGTGGCGCAGCAGCACCAGCTTGATCGTGCCTTTTTTCTCGTCGGCCATGTTTACTCTCCTTGACCATGGGTAATTTTCTAACCCCAAACGGGGAAGGTTCCATTTCGTATGGTCTTATTGTATCCTAGCCGTGAAAGTCCGGCAACCCTGCCGCGCCCATCTTCCCCTAGCGCAGCGCCCCCAGCAGGGCAAAGGCTCCCCCGCTGACCAGGAGCGTCAGGTACGGGATCAGCGCATGCACGCGCGCGGCCCACAGCGGCGCGGGGCGGTCGGTGCTCACCAGCCCGCCGGTGGCCATGGCCAGCACAAAGCAGGCCGCCGCCAGCCCCACCCCCGCCCATTGCGCTGCGCTCAGCGGGGCCGCGCGCTGGGTGACGACCGCCTGCCGGATCAGCCAGACAAGGATCCCCAGCGCCGCCAGCTTGTGGACGGTGAAAGCCGCCAGAGGATAGGGTTTGCCCGCGCGGCTGAGGCCGTAACCCAGGATGAAAACCAGGCCAAATAAAGCGGCCAATGCTGTTATTTTCCAAATCGTAGGGGTCATGCTTACTCCTCTTGGATGTGTGAAGTGCGCGGCGAGTCCGCGGCGGCCCCGCCCCAAAACATCTCAAAGCCCTGGCGGATGAGGACCGCCTGCTGGTCAGGGTCCGGCGTTTGGCGCAGCAGCAGCATCACCGCCACCATGCCCTGATACAGCATTCCGCCGATCAGCTCGGGGGGGTACGGCCCCAGCACGCCCTCCGCCTGCCCTTTCTGGATGGCGGCGTAGTAATAGGCAAAGGCGCGCTGCGATTCAGCCAGGGTTTCGGGTGTGATCCACACCGGATCGCGCAGCTGCTGGGTGGCTTCGAAGGTGTAGGGGCGTTCTAAAAACCAGCCCAGGGTGGCGCTCCACACGGCCCAAAAGGTCTCGCGCGCCGAAAGCTGGGGGGTCAGGTGCGCGGCCACTCGCTGGGCCTGTTCATAGGCCAGCTGCAGGGCCAGTTCGTTGACGAGGGCTTGTTTGGTGGGGAAGTACAGAAACAGGGTGCCGGACGCCACCCCGGCCTCGCGGGCGATGTCGGCGGTGAGGGCGTTGGCCACCCCGCGCTCGGCGAAGAGTTTCAGCGCGGCGGCCAACAATGCGGTTTTTCGTTCGGGGTTGAGTGAGCGAGTCAAGGGGCCTCCTTCTATAATGACTGACTACTCACTCATTGTAATGAGGTTGGGGATATTTGTCAAGGCCCCCATGTGCCAGCGTTAGGGCACGCCTACGCCTGCCCCATCGGGGTCAGGGGGTAGACCGGCGGTTGGGCACGCCTACGGTTGGCCCATCGGGGTCAGGGGGTAGACCGGCGGTTGGGCACGCCTACGGTTGCCCCATCAGGGCCGGGGGGTAGACCGGCGTGCCCCGACGGGTTTTTTGGCGGTGTGGGGGGTGCCGGCGGTCGGGCACGCCTACGGCTGCCCCATCAGGGTGAGGGGGTAGACCGGCGTGCCCCGACGGTTCGGTAGCCTAGAAGAACAGCTTGACCACCTTCAGCGCCTTCTGCTTCCAAGGCACGCGGTGGGTCACGCCCTCCCCTTCGGTGAAGGTGTCTTTATTCTGCAAATACCAGCGGTAATTGCGCAGCATGGCCTGGCTGTTGGAATACAGCGGGCGGTAGCCCAACACCTGCTGGGCCTTTTCAATCGAAACAAACGAATCCTTCGAAGCCGTCTCGTAAATCCACGGGTACAGCGGCGAAAGTTTGAGTTTTTCCAAAATCCGCAGCGCCGGAATCACCATCCAGGTGGGGAAAGGCACAATGCGCTTGCCAAAACCGGCCTCGTCCAAAACCGCCTGATAATCCTGGCGCATGGTGGTGTATTCCGCCGCGCCCACATTAAACGTGGTGTTCACCGCCGCGGCGTCCAGCGTGATGCACGCCAGAATCACCTGGCACAAATCGTCCACATCCAGCAGCTGGTAGCGGTTGTTGCCGGAACCGATCATGGGGAAATGCTTGCCCTGGCTGGCCCATTCGTAGAAAATGGCAAACACGCCCAACCGCTCCGGCCCCACAAACGACTTCGGCCGCAGAATGGGCACGCACATGCCCTTCTCACGGAACGACTCGCACACCGCCTCGGCCTCCACCTTGGCCTCGCCGTACGGCCCCACCCCATGCACCGGGTCGGTCTCATACAGCGGGTGGTGATCCGGCACGCCGTACACCGCCGTGGATGAAATATGGATGAAGCGCTTGACCCCATAGGCCTGGGCCTGTTCCATCAAAATGCGCGTGCCCTTCACATCGGTGGAATAAATATCCTCCGGCGAATACAGCGGCAAGGCCGCCGCGGTGTGAATCACCACATCCGCCCCGGCCATGCTGCGCGCCACAGCCTGCGGGTCGCGGATATCGCCCTGCAGGAATTCGATCCGGCCGCGTTCCGGGTAGGTGAAATCCACCAGGTCAATCCCGGCGATATCCGTATAGCCGCGCTCCAGCAGATAGCGCACCAGGTTAATGCTCAAAAAACCGCTGATTCCGGTGATATAGATCTTCATACTGCTTCCTTTAGGTTCCAAAATTGGGCAGGCAGCCCGCCCCCCCTCAAATTATACCAGCCGCAAACTCATGTGGGGAAAAATGTAAAACACCCTTGACATGTAAAGCAAACTTTACTATAATATGTATAGTTTACTTTACATGGGAGGGCGCATGAAAAATCGCTTGGAAGAATTACGCAGCCAACGGGGCTGGACACAGCAGGAACTGGCCGACCAGGTGGAAGTCTCCCGCCAGACGATCATCTCGCTGGAGAACGGGCGTTACAACCCCTCCATCCTGCTGGCCTTTCGGCTGGCGCATGTGTTCCAAATGTCCATCGAAGAACTTTTTCTATATTCACCGGAGGAAGAAAACCATGAGTAACTATTCACAGTGGGTACAGCAAAAACTGCGCCTGGGCTGGGCATTTTTGGCCGCGGGGGTCATCGTGGCCGCGGCGGGGGCGTGGATCGGCAGCGAATTTGCCTACCTGCCCTACAATTTCCGCATCATCACCGGCCTGGGCATTCTCCTGTCTGGGGTGGGCTTCAGCCTTCTGGTGCGCTACTGGCACGCCCGCAAAAATGGGGCCGAGGCGCGCCGCGTGAGCGCCGCCGAACGCGACGA
>DAIOUB010000088.1:11275-12715 GCA_036751735.1 Levilinea sp. | reverse complement strand
ACTACGCCATGGTGCTCTTCTTCATCGGCGCCATGGTCGGCCTGGTGCTCACCAGCAACCTGCTGCTCGTCTTCGTCTTCTGGGAAATCACGGCGCTGTGCTCCTACGCCCTCATCTCCTTCCACAACGATGATCCCAAGGCGGTCAAAGGCGGCATCAAGGCCCTCATCATCACCCAAATCGGCGGTGTGGGCTTGCTGGCCGGCGCGCTGCTGGTCTACAGCTATTTCGGCACCTATGATCTGAACTACTTCATCGCAAACGCCGGCACTTTGCCCGCGGGCGTGCTGGCCGCCGCCGCTTTCGGCTTCCTCATCGCCGCCGCCGCCAAATCGGCCCAGTTCCCCTTCCAAACCTGGCTGCCCGACGCGATGGAGGCTCCCACCCCCATCAGCGCCCTCATCCATGCGGCCACTATGGTCAACGCCGGCGTTTATCTGCTGGCGCGTTTCTACCCGGCCTTTAAGGATGTCCCCGGCTGGACCACCGCCGTGGTGATCGTGGGCATGCTCTCTGCCCTCCTGGCGGCCCTCATGGCCTGCGTGGCCACCGATCTGAAGCGCGTTCTGGCCTACTCCACCGTCTCTCAGCTGGGCTACATGGTGTATGCCATCGGCGCAGGCGGCGTGTTTGCCAGCCAGTTCCACCTCTTCAGCCACTCGGTCTTCAAGGCCCTGCTCTTCCTGGCGGCGGGCGCGGTCATCCACGCCGTGGGCACGCGCGACATGCGCCAGATGGGCGCCCTGGGCAAGCAAATGCCCTTCGTGCGCGCCGTGTTCGTCATCGGCGCCCTGGCTCTGGCGGGTCTGCCCATCCTCAACGGCTTCTGGAGCAAAGAGCTGGTGCTCGAAGCCGGTCTGCACGGCGGCCCCATCTGGGCTTTCGTGGTGATGGTCTTTGTCGCCGGTCTCACCGCCTTCTACACCTTCCGCTGCGTCTACATGGTCTTCTACGGTGAAGCCCGCTCGCACCTGCACGGGCACGACGCCCAAACCGCCATGAAGGTCTCCCTGGGTCTGCTGGCCCTGGGAACCCTCACCACCTGGCTGCTGGTGGGCCCCTTTGGCAAGCTGCTGCACGACACCCTGCCCGCCCATGAAATTCACGCCCTGCCGCTGGGCGAGGTAGCCCTGGAGATCTTCACCGCCCCGGCCACCTACATCGCCCTGGCGGTCATCGCCGTGGGTCTGCTGTGCTGGTGGATGCGCGACCGTCTGACCGGGGTAGCCTCGGCGCTGACCGGCCTCTCCCGCGCTGCCGCGGATTCCTTCGGCTTCGAAGCCGT
Organism: Levilinea sp.; assembly: GCA_036751735.1. Taxonomy (GTDB): domain Bacteria; phylum Chloroflexota; class Anaerolineae; order Anaerolineales; family Anaerolineaceae; genus Levilinea. The sequence continues at coordinate 11,430 of DAIOUB010000088.1, read as the reverse complement.
CAACCGCGGCATCGTTTCCGCCACCCAAAACTCCGCCGAAGCCCTGCGCGTCACCCAGACCGGTCTTCTCAACTGGAACGTCCTGGGCATCCTGGCCGGACTGGTCATCGTCATCGCCATTCTGGCCTTTGGAGCGTAATCCATGAACCCAACGA
>DAIOUB010000088.1:8026-11175 GCA_036751735.1 Levilinea sp. | reverse complement strand
GATCTCTTCAACCTGTGGGTCTGGTTTGAGGTCATGGCCATCAGCTCGTTCATGCTGGTCGCCTTCTACCGCGATCAGCCCGCCTCGCTGGAAGCCGGTCTGAAATATCTGGTTCAGAGCGCCGCGGGTTCGGTTCTGATCCTGCTGGGCATCGCCCTGGTCTTCGCCTCCACCGGCATGTTAGACCTGGCCGCCATCCGCACCGTGGTCAGCGGCCCCGCCCCCATCCTCATCGCCGCGGGCGCCCTGTTCATCATCGGCTTCGGCGTCAAAGCCGCCTTCGTGCCCCTGCACACCTGGCTGCCCGACGCTCATTCCCAGGCCCCCTCCGGCATCTCCGCCATGCTGTCCGGCATCGTCATCGAAGCCGGTCTGGTGGCCATGCTGCGCGCCCTGGGGGCTTTGGCCGCCGTCTCCTCGCTGTGGGGTGTGCTCCTGCTGATCTTCGGCGCCTTCAACATGCTCATCGGCAACCTCATGGCCCTGCGCCAGGAACAGGTCAAGCGTCTGCTGGCCTACTCCTCCGTCAGCCACCTGGGCTACATGCTGGTGGGTCTGGGCGCTTCCATCACCTTCCCCCTGATGGTGGGCACCAACGGGGCCGAAGGGGCTTTCTTCCACCTCTTCAACCACGCCACCATGAAGGGTCTGGCCTTCCTTTCCGTCGGCGCCCTGCTCTACGCCCTGCACATCGCCCGCGGCGACCACGGCCCGCTGGTGCTTTCGGACCTGGATGGAGCCTCGCGCCGCTATCCGGCGGTGGCCTTCTCTCTGGCGGTGGCGGTGCTGGCCCTGGGCGGGCTGCCCCCGCTGTCGGGCTTCATGTCCAAATGGATGATCTTCGTGGCCGGCTTCCAGTCGCAGAACGGCTGGATGATCGCCCTGGTCATCTTCATGGCCCTCAACTCCGTCCTCTCCCTGGGTTACTACGCCCCCCTGGTGAACCGCATGTTCCGCCACACCCCCGCGCCCATCGTGGAAAACGGCGCGCGCGTGTCCTTCTCGATGCGTTTGCCTCTGGCACTGCTCACCCTGCTGACTGTGGTGCTGGGCTTTTGGCCCACGCTGCTCTCCTGGCTTACGGCCCCTGCCGCCTCGGCCCTCATGGCCTGGTTTGGCGTTCAATAGGAGGTGAATCAACATGGAAATTTTGCTCTCCCCCCCCATTGCCTTCCTGCTCTACATCCCCCTGGTGCTCGTCATCACCCAGGTCGGCAAAACCCTGGCTGGGCCTGAACACCCCAACGAAATGAAGTCCAGCGTGTACGGCAGCGGTGAAGAAGCCCAAACCTACCTGGCAGCCCCAGGCTACAAGCCCTTCTTCCTGATTGCCTTCTTCTTCGCCATCCTCCACCTGGGGATGCTCGTGCTGGGCACTGGCCAACTTAACCTCACCACCGGGGCCTTCCTGGTGGGCCTCATCATGGCGCTTCTGGCGCTGGTGCTCGGTTAAGCCCTTACCGGTAGCCACCGAGAAAGAGAACCTCTATGGAAACCAAACTTCCTTCAACCTGGGAAAAAGCCCTGGACAGCATTCGAACCTGGGCGCGCGTCAACTCCCCGTGGGTCATCCACTTCAACAGCGGCTCCTGCAACGGCTGTGACATCGAAATTCTGGCCACGCTGACCCCCCGCTACGATCTGGAACGCTTCGGCGTCAAACTCCAGGGATCGCCGCGCCACGCCGATGTGCTCATCTGCACCGGCCCCGTCACCCGCAACGCCCGCGACCGCCTGGTGCGCATCTACAACCAGATGCCCGACCCCAAATTCGTGGTCGTCGTCGGCTCCTGCGGCCTTTCTGGCGGTGTATTTCACGGCTCCTACAACGTGATGGGCGGCGTGGATGAGGTCATCCCCGTGGACGCCTACGTTCCCGGCTGCCCGCCCCGCCCCGAAGCCATCATCCACGGCGTTGTAGCCCTGCTCGACAGCCTTAAGAAGAAGCCCTAAGGAGAACTTATGGATACGACGACCGTTCTTGAAACCGCACAGTCTTTGCTCCAGCCCTGGAGCCAGGCTGTCACCCAGCCCGAACCTCACCGCAGCGACTTTGTGGTCGCCTCCGCCGACTTGCTGGCGGCGGTGCAGGCCCTGGTGGACGCCCGCTGGGGGTACCTGGGCGCCATCACCGGCATTGACCTGCCCGCCCCGGCCCCTGCCGAAGGCCAGCCTCCCGCCGAATCCCACCTCGCCGCCCTCTATCAGTTCTTCAACGGCGCGGCGGTGGCCACCCTGCGGGTCACGGTGTCTCATGCGCAGCCGGTTCTGCCCTCCATCTGTGATATCATCCCCTCTGCGACCATCTACGAACGCGAATTGATTGAGATGTTCGGCTTCGTCATCGAAAACACCCCCGTCACCGACCATCTGCTCCTGCCGGATGACTGGCCGCAGAATGTTTATCCCTTGCGGAAATCTTTTACCGGTTTTGGCGGCGCCGAAAGCGCATAGAAAGGATACCGAACTATGACCAATCCAAGCCAACCCCAAAAGTTCATCGTCCCCATCGGCCCGCAGCATCCCGCCCTCAAAGAACCCGGCCATTTTGAATTTGGCGTAGACGGCGAAATCGTCACCTCCGCCACCATTCGCCTCGGTTTTGTCCACCGCGGCATCGAAAAAGCCACCGAAGACCGCACCTGGGTGCAGAACCTGTACCTGTTGGAGCGCATCTGCGGCATCTGCTCCAACATTCACGGAACGGTGTATGCCATCGGCGTGGAAAAGCTGGCCGGGGTTGAAATTCCTCCCCGCGCCAAGTACATCCGCACCATCGTGGCTGAGTTGGAGCGCGTGCACAGCCACCTGCTTTGGCTGGGCGTGGCCGCGCACGAAGGCGGGTTTGATACCCTCTTCATGTACTCCTGGCGCGACCGTGAAACCGTCATGGATCTGCTCGAAGGTCTCTCCGGCAACCGCGTCAACTATTCCACCAACCTCATCGGCGGCGTCAAGTTCGACATCAACGAAAAACAGGCCGATGAAATCCGCCGCGGGCTGGATTTCCTGGAAGAGCGCACCCATTACTACATGAAGGTCGTCACCACCGACGAGACCTTCCTGGGCCGCACCCGCGACATCGGCACCATGACCCGCGAACAGGCCGAGCTGCTGGGCGCTGTCGGCCCCACCGCCCGCGCCTCCGG
>DAIOUB010000088.1:1924-7926 GCA_036751735.1 Levilinea sp. | reverse complement strand
CCTCGCGGCGAGCTGGTCTATTACCTCAAGAGCAACGGCACCGACAAGCCCGACCGCATCAAAGTCCGCACCCCCTCGCTGTGCAACTGGGGCACCATCTCACACGTGGCCGTGGGGCACAAGCTGGCCGATATGCCCATGCTGTTGGTGGGTATTGACCCGTGCTTCTCGTGCAACGACCGCCTGGTCACGGTCAACAGCTCCCAAAACTCCCAGGATCTCACCTGGGATGCCCTCCGCCGTTACGGGATCGAGTACTACAAATGAACAACATCTTCCCCCTCATCGCTCTGCTGATTTTCCCTGGCGGGCTGTTCCTCATGGCCAGCGGTCTGGTGTATGAATGGGTGGACCGCAAACTCATCGCCCGCTATCAAAACCGTGTCGGCCCGCGCTGGTTCCAGCCGCTGGCGGATGTGGTCAAACTTCTGGCCAAAGAAGAGATCATCCCCACCGGCGTCAGCCGCGGCCTGTTCGTGGCCCTGCCCGTCATCGGCATGGCCGGGGCGCTCACCGCTGCCCTGTACGTCCCTATGGCTGGCTTTGCCCCCTCCTTCAGCTTCGCCGGAGACCTGGTCGTCACCCTCTACCTGCTCAGCATGATGACCCTGTGCCTGGGCCTGGCGGGCGCCAACACCACCGACCGTTTCTCGCTCATCGGCGCCACCCGCACCCTGACGCAGCTTTTCTCCTACGAAGCCCCCTTCCTGCTGGCGCTGCTGGGGCCTGCCATCGTGGCCGGAACCTGGAACATCGCCGAGATCAATGATTTCGCCGGTCAGAACATCTGGCTGGTCGTCACCCAGCTCATGGGCTTTCTGGTGGCCCTGGTGGGTCTGCTGGGCAAGCTGGAAATGCCCCCCTTCGACGCCCCCGAAGCCGAGACGGAAATTGTCTCCGGCGCGCTCACCGAATATTCCGGGCGCGGGCTGGCCCTCTTCCGCCTGGGCAAAGATGTCGAGCTGGTGGTGGGTCTCACCCTGGTGGCCTCCTTCTACTTGGGCGGCATCGCCAATCCGCTGGAATTCCTTTTGAAGACTCTGGGCCTCTTGATCGTCATGGCGGGCATGCAGTCGCTCTTCGCCCGCCTGCGCATTGACCAAACCGTCGGCCTGTGGTGGCGCATCGGCGCCCTGCTGGCTCTGGTCCAGTTATTGGTTCTGATTGTAGTGAGGGTACTGCGATGACCATTGGCTCCATGTTTGGAAATATCCTGCGCTCGCTTTTCAAGAAGCCAGCCACCGAAAATTACCCCTTCGTGCGTAAAGACGCGCCCGAAGCCCTGCGCGGCAAGCTGTTCTATGATCCTGAAAAATGCAGCGGCTGTCAGCTGTGCATTAAGGACTGCCCCGCCGACGCCATCGAGCTGATCGTGGTGGATAAGGTCAACAAGCGCTTTGTCATGCGCTACCACATGGACCGCTGCACCTTCTGCGATCAATGCGTGCAAAGCTGCCGCTTCAACTGCCTCAGCCTCTCGGATGAACAGTGGGAGATGGCTGCCCTGTCGCGCGCACCCATGGAAATCTACTACGGTCGGGATGAAGACATTAAGATCCTCCTGGAAAAAGCAGCTCAGCCAGGCGCTAACGACCCTTGCGGTCCAGCGCCCGCCGAGCAAGCCTGACCTTGCCAGCCAACCCCAGCGCCAGCCCCTGCGGCTGGCGCTGGTTGGCCTGGGCAACGAACTCGACGGGGACGACGCTGCCGGGGTTCTGGTGGCGCGCCGCCTGATGCCCCTGGCCGCCCCCCACCGCCTCATTCTGGATGTCGGCCCCGCCCCCGAAAACTTCACCGGCCCCCTGCGCCGCTTTGCCCCCGATTTCGTCCTGCTGGTGGACGCCGCCCATCTGAATCAACCCCCCGGCACCATCGCCTATGTGGATTGGCAGGATGTGGACGGCCTCTCCGCCTCCACCCATTCCCTGCCGCCCTCGGTTTTTGCCAATTTTCTCATCAGCCAGCTCAACTGTCAGGTGGGCCTGCTCGTCATTCAGGCCGCCCATCTGCAATTTGACCAGCCCCCCTCGCCCGCCGTGCAGCGCGCCGTTCAGCGCATCACCGCCGGACTGAGCGACCTGCTCACCCAAATTCCCGCTGCCTGACCCCACATCACCCCCAATCTCAATGGAGGCATAGGATGAACACCTCGTCCAATCCCCTTCCGCCGCTGCAATTGGCTGCTTATGTGGCCCCGGGCCTGTTGGAACGCCAGGGCATCCTCCTGGCCGCCAGCCTGCGCGCCTATGGCCAGCACCTGTCAGATCTGCCCCTGCGCTTCTACTGCCCCGGCTCCCCCGCGGATTTTACCCCCCAGGCCCTGCGCATTTTTCAGGACTGCGGGGTCACACTCTGCCCGCTGTCCATCCCCGCCCCCCTGCTGGAATTTCCCTACGCCGCCAAAGTCTTCGCCGCCGCCCAGGCCGAAACCGACGCCGCCGGCTCCCCTACCCTCGTATGGCTGGATCCCGACACCTTCTTCCAAAAAGCCCCCCTGGCCTTTGCGCTGCCGCCCTCCGCGGCCCTGGCGTACCGCCCGGTCATGCACAATGTCATCGGCCCGCTCTACGGCCAGCCCCTGGATGCCTTTTGGGAGATCATCTTCACCGCCTGCGGCGTCCCCCACCACTGGCTTTTTTCCATGCAGACGGTGACTGACAGGGTGCAGCTTTACCCCTATTTCAACGCCGGGCTGCTGGTGCTGCGCCCGCAGTTGGGTCTGCTGCGCGCCTGGCTTCAGGAATTCACGCGCCTCTACCAGCACCCTGATCTGCTCCCGCTGTATGCGCAGAAACGCCTGTACACCATTTTCGTCCATCAGGCCGTCCTGGCGGGTGTGCTCCTGGCGCGGCTGGCGCCGGAGCAAATGCTGCTGCTCCCCTCAGAGTACAATTACCCCCTGAACCTGTACGCGCGCGACCGCAGCCCCCACCGCCCCGCGCGTCTGGAACCTCTCACCACCTTCCGCTTCGAGGACGTGTTCGAAGATCCCGCCTGGGAAGAGGGCTTCCCCGCGGGGGCCGAGCTGCGCGCCTGGATCCGCAATTTGATGGATTGGGAATAAAAAAAGGAGCACGAGCGGTCTGCCCGTGCTCCCTGATCCTGTGCTTTCGTGCTTACTCAGCCTTGGCGTCCAGATGAATCCCCGCCAACTGCTCGATCATGGCGATCACCGCCGAATTATCCTGACCGCCCAGCCCCGTCTGCACCATGGCATTAAACAGCTGCGCGTCCAGCGCCAAGGAAGGCAGCGGCACGCCGTATTCCCGCGCGGTTTCCATGACGATATTCAGGTCTTTGGCCTGCATGTGCGCCTTAAACCCGGGGGCGCGGTTGCCGCTGAACAGGCGCGGCGGCTTCACATCCAACGTCCAGCACTGCGCCGCCCCGCCGCGGATGGCTTCCACCACCTTGCGCGGGTCGGCCCCGGCCTTTTGCGCGAACACCAGCAATTCGCCCATCGCCACCATCTGCGCCGCCACCATGATCTGGTTGCAGGCCTTGGCAATCTGCCCCGCCCCGCAGCCGCCCACGTGGGTGATGGTTTTGCCCATCGCCTCAAACACCGGCCGCACCGTCTCCAGCGCCTCCGCCGGCCCGCCCACCATAATGGCCAACGTGCCCTGCCGCGCGCCGATATCCCCGCCGCTCACCGGTGCGTCCAGGCTGGCCACCCCCACCTTGGCCAATTCATCGGCGATCTTCCGCGCGGTCACGGGCTTAATGGTGGAATTGTCCACAAATACCAGCCCGGCATGCGCCCCTTCCAAAACACCCCCCGCACCCAAAGCCACCTTCTCCACGTCCGGTGAATCGGGTAGGTTGGTGAACACCACGTCCACCTGGGCCGCCACTTCCGCCGCCGAAAAGGCCTGCGTGGCCCCTTCCTGCACCAGTTCATCCACAGCCGCGCGGCTGCGGTTATGCACCATCAGCGGAAAACCGGCCTTCAAAATGTTCCGAGCGATGGACTTGCCCATCAATCCCAACCCGATATAACCCACACGCAGCATGTCTGCCTCCTGATGATTTGGTTTAAGTTCGAACCACCTTCCCCCCAACTCCATTCATTATACTCGACCGCTTCCATTGCGTTTCAAGAATGTTATACTACAAGCAAGCTGTTATTCACCCCTGCCGTACGATGAGGAACTCCTATGGCATCTCTGCTGCTCACCAATTTGCTGCTGTCCGCCCCTTTCCTGGCCCTATGGGGCATCGGCGTAATCCTGGCCGTCCTGTGGCGCAAGCGCCTGACCAAAGCCGCCTTCCTGTTGGTCCTCATCGGCTGCGCCCTGCACTTCCTCCACACCCTCACCTTCGGCCTCTTCGGCAGTGCGCTGCCCATGATGATGATGCAGGGCCGTTCACCCACATCCCAAATCACTATGGTTTCCGCCGGGGTAGGGATGATCGGCCAATTGCTGAATCTCATCGCCAGCGCCCTGCTCGTGGCGGCCGTCTTTGCCGGGCGCAACGCAGCAGTCTTCGCTCAGGATTGATGTATGAACATGCGCAAATCACCCACCCTTTTGGCGTTGACCGCAGCTCTGATTTTCAGCCTGGCCTGCACCTGCAGCCTGCCCGGCTTCCTGCCCGGCCGCCCCACCCCTACCCCGCGGCCCACCCTGCCGTCTGAGCCTCCCACCCCGCGCCCCACTGTGTCAGACGCGGGCAGCACGCCCACCCCAGGCCCCGCCCTGGACCCCGCCACAGCCCCCCTGCGCACCATCGGCGACCCTTACGCCCCCCACCTCGGCAATTCCGGCTATGATGTCCAATCCTACCGCCTGGAATTCACCCTGGATCCCCCCGCCCGCTTGGTGCGCGCCGCCGTCACCATCGAAGCGCTCAGCACCCTCAGCCCCCTGGAAGAGGTCTGGCTGGATTTCATCGGCTTTGATCTGCAATCGGTACAGATGGACGGCCAGGAGCTTCCCTACACCCGCGCCGAAGATAAACTCGGTATCACCCTGCCCCGTCCCATCCCCGCTGGGCAGCCTTTCGCCCTCACCCTCCGCTACACGGGCACACCCGAACAGCGCCGCTCGCCCTACATCCCCTTTGCCCCCGCCCTGGGGATGCTTTTCAGCCCCTCCAACGATGTCTTTGTGGCCTCCGAGCCGGACGGCGCGCGCTTTTTGTTCCCCTGCAACGATCACCCCCGCGACAAGGCCGCCTACGTTTTTGACCTCACCGTGCCGCCCAACACCCTGGCCGCCGCCAACGGCAAACGCACCCTGGCTGCCGAACCGGTGTACGGCGGGCTGCGCTTTGTGTGGGAACACCCCCAACCCCTCGCCACCTCCATGGTCACCATCGTGGTCGGCAATTACACTCTGATTGAATCAACTTCCCCCGCGGGTGTGCCCATCCGCTCCTACATCTTCCCCGATCTGGAAGACACCTTCCGGCGCGAATCTGCCGCCAGCGGCGAAATGTTGGACTGGATGAGCGAGAAATTCGGCGATTACCCCTTCGACGAGTTCGGCTATGCCACCATCCGCGGCCTGAATGCCTCTCTGGAGACCCAGACTCTCATCCTCATGGAAGAGCAAATGCTTTCCGAAGAGGTGATGAGCCATGAAATGGCCCACATGTGGTTTGGCGATTGGGTCAGCCCAGCTTCCTGGGGAGAAATCTGGCGCAACGAGGGCTTCGCCACCTACTTCAGCCAGGTGTGGATGACCCAAGATGACCCCGAAGATCTGCAAGCCGTGATGGATGCCTATCAGGAGGTGGTGCAGTCGAACCCGGCCGCCTACCCCCTCAATAACCCGCCCCCAGGCGAGATGTTTGGTATGAACAGCTATTTGAAGGGCGCCCTACTGGTGCATGATCTGCGCAAAACCCTGGGCGATGAAGCCTTCTACGCCGGACTGCGCCTGTATTTTGAGCGTTACGGCGGCAGCTCGGCCAGCGACGCCCAATTCCAGGCGTTGATGGAAGAGGTCTCCGGGCAGGATCTGGACGCCTTCTTTGCCCGCTGGTTCAGCCCGTGA
>DAIOUB010000088.1:0-1824 GCA_036751735.1 Levilinea sp. | reverse complement strand
AAATCCGCCCTGGATATCGCCCGCCGCTTTGGGGTGGTCACCGATAAGGTGCTGCCCTTCGGCACCGGCAAGCTCTACCCCAAAGAGGCCGCCACCTTTTACGCCCTGGCCGCCCAACTGCGCATCTCCAGTTATTTCAACCTCGACCGCAGCCCAGAGCGTTGGCGCGATTGGCTGGCCATGCAAGGCCCCATCCTCACCCGCCTGTCGGTGGATGAGACCTGGGACAACGCCACCCCCAACCACGGCGTATTGGAAACCTACCTGCCCGACACCGCCCGCGGCGGGCATGCCGTGGCCATTGTCGGCTACACGCAGGACGGCTTCATTGTGCGCAATTCCTGGGGCGCGGCCTGGGGCGACGGCGGCTTTGCCTATGCCTCCAACGCCTATGCCCAGGAAGCCTTCACCGAGGCCTATGGGGTTATGGTGTAACCCCCTCTTTTTGCAGCCACCTCACAGGCGCGGCTTTGCCTCCGCGCCTGTGTTCGTTCTGCCGCCGTTTTCCAGGTACAATTAACCTATCTTTGCCTGTTCAGGAGCCAGCATGGAACGCACCGTCCCGACCACCGCATCGGAAGAAATCGAACTCTATATCCGTACCATCTACTCCCTCCTCCGTTCCACCGCCGAGGTGCAGATCCGCACCCTCGAAGAAACCCACGCTGGCACCAGCTCTTCCCTGCACCCCGAGGCGCGCGCGCTCAAGCTGGACACCTCTGCCTTCATCTACTCCGCCCTGCGCCTGCCCGACTGCCTGCCTCAGGTGCATTCCATCATTCTAGGCCAAAGCGCCAGCCTGTTTGCCCAACACGGCTATGAGAACATCGAAGCCTGGCAGGAAGTCAGCGCCCGCGCCCGCCGCCGCCGCTGCTTTTTTAACCGCAAAGACACCCTGGCCTGCTTCATCGCCTCCGGCTCCGATATCGAAGATATCCTCCCCGCGGTGACGGCTTACCAGATCGAATGGAACAAGCTGCACCTGCTCTTGCAGCGTGTTCCGGCCGCCCTGTTGGAAAGCGCCTGCCAAAGCGACGATTCCGAGGCCCGCCAATCGGTGTGTGAGCTGCTGGGGGTCACCAGCGAAGATTTTGAACGCCTGCGCATGGTCTTCGCCCCCGATTTCACCGCCGCCCTGCGTGAAATTGCCTCCCGGCGCTGTCATTTTGGCCTGCGCCTGCTGGACGGCTCCCTCATCGAATATTGGCGCGCCACCCGCGCCTGGATGGAAAACATCCTGCGCGCCTGCCCCCAGCTCACCGAGCGCCCCGTCTATTTCGTTTCCTCCAACACCCACGCCATCCCCAACCTCATCACCGGCTTCGCCTTCCGCGTGCAGGAGGAATTGATCGCCTACCTGGAAAAAGAGGGCGACCCCGCCCTGCTGGAGGAGTGGGAACGCATCCGTTCCGGCCAGTTCGCGGACGGCCGCGGCAATTTCCTCTATTACCTGCTGAAGAAATATCAGGCCACCCCCCAGGGGCGCAAGCTGATTGAGGCCCAATTGGCCGCCGAGCGCGACTGCGGCATCACTCGCATCCGCTCCACCCACTCCTTTGACGTGGACGCCCAGGTGATTGACCTGGCGCGCGTCAAGCCTCAGTGGCTGGATCCCCGCCTGGCCACGGATGACTCGCTCTACCTGCTGGCCTCCAACGCGCTGATCCTCAACATTGATTACCCCCTGGGTCTGGCCGCTTACAACATCCTCTCCAAGGTGGCCGAAGCCGCCGGGGATGTGCTGGGGGTCTACATCATGGGCAAAGCCGCCTCGCTCAACGGCGTGCGCGGCGATGTGATGATCCCCAATGTGGTGCAGGACGA
>DAIOUB010000087.1:8337-12944 GCA_036751735.1 Levilinea sp. | reverse complement strand
GGGGGGGGGGGGGGGGGGGGGGGGGGGGGGGGGGGGGGAACAGACCCGGGGGCGGCCGCCGGGGGGAGGGGGGCGGGGGGGGGGTGGCCGGGGGGGGGGGGTTCCGGGGGGGGGGGGGGGGGGGGTACTTGGGGGGCCGCAGCCTGGAAGGCGGACGGCTCCAGCAGATGCCAATCGTCGGGCTCGGGCGGGGGCGGCACGTCCCAGTCCTCATCAGAAGAGGTTGGGGCGGCAGGCACGGGCGCGGATGCGCGCGGGGGGGCGGCCTGATAGGGGACAGGGGATTCGTTCAGCGCGCCGCCGCTGTCCTCATCGTCAAAATCGGCGCTCCACCCGTTGGGGAAGAAGGTGAAGGGTTGGGCCTCCACGGCCTGATCCGCGCTGAGGATTTCAGCGGCCATTTCGTTCACGATCACCTTGGGGTCGCCGCTCTGGTGATCCACGCGGCCTTTGACCACCACCACCTGATCAATCACCGCCAGGCGGCCAAACGACTCCCAGGGTTTGGCAAACAGCACCAGTTCCAGGCTGCCGTGGGTGTCTTCGATGGTGATGAAGCCCATCGGTTTGCCCTTACGGTCTTGATGGCGGCGGAAACGCGTGACCATGCCGGCCACGATGACGCTATCCTTGTCCTCGGCTTCGCTGAGCTGACTGCTGAGGTGGGTGATCTTGCGCTGCAAGGTGGGCAGGTAGGGGTTGAGGGGGTGATCGCTGACATACAGGCCGATCAGCTCGCGCTCCCATTCCAATTGCTCGCGACGGTTGACGATTGCGGCTTCTTTCAGGTGGATCTCTTCTTCGATGCCGGTTTCGGCCCCAAAGAAGCTTAGCTGGCCGCTTTGGGCGGCGCGGAAATGGCTGGTGCTGATGGCGATGATTTGATCCAGGTTGTCCAGCAGGGTGCGGCGTTGACCGAAATGGTCGAGAGCGCCGACTTTGATGAGGAATTCCAGCGCCCGCCGCCCCACGGCGTGCAGATCCACGCGTTTGGCCAGGTCGTTCAGGTCGCGGAAGTGGCCTTTTTCGCGGCGGGATTCGAGAATTAATTCCACGGCAGCCTGGCCGACGTTCTTGACGGCGCCCAACCCAAAGCGAATGGCGGGGGGCTGGTCGCTGCGGTCTTCAATGCTGAAATCCCACTCGCTGGCGTTCAGGTCGGGCGGCAGCACTTCCAGCCCCATTGAACGGCAGTCGGCGATGTAGAAGGCTACCTTGTCCGTGTCGTTTTTGGAGGCCGAGAGCAGGGCAGTCATGTATTCGACGGTGTAATGCGTCTTGAGATAACCGGTCTGCACGGCGATGACGCCGTAATCGGCGGCGTGGGATTTGTTAAAGCCGTAGCGGGCGAAGTTTTCCCACTCTTCAAAAATCTCTTTGGCCTTCTCGGCCGGGATACCGCGTTCCTGGGCTCCGGCGATGAACTTCTCGCGGTGCTGCATGAGCACGTCGGCTTTTTTCTTGGAGATGGCCTTGCGCAGTTCGTCGGCTTCGGAGGCGGTGTAGCCCGCCAGATCCATGGCCGCGAACATGATTTGTTCCTGATAAATGGGGATGCCGTAGGTTTCTTCGAAGATGGCCTGCAGGGCCGGGTGGAGGTACTCCACCTGCTCTTCGCCGTGCATGCGGCGGATGTAGCTGGGGATGAAATCCATTGGCCCGGGGCGGAAGAGGGCCACCATAGCGATGACGTGCGCCAGATTCTTGGGCTGCATCTGCACCACGTTGCGGGTCATGCCGGTGCTTTCCAGTTGGAAGACGCCCGCGGTGTGACCCTGGCTTAAGAAGGCGAAGGTGTCGGCGTCGTCAATGGGGATGTTATCCAGGTTGAAGCGCACATGGCGGCGGGCGGCGATCAGGTCGCAGGCGCGCTGCATGATGGTGAGCGAGGCCAGGCCTAAGAAGTCCACCTTGAGCAGGCCCAGGTAGTCCACGATGTTCATTTCGAACTGCGCCACGGATTTGATGGGGCTGTCTTCGGAGCCGCTGGTGGGCCGGTGCAGGGGGGCGTATTCGGTGATGGGCTTGTCGGTGATGATCACCCCAGCGGCGTGGGTGCCGGCGTTGCGCACCACCCCTTCCATCAGGGCGGCGGTGCTGACCAGCTCGCGGATATAATCGGCCTGCTCGCAGGCGGCCTTCAGCTCGGGGATTTGCTCGACGGCCTCGCTGATCTTGACGGCCTTGCTGGGGATGTTGGGCAGCATCTTGGCGATGCGGTCCACCTCAGAGAGGGGCACATCCATCACCCGGCCCACGTCGCGGATGGCGGCGCGCGCCCCCAGGGTGCTGAAGGTGATGATCTGCGCGACCTTGTCGTCGCCGTAGCGGCGGGCGCAGTATTCCATCATCTGCGCGCGCTTGTCATCCTGAAAATCGAGGTCAATATCCGGCATAGAGATACGGCCGGGGTTCAAGAAGCGTTCGAAAATCAGCTTGTGTTCCAGCGGCTCCACCAGGGTGATATCCAAAGCGTAAGCCACCAGGGAGCCGGCGGCGGAACCGCGGGCGTTGTACCAGATGCCCGTTTCGCGCGCGTGGCGGCAGAGATCCCACACAATGAGGAAGTAGGCGTCAAAGCCCATCTGGTGGATGACGCCCAGCTCGTACTCCAGGCGTTCGCGCACGCGGGGGTCCTGGGCGTGCTCGCCGTAGCGGCGCTGCACACCCTCATCGCACAGGCGGCGCAGGTACCCTTCGGCGCTGCCGTATTCCTCCGGCACGTCAAACATGGGCAGGTGGTAGCCGGTTTTGCTCAGGTCCACGTTGCATTGTTCGGCCACCAGGAGCGTGTTGCTGAGGGCGTCGGGCACTTCATGGAAGAGCGAACGCATCTCCTCCGGCGAGCGCAGGTAGTACGAATCGTCGTTCATGCGCATGCGGTTGGGGTCAGAGAGCAGGGCGCCGGTCTGGATGGCCAGGAGGATATCCTGCAGGCGGGCGTCTTCGCGCCGCACGTAGTGGGCGTCGTTGGTGGCCAGATAGCGGGCGTTGTAACGGCCGCGCCAATCCAGCAGGGTGCGGTTGATCTGGCGCAGTTCGGGGATGTTGTGCTCCTGAAGCTCCAGGAAGAAGCGTTCGGGGCCAAAGACTTCGTAGTACCAGTCCAACATGCGCTGGGCTTTTTCCAGATCGCCTTCGCGGATGGCGCGCGGCACCTCAGCGGACATGCAGCCGCTGGTGGCGATGATGCCTTCGCTGTGGGCGGCCAGAAATTCGTGATCCACGCGCGGGTAGAAGTAATACCCTTCCAGTTGGGCCGCGCTGGCGATTTGGAGCAGGTTCAAATAGCCGGTTTGGTTTTGGGCCAGCAGCAGCAAATGGGATGAGGTTTTGTCTTGGCGGTAGTCGCGGTCGGTCATGCGGCGCGCGGCCATGTAGGATTCTACCCCGATGATGGGCTTGATTCCGGCGGCTTTGGCGGCGTTGAAGAACTCGACCACGCCAAACATGGTGCCGTGGTCGGTGAGGGCCACCGCAGGCATGCCCATTTCTTTGGCGTGACTGACCAGATGCTTCAGTTTGCTGAAGCCGTCCAGCAGCGAGTATTCAGAATGCACATGCAGGTGGACAAAGGACATAAGCGCGCGGTTCCATTCCCAAAACGTTAAACGGCCCTATTGTACTTCAAACCCGGCGGAGAATCAAAAAATGCCAGAATCATTATAGCATGGGCGGCCCCCCTCAGGCTCGTTTTTTAATCTTGGGTTTGGGGACGGCCTGGGCCGTGCAGAAATCCGCATCTTTTAAGGGTTCGCGTATAATTAAGCGCATGAGCCTTGAAGCCCCCCACACTGATGTGCCCGAAAACGCCGAACCTTTGCAGGTGGAGGTGGAGATCGCCGCGGGAGAACGGGTGGAGATCCTGGTGGGCTCCGAACCCGGCCCCAACCGCGTCCGCATCCGCCGCCAAACGGTGCGCAGCGGCAGGCGGGCGGGTGGGCTGCGGGCGGCCTGGGCACGCTGGAACGCGCACCGCCTGCCTTACCGCGAGAAAGTGCTTTTTCGTCTGGGGCTGGGGTTCTGTGCCCTGATGGTGCTGCTGTTTTTGCCCAGTTTCCCGGTCAGCTTCACCGCGGTGGAAGCTTTGCCCAGTCTTTCGGCGGAGCATTTGTTAAAATCGGGCCTGCGCGGGCCGGAGGGGGACTTTTTACCGGCGTTCTTCCGCGTGGACGGCCAGTACACGCTGGGCCTGGGGGCCTATTTGCAGTTCCTGGCGGTCTTTTTGTTGGGAAAATCGGTGTTTCTGGCGCGCGCGCTGACCGCGCTGGTGAGCCTGGCGGGGGCGGCGGCGCTGAGCTGGGCCTGGCGGGATGCGCTGCATGTGCGCACCTGGTGGCTGATCCCCTGGCTGCTGGCGGTGACCCCGGCCTGGTTCCTGCATTCGCGGGCGGCCTGGCCCTACGCGCTGGCGGCTTCGGCTTTTGGCCTGGTCTTGTGGGCTGGGATGCGCGCCCTGCGCGGAGAGCGCTGGGCCTACTGGGGCGCGCTGGCGGCGGCGGGGTTGGGGATGTACGCCTACCCTCCGGCGGCGGCACCTCTGGGGCTGCTGGCCGCGGCGGTGACTTTGCTGGCGGTGCGGCGCCTGCCGCGGCGCGGGCTGACCC
>DAIOUB010000087.1:0-8237 GCA_036751735.1 Levilinea sp. | reverse complement strand
CGCCCACCCAAAGCGGCCCGCTGCTGCAAAGGATGTTGGGGTATGCGCCCGTGCCGCTGGCGTTCCTGCCGTTTTTCCTGCTGGGGGCGTGGCGCTTGCTGCGCGGCCCGTGGACGGCGGAACGCGGGTTGGCGGCCGCGGCGCTTTTGGTCAGCCCGGCGGCGGCCTGGGTGACGGGCGCATCCGTGGGGGCGCTGCTGCCCGCAGCGGCGGTGGGCGTGGGCGTCACCGCGTTGGGCCTGGGGATAACCTTTGACTTTTTGGAACGCTACCGCCCGTTTAACCGCCCGCTGTTGGCGGCGCTGACGGCGGTTATTTTGACCGCCAGCGGGACGGTGATGCTTTCGGACGCGGTGACCCGCGGACCGCTGTGGTTTCGCGATTACGGCCTGAGCGGCCTGCAGTACGGCGCCCGTCAGCTCTTCCCCCGGGTGGCCGAGGCGCAGCGCGCCACTGCCAGCCGCAGTTTGACCATATCGCCGCAGTGGGCCTCGCAGGTGGATGTGCTCAGCCAGTTTTTCCTGGATCAGCCGGAGGTTGAGGTGCGCATCGCCGGGCCGGAATGGGGCATGCAGCGCATTGAACCCGCCCTGGGCGAGACGCTGTGGGTGAGTACCGCAGCCGAATTTGAGACCTTACGGGACAGTCAACTGTTCAATGAGCCGCAGGTGGCCGCCCGCCTGGATTACCCCGACGGCTCGCCCGGCTTTGTGCTGGCGCGCTGGAGCTACCGCGCGGATATTGAGGCGGTGATGGCTGCGCGGCGCTACGCGCTGTTTGAGCCGGTGAGCGAAACGCTGACGGTGGGCGGGCAGACGCTGGAGATCACCCACCCGCCGCTGCTGGAACCGCTGGGGAATGTGTTTGACGGGGATTTGAATACATTGACTAAGACCGGCGGGGCCAATCCCCTGGTGCTGCAAATTCACTTTACATCGCCGCGCAGCCTGAGCGGGGTGCGGCTGGCGGTGGGAGCTGAGCGCGTGAACCTGAGCGCGGCGGTGTACCCCTCGGCGGGGGGCGAGGCGCAAAGCTTTGCGGTGGATGGGGCGCAGACGGACGGCAACAAGAGCCTGACGCTGGAATTCCCCGGCGGCATCCTGGCCGAACGCCTGGATCTGGCGCTGAGCGATGTGGACGCCGCCGAGATTTCCAATGTCCACCTGTGGGAGGTGGAGTTTTTGCCGTAGGCGCGCGCAGGGGGGGGCTATTCGCGCCGCAGCAGTTCCAGACCCTGGGTCAGCAGACCCGCCTGGGCGATGAACAGCCACACCAGCAGGCCGGTGAGCCCCCAGGTGACGGCGCGCACGCCGCCGGGCAGGGCGGTTTGCAGCTCATCAAGCTGTTTCTGCGTATCGCTGACGATGCTTTGATACTGCGCCACCACGCCCTGTGCGCTGTTCAGACTGGCTTCGATGCCTTCCACGCTTTTGCCCAAATCGGCCACGTTGCCTTTCAGGCTTTCAAAACTCACGGCCGTGTTTTCGAAGCCTTTCTGCACGTTCTGCAGGGAGGCGGGCATCGGTTCCAGGCTGACGGAGACATCCTGGATGCTGGCCTGCAGGGGCTGTTCGGGCTTGTAGCGCGCGCCGATGAGAGGGAAGGCCGAGACCAGAGCCAGGGTGTCATCCACCAGGCGGGCACCCGCCCCCACGGCCAGCAGGGAACTCTGCGTGTCGCGGATGACCTTGACCAGATCTACGCCCACGGTGGTGCCCACTGTGCGGGTGACGGCAGCCGTGCCGTCCAGCGAGGCGGCCACGTTATCCACGGCGGATTTCATCAGCACCACATTTTTCCCCACCTGCTCCAAAGAGCCGTCCACCACTACCAGCAGTTCGGCGGTGGCCTGGGCGCTGCGCTGCAGCAGATCCACGCTGCTTTGCAGCTGGGCAGTCACTTTGGGCTGCACCCGCCACAGCCCCACCAGTCCGGTCAGGCTGACCGCCAGGCCCAAGATGGTGGCGATGATGAGGGCGACGCCGGTGATGCGGTATAAGGTTTTGCGCATGATGACCTCCAGGATTTGAGCTTGCTTTGCTTCCATTGTACCGGAAGAAGGGAAAGCTGATACAATCGGCGGGGGTTCTGATGCACATTTTTTCGGATTATCTTTCGCAAGTGTTAGCCCTGCCTTCCATCCGGCGCGCCCTGCTCTCTCCAGACGGGCGCTGGGTGGCTTTTGAATGGCTGCGGCGGCACGAAAACCAGGATGTGTTTGTGGTTGCCGCAGACGGCAGCGGTCCGCCGCGCCCGCTGACGCACACCCCGGAAGCTACGCTGCTGGCCAGCTGGAGCCCCGATTCGCGGGCGGTGCTGGTGGCCGAAGACCGGGCAGGGGATGAACGCCGCGGTCTGTACCGCGTGTATTTGAACAGGCCGCAGCGCCTGGAGCCGCTGACCGAGCCGCACCCGCCCTATTTTTTGCGCGGCGGGGCGCTCAGCGCGGACGGGCGCTATCTGTTTTATTCGGCCAATTACGATTTTGAGCGGGGTGAAGCCCTGGACAGTGCCTGGGTCTTCCGCCACGATCTGCACACCGGCCAGCGCCAGGTTCTGGCCCGCCCGCGCCGCGCCATGTGGATCGAGCCGGTTCCCAATGCCCAGGGCACGCATGTGCTTTACCCGCTGCGCGAGCGGCATGTGGCTGGGCGCCAGTTCATGCTCCACGATCTGCGCTCCGGCGAGGTGCGCGAGGCAGCCAACTTTGGCGAGGACGTGAAGACCTTTGCGCGCTGGATGCCGGATGGACGGAGGATTTTGATCCAATCGGAGGCGCGCCCCGGGGACCCCCGGCGCTATACGCGTCTGGCGGTGTGGGATTTGGAGACCGAGGAACTGCGCTGGTGGGTGGATGACCCGCAGCGCAATATCGAGAGCGCCTGGGCTTCGCCGGACGGGCTGGTGGTGATCAACGATGTGCGCCAGTCGGTGCGCTGCCCTTCGTTTTTGGATCTGGACAGCGGGGAAGAACAGGCCCTGCCGCGGCTGGAAGGCAACTGGCTGGCTTTGGGACGGGCGGCGCACGGGGCCTGGGTGGGGGTGCAGTATGCCGCTCACCTGCCCGACCAACTGGTGCAGGTGAGCGTAATACCTGACCAGCCGCCGCAGCCCGCGCCCCTCAGCGACCCGTGGGAACGCAGCGCCCTGCGCAGCGGGGACCTGACCCGCGCCGAGGATTTTCGCTTTTCCTCCAGCGACGGGCTGGAGATTCAGGGCTGGCTGCTGCGGGCCGCGCCCAACCGCCGCCGCGCCATTCTGCGCGTGCACGGCGGCCCCTCGATGTACATGGAAGACCGGCTGACGGCCGAGCTGCAATATTACGCCCGCTGCGGCTTCAACGTGCTGGCGGTCAATTACCGCGGCAGCACCGGCTTTGGGGTGGATTTTCGCGACCGCATCAAAGAGGACGGCTGGGGGGGACGGGAGCAGGAGGATCTGGCCTGCGCAGCGCGGGCGCTGATGGCCGCGGGGCTGGCCGAGCCGGGGCGGGTGGGTGTGACGGGCACCTCCTTTGGCGGCTATTCGGCCTGGCATCTGGCGACCCACTACGGCCCTGAGGTGATTGGGGCGGCGGCGCCCATCTGCGGCATGACCGATCTGGTGGTGGATTATGAAACCACCCGCCCGGATCTGCGCCCGCTGACGGCCGAGATGATGGGCGGCACGCCGGAGCAGGTTCCTCAGCGCTACGCCGAGCGCTCCCCGATCCATTTTGTCGAGCGCATCCGCGTGCCGCTGCTGATTGTGCAGGGCGCGCGCGACCCGAATGTGCCCCCGGAGCATGTGCGCCAGGTGACGGCGCGGCTGCGGGCCTGCGGCGTGCCGTTTGAGGTGCTGGAATTTGCGGATGAGGGTCACGGTATTTACAAACCCGCCAATCTGCGCATCCTGGCCGAGCGGCTGGCGGCTTTCTTTGACCAGGCGCTGGGGGAGGGAAGCAAAAACCCGCTGGAAAATAACGCTCCAGCGGGCGAAAACGGGTAGGGCAGGGGGCGGCTCAGGCCAGTTCGCCGATCATTGACCAGGGGCCGGTCCAGTTGATCTTCACCGGCCGCAGCTGGGCGCGCAAATCTTCATCCGTCTCCACAAAGACCAGTTTGTTGGTGGGGGTGCGCCCGCGCCAGCGTTTTTTTACCTTCTCTTCAAACAAGACCGGCGTTTCCGTGCCCAGATAGCGGGCGTGGATTTCGGCGGCGATGCCTTCCTGCAAATTTTCCAGGGCGCGGAAGCGCCGCCATTTCTCTTCGTCGGCCACGTCATCGGCCATGCGCCGCGCCGAGACCGTGCCTTCGCGCGGGGAATAGCGCGCCAGATGGGCAACATCCAGCTTCAGATCGGCCAGCAGGTCGTAGGTGTTCTGGAATTGGGCCTCGGTTTCGCCGGGGAAGCCGACGATGATATCCGTGGCGATGGACACGCCCGGAATGCGCGCGCGGATGTTTTCCACCAGGCGGCGGTAGGCTTCCACGCTGTAACCGCGCTTCATGTTGGCCAGCACCTCGTCATCCCCGGCCTGACAGGGCACTTCAATGTGGGGCATGACCTTGGGCAGGGAGGCCACCGCGTCCAGCAGGGCGTCGTTCATCCAGTTGGGGTGCGAGGTGAGAAAACGGATCCGCTCCAGCCCGTCCAGGGCGCTGAGGCGGGTGAGCATGCCCGCCAGGGTGGGGTAGGCGGGTTCATCTTTGCCGTAGCGGTCCACGATCTGCCCCAGCAGGGTGATTTCGCGCACACCCTGGGCCACCAGGGCACGCGCCTCGCCGATAATCTCTTCGGGCGGGCGGGATTTTTCGACCCCGCGGCGGTAGGGGATGATGCAGTAGGTGCAGGCGTGGGAGCAGCCGTACACCACGGGGATGTAAGCCGAAACCAACTGCCCGCGCTCATGCACCGGCAGGATCAATTCTTCATCTTGCTGGGCAAAACGGCCTTCCACCTCGGCCAGACTTTCCTCGCGCCCGTCGCGCTGGTTTAAGAAGGCCACCAGGGGGCGGGGGTCGGAGGGCGGTGAAAACACGTCCACATAGGGGAAGCGCTTTTGCAGGCGCTCGGTGCTGCGCACGCCCACCAGGCAGCCCATCAGGTTGATCACCAGATGGGGGTTGCGCTTTTTCAGCGGCTGCAGGGAGCTGAGGCGGCCGTAGGCCTTGTCTTCGGCGCTCTGGCGCACCACGCAGGTGTTGAGGATGATCACATCGGCTTCCGCCGCGCGTTCGGTCATCTGGTAGCCCATGTGCTCCAGCGCAGAACCGACTCGCTGGGAGTCGGCCACGTTCATTTGACAACCTTCGGTCCAGATGTGGTATTTCATGCCCCCGATTATATCAGGAATTTTTGGATCTATTCACCCTGAAATGGTCTAAATTGGCGCGGCGGGGGCGGGGGGAGAAAATCTGGTAAAATAGGTCTTATCCCTCCGTTGGAGAAACCAACCCTTGAACGCAGCCCCGCCCGCATCCGCTCTGGACGCCCTGGAAGCCCAAATTGAAGCCTGCCGATTGTGCCCGCGCCTGGTGAGCTGGCGCGAGGAAGTGGCGCGGGTGAAGCGGCGCGCCTTTCGCGAGGAGACCTACTGGGGGCGGGGGGTGCCCGGCTTTGGCGACCCGCAGGCGCAGCTGCTGATTGTGGGGCTGGCCCCGGGAGCGCACGGCTCCAACCGCACCGGGCGCATGTTCACCGGGGACGCCTCGGGTGAATTTCTCTACGGGGCCTTGCACCGGGCGGGCTTTGCCAACCAGCCCACTTCACTGGGCCGCGGGGATGGGCTGGCGCTGCGCGGGGCCTTCATCACCGCTGTGGTGCGCTGCGCCCCCCCGGATAACAAGCCCACCCTCGAAGAGATCCGCACCTGCCTGCCCTATCTGCGGGCGGAGATGGGGATGCTGCGCGGGGTGCGCGGGATTGTGGCCCTGGGCAAGATCGCCTTTGATCATGTGTTGGATGTGCTGCGCCAGGATGGGCTGCCGCTGCCGGGCGCGGTGTTTGGCCACGGGTTGTTCTACGATGCACCCGCGGGCTTCCCCTGGCTGCTGGCTTCGTATCACCCCAGCCGTCAAAACACGCAGACGGGGCGCTTGACCCGCGACATGTTTGATTCTATCTGGCTGCGCGCCCGCGCGCTGCTGCCAGAACCACCGCCGGTTGAAACCATTCAGGAGAAAAAAGATGACCAGTAATGTGTATTGGGGTTCCCCCCGCCAGGCGCGTTTGGACGCCGCAGAGACTCTGCCCGCCAAGTTGGATTTGATTCTCGATGCGCTGCATTTACGCGACCGGGTGAAAGATGAGCTGGTGGCGATTAAGATGCACGTGGGCAATAATTTGAGTTATTCGGTGATTCATCCGGTGTTTGTGCGCAAGGTGGTGCAGGCGATTAAAGATGGGGGCGGCAAGCCTTTTGTGGTGGATGTGGATTGGGACGCCGCCGGCGCTGAAAAGCGCGGCTACGCTAGTGAGACCCTCGGCTGCCCGGTGTACCCCGTGGGCGGGCTGAAGGATAACTATTACGTCTCCTATTTCCACGAATACAAGAACATGAAAGAGTGGAAGCTGGGCGGCATGATTCAGGATGCTTCCTTCCTGGTCAACTTTGCGCATGTCAAGGGCCATCCCAGCTGCTCGTTTGGGGCGGCATTCAAGAATCTGGCCCTGGGCTGCATGGTGGGCGGCACGCGCGGCCTGATGCACGATACCCACCACGTGGATCCGTACTGGTTCCCGGAGCTGTGCCCCGACGCCGAAACGCGCCAGCGCATCATTGACTCCTGCCCGCACGGGGCCATTGTGGAAGACCGCCATTCGCCGGGCGACCTGCACCTGCACTATGAACCCTGCAACCAGTGCGGGCGCTGTATGAAGGTGGCCCCGGAGGGCAGCTGGAAGATCAACCCGGCCAACTTCTGGACCTTCCAGGAGGCTATGGCTATCTCCACCAGCATTGTGCTGGGCACCTTTGACCCCGGCAAGGCCGTTCACTTGAACCTGGCCACCCACATGACGCCGGTGTGCGATTGCTTCGGCTTCACCAGCATGCCCATTCTGCCGGACGCGGGCATTTTCGGCTCGGACGATATTGTGGCCCTGGATCAGGCCACGCTGGATGTGATCGCCCGCTCGCGCTTGATCACCGAGAACGTGCCCACCAGCATGGAAGTCATCCCCAACGACGGGCACCCCTTCACCTGGATGCACGGGCCGATGAAAGACCCCTACAAGGTGTTGGAATACGGCGAGGCCCTGGGGTTAGGCTCGCGCCAGTATGAACTGGTGGATGTGCTGCCGGTGGAAGAGAAGACCTTCGCACCGATGGCCTATATTCACGCGCGCTCGTAGGTTTAAAACGCAAAAAAAGCCCAGAGGCCGCGAGACCTCTGGGCTTTTTGGTTTTCAGGGGCAGGATCAGGCGGTTTTGCGCGCCAGCCACCACATGCGCGGGCTGTCGAGCTGCAGGGGGATGAATTCGCGCAGGTTGCCCAGGGTGGCGGCCACTTCAAAACCGGCGGCCTCCAGCAGGGCCTGCACAGTACTGACCGGATAGGCCTTTTCCTGATGCACCTCTTCCATGCGTTCCCACTGCTCGCCTTTACGCAGGAAGGCCACAATGCGCACCGAGGCGATCTGCGCCTCGTGGTCGTAGCGGGTCTGGTGGATTTCCATCAGGTCGGGGGTGTCCTGGCGCACGGCGTTGGGCTGGCGCGGCCAACTGACCGCCAGACCGTAGACCGTGTTCATGTCAAAGAGGAAATGCCCGCCGGGTTTCAGCGCGCGCGCCACACCCTTAAAGGCTTTGCCCAGGTCTTCAGCGGTCAGCATATAATTCAGGCTGTCGTACCAGCAGGTGGCCAGGTCAAATTGGCCGGAAAAATCCAGCTCGCGCATATCCATGCAGGAAAATTCGGCGCTGACGCCGGCTTCCAGGGCGTGATCGCGGGCCAGATCGAGCATGTCGCAGGATTGATCCACCCCCACCACCTGCCAGCCTTGCTGGGCGGCGGCCACGGCGAAACTGCCCTCACCGCAGGCGATATCCAGCAGGCGTTCGCCCGGGGCAAGATGATAGTGACTGATGACCGCCGGCAGAAGCTCTGCCATGGTCTGCGAATAGCCGCGGTAGCCGCTGGCATACACTTTGGCAAATTGTTGGTACAGGCTCATGGGTTTCACCTCCTGATGACCGCACTCGACCGCATTTGGCTGCGCGCTTGTCCCCTTTGTTCCGTATTGTACAACAAAAC
>DAIOUB010000086.1:5278-12950 GCA_036751735.1 Levilinea sp. | reverse complement strand
ACCCGAACGCCCTGGACGGAATGAACCTGCCGGGCTGGGGTTCGCTGCGGCTGGGTCAATAAAAAAAGCGTGAGGTGTAAGATGAAACGACCGATCGAAAAAGTGCTGCTTTTGGCGGCGGTTGGGGTGCTCTTGGGCTGCAATTTGCCGTTTGCGGGGTTGAAGCCGGGATCCAACGAGCCAGCCCCCAACCTGACCATGACGGCCTTGTTTGGCTCTGGGATTTTGGGGTCGCTGACCCCGGCCGCTCCGGTGGAATTCCCCACGTTGGCTCCCACTGAGGCGGAGGAACCGGCGGTGATGACGCCGACGGTGACGTTGGTGCCGCTGACGGCTACGCCCGAACTTGCGGCGACCCCAACCCCGCCAGGTCTGCCCACCGCCCCGCCCACGCTGACCTCTGGCCCGGCCACGGCGACCCTGGCAGGGCGGCCGGGGGGAGCTTTTTCGGCGGCCTATTTTGCTTCACCGCCGACCCTGGATGGGAATTGGGATGAATGGCCCGGCAAGACCTACGCCGCTGCGGCGGTGGTGTATGGGCAGCGCGAGACCAGCGCCGATTTGGAAAGCTCTTTCCGGGTGGGGTGGGATTACCAATACTTGTACGTGGCGGCCAAGGTGCGCGATGACCGCTACGCGCAAAACGCCAGCGGAGCTGATCTGTACAAGGGCGACAGCCTGGAGATTTTGCTGGACAGCAACCTGTGGGATGATTTTGGCAGCGCGCAGCTGAGCGGTGACGATTTTCAACTGGGCATTTCGCCGGGGCGCGGAGGCGTGGACGGGACACGCGAGGCGTATCTGTGGTTCCCCAGCGGACTGGCCGGAGGACAGAGCAAGGTTAAAATCGGCGCGGTGGCCTTCGAGGAAGGCTACCGCGTGGAGGCGGCCGTGCCCTGGAGCGTGTTTGGGGTGACGCCTGGCCCGGGGGTGAAGGTGGGATTTGCCTTCTCGGTTTCGGATAACGACAACGTGGATCAGAATGTGCAGCAGACGATGGTGTCTGGGACGGCGAGGCGGAAACTGACCAACCCCACCACCTGGGGGGTTCTGACCCTTCAATAACAAGGGCTTTGATCTAACCCCGATCCTGGCCGCCTGGAACCCCCCAGACGGCCAGTTTTTTCGGCCTGGAGGGGGGCTTTGCCGGGGCGCCGCCGCAAGGCGGATATAATCGGCGGTATCCTTGGGGTTGCGGAGGCTGGCGCGCATGCGATTTTTCTGGGAAGTGGTGAGGCGGGCTTTTCGTCAGGAAACGACCTACCGTATGGCGATGTGGGCCGGTCTGGCGACCAACCTGTTCTTTGGTTTGGTGCGGGCGGCTTTGCTGACGGCGCTGCTGCCGGCTGGGGCGGCGGTGAACGGGATGGACGCGGCAGCATCGGTGACCTATGTGGCCCTGACGCAGGCCATGATTACCTTTCTGCGGATTTTCGGCATGACAGACGTGTCGAAAAGCGTGTATTCCGGGCAGGTGGCGATGGATTTGTTGAAACCGACCCACCTGTACACGCTGTGGATGGGGCGGGAATTGGGCAAGGCGGGGTTCAACCTTTGGGGGCGCGGGGTGATCTTCATGGCGCTGTTTGCCCTCTTTCACCCATTGGTTTTCCCCGGCTCGCTGGGGCAGGCAGGCTGGTTCCTGGTGAGCCTGGGGTTGAGCTGGCTGGTGAGCTTTTCCTGGAATTTTCTAGTTAATTTGGCTGCTTTTTGGACCCCGGATGCGCGCGGTGTGGCGCGCATGGGTTTTTTAATCTCCGGGGTGCTTTCTGGCTTTTATATGCCGCTGCAATTGATGCCTGAATGGTTCACACGCCTGTGCTATTGGACCCCCTTCCCCTCGCTGATCAACACACCGGTGGAAATTTACCTGGGGATCGTTCCGGCGGGGGAATTGGGGGTGCGCCTGGGGCTGCAATTGGTGTGGTTCCTGGCGCTGGCAGGCGCTTCGCAGGCGGTGGTGCGGCTCGGCATCCGCAAGCTGGTCATTCAAGGAGGCTGAGGAAATGCGCAGCTTAACGCTCTACCGCAGACTGCTTTCCATCCAACTGCGTTCACAGATGCAGTACCGCATGTCTTTTTTGATGGACGTGCTTTCCACGGGCCTTTTAAACGGCACCTATTTCTTCTCGGTGGCGCTGGTGCTGAACCGCTTTGGCGGTGTGGTGGGGTGGACGGTGGGGGAAGTGGCTTTTTTGGTGGGTGTGGCAGAAATTGCCTTCGGGCTGACGGACATGATCTTCAGCGGGTTTGACGCGGACACCTTCAGCCCGATGGTGCGTCAGGGGCAGTTTGATCAGCTGCTGCTGCGGCCGGTCAACATCACTGTTCAGGTGTTGGGGTCGTCTTTTTTGCTGCGCCGGCTGGGGCGCATTCTGCAGGGGGTGATCATTTTGGCTTACGGGCTGTGGATGACGCCGGTGGTTTGGACGGCGGCCAAGAGCCTGTATTTACCGGTGGTCATCGCCAGTCAGGTGGTCTTGATGGGGGCGATTTTTATCTTTGGGACCACACTGACCTTTTGGACGATCGAGCGGGTGGAAGCCGTCAATATTTTGACCTATGGGGGCGTGGAGATGATGGGGTATCCGATGGATATTTATTCCAAAGGGATGCGGCGTTTCTTCACCTATGTGGTGCCGTTCATCTTTATGAATTACTACCCGGCGCTGTATTTTTTGGGAAAAACTGACCCATTTGGCTTTCCGGCGGCGGCGCCGTTCTTTGCGCCGCTGGTGGCCGCGGCGGGGATGGGGCTGACGCTGTGGTTTTGGCGGTGGGGGATCACCCATTATCAGAGTACAGGGAGCTAAGGCGATGAAACCCATTTTGCGGGTGCGGGATTTAGAAAAGGTGTTTTGGGTCAACAAACGCCGTCAGGGGATTTTGGGGTCGGCGCTGAGCCTGGTGGCGCCGCAGATGGAAAAAGTGACCGCGGTGAGCCAGGTGAACTTTTCGCTGGAGCCGGGGGAGATGGTGGGGTACCTGGGGCCGAATGGGGCCGGAAAATCCACGACGATCAAGATCCTGACCGGCCTGCTGGTTCCCAGCGGGGGCGAAGTGGAGGCGGGCGGGTTTGTGCCCTGGAAGCAGCGCCAGGCCTACGTGGCGCATATTGGGGCGGTGTTTGGGCAGCGCACCACGCTGTGGTGGGATTTGCCGGTGATCGATTCCTTCGAGCTGCTGCAGGCGATGTATTCGATTCCGGCGGAGCGCTTCCGGCGGAATCTGCGCGAATTTACCGAGATGTTGGAGATGGAGCGCTTTATCAACACGCCGGTACGGTCTTTATCATTGGGGCAGCGCATGCGGGCAGACCTGTGCGCGGCGCTGCTGCACGAGCCGCCCCTGGTGTTTTTGGATGAGCCAACCATTGGGCTGGATGTGGTGGCAAAGGAACGCATCCGCCAGTTTATTCAAAAGATCCACCAGGAGCGGGGGACAACCATTATTTTGACCACACACGACCTTTCAGATGTGGAGAAGCTATGCAGCCGGGTGCTGATCTTGGATCAGGGACAATTGCTGTACGACGGCAGCCTGTCGGCTTTGAGCCAGCGGTTTGACGGGCGGCGGCTGCTGGCGGTGACGCTGGCTAACCCCACGGAGCAAATTTCTCTGGACGGGGCTGAAATTGTGAGCCGGGATGGGCCGCGGGTGACGTTTTCGCTGGACGGACACACGCACGACCCCGCCGCGTTGATTCAGACCCTGCTGGCGCGCTACCCTGTGACCGATTTAGAGGTGCGGCGTCCGGAATTGGAAGTGACCATCCGGCGGATTTATGAGGAAAAGCTGCTTCAGCCCGCGGAACAGGCCTAGCCCGGCGCAAAGGGTTGACCGGCGCGGGGGAGGGCTGTACACTGGTGAGGAGAGGCCGCGCGATGATTTTTCGGAAGATCCTGCATGTGGATTTGGATGCTTTTTTCTGCGCTGTGGAAGAGCAGCGGGAACCGTCCCTGCGGGGCAAGCCCTTTGCTGTGGGGGGCAAGCCCGAAGAGCGCGGGGTGGTCAGCTCCTGTTCCTATGCGGCGCGCCAGTATGGGGTGCATTCGGCCATGCCCACCGGACAGGCGCTGCGGCTGTGCCCGGAACTGGCGCTGATTCCGGGGAATCACGGGCTGTATCGGGCGGCTTCGGAACAGGTGATGGGGGTGCTGGGTGAATTCACTCCCCTGCTGGAACAGCTTTCGATTGACGAAGCCTTTCTGGATGTGAGCGATTTGCCCCAACCCGCGGCGGAGATTGGGTATCTGGTGCAGCGAGCGGTGAACGAACGCACGGGCCTGCCCTGTTCGCTGGGGGTGGCCAGCAATAAGCTGGTGGCCAAAATGGCCACAGACCACGGCAAGGCCTCCAAGCGGGGCCCGACAGCGCCCAACGCTCTGCTGGAAATTCCGGCCGGGCAAGAGGCGGCTTTTTTGGCTGGGCTGCCCGTGCAGGCGCTGTGGGGGGTGGGGCCCAAGCTGGGGGCCAGGCTGAATGATTTGGGGGTGACGACGATTGGACAATTGGCCGCCATGCCGGAGAGCCAATTGGTGCGGATGTTTGGTAGAATCGGGCATGAACTGGTGCGCCACGCGCAGGGCATGGACGACCGCCCGGTGGTCACCGTTCACCAGGCCCAATCCATCAGTCAGGAAGTCACCTTTCAGCGCGATGTGAGCGACGCGGCGGTGCTGCGCGGGACCTTGCTGGATATGAGCGGGGACGTGGCCTACCGGCTGCGGCAGCACGGCCTGTGCGCGGCGACGGTGCGGCTGAAGCTGCGCTGGCCGGATTTCACCACCCTGAGCCGCCAGATGTCTTTGGAACGGCCCACCCAGCAGGATAAGCTGATTGGGGCGGTGGCCTTGCAACTGTTTGACGCCGTGTGGCAGCCGGGCAGGCCCGTGCGGCTGATTGGGGTGGGCACCAGCGGGCTGAGCCAACAGGCCTTTCAGCCTGGGCTGTGGGAGACGCCCAGCGAAAAAGAACAGCGTCTGTTGGGCGCGCTGGATGAACTGCGTGAACGCTTTGGCCGGCCGGTGGTGCAGGCGGGGCGCAGTTTGTACCGATCTGGGCCGAAGAAAAAGTAAGCCTCAAATAAAACACACTAACGAGAACCGCCGTCATGTCCATCGAAGCGCCATCCGAACGCAATTCTTATTTTTCCCTGTTCCGCAACCGCAATTTTGTGGCCTTGTGGATTGGGCAGATGATCTCATTTATTGGCGACTACTTTAACTGGCTGGCGATGCCGATTTTGATCCAGGATTTGACCGGCAGCACCTTGATGGTAGGGCTGTCGCTGATCTCTTCGAGCGTCCCTATGTTGGTGCTGGGGCCGGTGGCGGGGGTCTTTGTGGACCGCTGGGACCGCAAAAAAACCATGATGACGGCGGATTTTTTGCGGGCCGGGCTGGTTTTGGTTTGCCTGACGGTGCAGCGCGCGGATCAAGTGTGGATTTATTACACGGTGGGGTTTTTGATGTCGTGCCTCAGCCGCTTTTTCTATCCGGCGCGCGCGGCGGTGCTGCCTTTGATTGTGCCGGAGAAAAAGGATCTGCTGGCGGCGATGGGGCTGATGCAGGGGGTGGAGACGATGGGGTTTTTGATTGGCCCGGCGCTGGCGGGTTTCACGATTGGGTTTGCGGGGGCGCAGGTGGCGTTTTTGTTTGATTCGGCCAGTTTTTTGCTGAGCGCCCTGGCGATTATGCTGATGACCGTGCCGCGCACCACCCCTGGCGGCACCAGCAGTCTGGCGGCGGTGTGGCAGGAGCTGCGCGAGGGAATGGGAACCTTGTTCTCCAGCCGGCTGCTGGTGAGCATTTTAGTATTGATGACGGTGCTCCAATTTGGGCTGGGGGCCATTAACGTGCTGTGGGTTCCCTACCTGCGCACCCATTTTGGGGTGGGGCCGGAAGGCCTGGGGATTGTGGATTCGGCGCAGGGGTTGGGGATGCTGATCGCGACGGCCTTGCTGGGTTATTTCAGCGGGCGCATGAAGAAAGCGGCCTGGGGGGCCTGGGCGATGATGGCGATTGGGCTGCTGCTGGTGGGTATCGGCGTGTCGCCCGCCTTTGTCTGGATCATTGTGCTGACCTTTGTGATTGGACTTTTCTTGGTGCCGGGCCAGTCGGTGCTGATGACCCTGATTCAATTGGCGGTGACGGATTTGAAGCGCGGGCGCGTGAACAGCGCGTTAAACGCGATCGCCTCCGCCGCTGGTTTGATCTCGATGGCGCTGGCTTCATTTTTAGCGGATACGATCGGGTTTCGGGTGATTTATGGGGTCTTCGGCATGATCATTGTGGTCGCCGGGATCCTGGGATGGGCGATGCTGGGGGGTGTGGATCTGACCCAAGTGGAAGAAAATCAATGAGCGGCGAATTTGAGGAGGCGTGATGAGCGAAGGACAACCAACGGACGAGACTCTGGCGGTCACACCAGCCCCGTGGCGGCAGCGGCTGCAAACCGATCTGCGCAGCAAACTGATTGACGGGTTGGGCGCGGCGGCCATCCTTTACTTGTGCATGTTGACCGTGGCGATGATGATGCGGCCGGTGCAAAACCTGAGCGGCAGTGCCGGTGTTTTGGTGTACATTGTGGTCTTGTTGGCAATTTCTATTTTTTGTCTGGAGCGGTCGCTGGTCACCCGCTGGGGCGAACGGACGCGGGCTTGGTGGGGGATGGCGGGCGGGCTGCTGGCCTGGTCGGTGACCATGGTTAGCAACGACCTGGGGGCGGTGGAACTGATCAGTCTGCCTGGGATCACCATGCTGCTGATGGTGGGGCTGATTGTGAGCGTGCTGTGGCGGCGGGTGCTGCCCTTGGGGGTGCGGTTTTATGCCTTTTCGTACATGCTGTTCTGGACCGGAACCATGTTCTTGGGGATTCAAAACTACTTTGGGCAGGTGTCGTATTTGCTCAAGAGTGTGTACTGGGGTAACGGAATTTTGGCCGCCGCGGGCGGGCTGTATATGGTCTATTTCATCTTAATCAAGACCACGCGCCGTATCCCGCGTTTGTGGGGGGCGTTGTGGCTGTGCTTTTTCATGATTACCCTGCAAATGATCGTTCGCGGGGGGATTCTTTAGGTCTGCGGCGCAGGTTTGGGCTGAAGCAGCTGTTCGTACACTTGAATCATGCGGCTGGCGATGTTTTCCCAGGCGTACGCCTGGGCGTACTCCTCTGCCTGGGCGCCGAGCTGCGCGCGCAGGTCGGGGTCACAGATGAGCTGGGTGAGGCGCTCTGCCAGGGCGTTGGGGTCGCGGTCGGGGACGGAATAGCCGTTGACGCCGTTCTGCACCAAAAAGCCCAGGCCGCCGACCTGAGAGGCCACCACGGGGGTTCCGCAGGACATCGCTTCCAGGGCCACCATGCCAAACGATTCGTAATGCGAGGGCACCACCACAATCTCTGCGGCGGAATAGTAATAAGGCAGGGTATCCTGGCTGCGCTTGCCGATGAAGAGCACCATATCGTTCAGGCCTAAGTCTTTGCACAGGGCGCGCAGGCGGGCCATTTCTGCGCTCATGTTCTGAGGGGTCACATCGGGGTCGCCGCCGATGATGGTGAGGTAATGGGGGATGGGAATGAGCCGGGGGTCAGAGCGCATGGCCGCCAGGGCCTGGATGAGAGTATCAATGCCTTTGAGTGGCTCGATGCGCCCCACGTAGAGGATCATGTT
>DAIOUB010000086.1:2356-5178 GCA_036751735.1 Levilinea sp. | reverse complement strand
GGGGTGAGGGCCACGCGGTTTTTCATGTGGCCGAGGGTGTGGAACATCTGCACGATGGGGGCGTTCCAGGCCTGCTGAAGCTCCAAGGCGGCGACGCCGGACATCCAGTAGTGAGAATGGATGACATCATAGTGGATGTTTTTTTCTTCGGCAAAGCGGCGAATGGAATCGGCGTAGGTGGGCAGATATTGGGGCAGATCCGATTTGGGCAGGGGGTATTCCGGCCCGGCGGGCACATGCACCACCCGGTTGCCAAAGCCGAGGTCGTGGAGCACGTGGGGGACATGCTCATCCTGGGAACGGGTGAACACGTCCACGTGAATTTTCATGCGCCCCAGTTGGGTGGCAAGCTCGCGGACATACACATTCATCCCGCCGGTGTCTTTGCCGCCGAGGGTGGCCAGGGGGCAAGTGTGATAGGAGAGCATGGCTATGTTCATATGAAAGATTATACCTTTATGGAGCGAGGGTGGGGTCGGTTGGGGGGGAATAAAAAAATTCCCAGCAGGGCAAAAAGTGCCTGCCGGAAATTTGGGTTCGGGCATGAGCCACCTATGAGGTTCGAACTCATGACCTGACGATTACGAATCGTCTGCTCTACCAGCTGAGCTAAGGTGGCGACTGCGAGGGGTATTATACCAGAAATGTGGTTTCCCCGACAAGGGAAGAGGAGAAAATTCACCTGCGTATAGGTAAATTCCCAAATAGCGACTGAGCCGTCGAGGCAGGGCAAAGTCTCCGGCGCGGCTGGTGAGCTTAACTTTGACCGGCGGGAAGGTAAGGTTGGATGACGGCGCGCACCTCGGCCAGCACCTGGGGTAGGGGGGCCGAGGCGTCCACCTGACGGGTGTTGGGTTGGTCGGCCAGCAGGGTCTCGTACGCGGCGCGCAGGCGCACGACCTCATCCAGAGGGATTTCCTGTTTGCGCGAAAGCAGGACTTCGGGGGGCGCATCCAGAAAGATGAACAGGTCGGGGCGGGGCAGACGGCAGCGCAGACGGTTCACCAGGGCGTGCGGGCCGCCGTAGCGGTATTTGCGCGGGTCAATGGCAACGTCGTCGAAATAATGGCGGTCGGATAGAAGGAGCACGCCGGAATTCATGCGCGGCCGCAGATGCAGATAATAGTGACCGAGCCAGCGGAGGGCGCGGTAGAGCATCTTCAGGCAGCTGGAAAAGAAAGGGCGCGGCGGGTGTTGGTGATTGGTAATGGGGCCGTTTTTTGGCAGGAGGTTATTCCCGTGCAGAACGTGCACGGGGATATTCTCAGCTTGCAGCTCGGCTTGTAAAGCCTGTATGACCGAAGATTTGCCTGAGCCGTCTACACCCACCAGGGCGATCAGAGGCATTTTGGAAGGCGGCGCGGACATTATGATGACACTCCGTTGGAAATGTGTGGGCCGTCAGATATTTATTTATTTTATCAAAATAATTCAAATATTACTACTCTTAAAACCACGGCTTTCGCACAAGCCTGAGGGTTTGGAGTAGAATCACCGCTTTGGAGGGTTGGCTGGATGGATTTTTGGATTACGCTGATCATTGTGACTGTAACCTACATCGGCATCGCGGTGGGGCGCTGGCCGGGGCTGCGCGCCAACCGTACCACGATTACGCTGATGGGCGCCGGGCTGCTCATCGCCACCCGTCAGGTGGCTTTTTCAGCGCTGGGGGGTTTTTTGGACCTGGATACGCTCATCCTGCTGTTCTCGATGATGATCCTGAATGCGAATTTGCAGATGGCGGGCTTTTTTCAACTGGCAGGCCGGGGGCTTTTAAAGACGGCGCGTTCGCCGCGGATCTTGTTGGCGGTGGAAATTGCCCTGGCGGGGCTGCTGAGCGCGCTGTTCCTGAACGATACCATTTGCCTGATGTTCACCCCACTGGTGGTGCAAATCACCCAGGGGGCGCGGCGCAACCCGCTGCCGTACCTCATTGCCCTGGCGACGGCTTCAAACATCGGTTCGGCGGCCACGCTGACGGGGAACCCGCAGAATATGATCATCGGCACGGCGTCGGGCATCTCGTACCTGGATTTTGCCCTGCCGCTGCTGCCGGTGGCTGTGATGGGGCTGGCGGTGGTGTGGGGGGTGGTGATTTTGTTCTACCCCGGCGAGTTTAAGCGCGGGGCTTTGGGCGAACTGACCGAGCAGCCCCTGGAACTGAACCGGCCGCTGCTGATCAAGAGTCTGGTGGTGACCGGCGGGCTTTTGACAGCGTTTTTGCTGGGCGCGCCGGTGGCCGAAGCCTCTTTTCTGGCGGCCTGCGCGCTGCTGTTCACGCGGCGCGTGTCGCCGGAACACGTGTTTTATGAGATCAACTGGGGGCTGCTGGCCTTTTTTGCGGCCATGTTTGTGGTGACGGGCTCGCTGGAGGCCAACGGTGTGGCGGGGGAACTCTTCCGATTGGCGGGGCTTTCGCCGGATACGGGCATCTGGCAGTTTTCGCTGACCACGCTGGTGCTCAGCAACCTGGTGTCCAACGTCCCGGCGGTGCTGCTGCTCAAGCCGGTGGTGATGCAGCTGCATTCGCCCACGGCGGGCTGGCTGACTCTGGCGGTGGCTTCGACCCTGGCGGGAAATTTGACCCTGTTGGGGTCGGTAGCCAATTTGATCGTGGCCGAAATTGCGGGGAGCGCGCGGATTCATATGGGATTCTGGGAGTACACGCGTGTGGGGCTTTTGGTGACGATTGTCACCCTGGCGGCAGGAATTTTATGGCTGCAATTTGCCGTGTGGTAAAACGGCATCGGGTATAATGGCGGCATGAAAAATACACGCGAACCTCTGGTGATTGCCATTGCGGGCGGGTCGGGGTCGGGCAA
>DAIOUB010000086.1:0-2256 GCA_036751735.1 Levilinea sp. | reverse complement strand
AGCTGCGCAAAGTGTTTGATGTGAAGATTTTCGTGGATACCGACGCGGATTTGCGCTTTATCCGGCGGCTTCAGCGCGATTTGATCGAACGCGGACGCTCGACCGAGAACGTGATTTCTCAATATTTGAGCACGGTGCGGCCGATGCACATGGACTTTGTGGAACCGTCGAAACGGTATGCAGATGTGATCATTCCTGAGGGCGGGTTCAACGCGGTGGCGCTGGATATGGTGATCGCGCGGATTGAAGCCCTGCTCTCGGCTGAGGATTGATCTGCATGGAGTCCGACACACGTCAGAAGATCATCCGTATTCTCATTTTTGTTCTGGTGGTTGGGCTGACAATTTATCTGGTCTTGATTCGAGACCGCATCGCGGACCTGGAAGGCTATGGGTATCCAGGCATTTTCTTGTTTTCGCTGCTGGCCAACGCCAGCCTGGTGATCCCGCTGCCAGGGGTAATTTTGACCTCGGCGATGGGGGCGGTGTTTGACCCGTTTTGGGTGGCGATGGCGGCGGGCAGCGGGGCGGCCTTGGGGGAAATTTCGGGCTATCTGGCGGGTTTCAGCGGGCGGGGGTTGGCCTCGCGGGCGGGATGGTATCCGCGGGTGGAGGGTTGGATGCGGCGCTATGGGATTTGGGCGGTGCTGCTGCTGTCTTTCATCCCCAATCCGGCCTTTGATATCGCCGGAATCGTGGCGGGGGCCATGCGCATGCCGTTGTGGAAATTTCTCTTGTTCTGCTGGATCGGGAAGATCCTCAAAATGCTGGTGTTTGCCTATGGGGGCGCAGGGCTTTTGGATCTGCTGCCGTTCTAACGCTTTTCACAAAACAACTCACCCATTCGACTAATTCTTAGGCAGTTTGCGGCGGGCCTGGAGCTGCGCCTTTCCGGCGGCCTGCACGGTTTCCCAGGCGGCGTTGACGGCGTCTACCTCTTCCTGAGTTTCGGGCAGTTCGCCGTAGCGCACGCGCAGGTAGGCCTGCGTGAGGGTTTGCAAACCGGCGAGATGGTCGGGGAAGAGCACTGCGGCGCGGGGGATGAATTCCAGCGGGGTCAGGGCCGGCGGACGAGGGGTGCCCAGGTCTTCGCACAGATCCATGAGCTGGGCGTACACCCAACGGATACGGGCGGCAGCCAACAGGCGGCGGGCTCGGTTCAGGTCGCGGCTGGAGCGCAGGCGGCCGGTGAGAAATTCCCAGGGGGTCAAAGGCCCCAGGCGCCCGCTGGGGTCGCCTTTTTCGGCGGCGGCCTGAATGCGCAGCTGCCGCCAGCGCAGGGCGGCCAGAATGGAAGCCAGGATGACCAGGGTAAAGAGGATGATCCCCAGGTTTCGGCCGGTGGTGACCCATTCGGTATGGGCGGCAGCCTGTTCACTTTGGTGCTGCAAAAATTCCTGCATGGACTGCTGCCAGGCGTTGATGGGGTCGGCCAGATTCTTCTGAAAACGGGCGATGATCCAGGGGATCCAGCGAGCCAGCAGCAGCAAAAGGGGGGAAAGGATCAGCAAGATCAGGAAGGTGATGATCCCGGTGACGGCCAGGATGAGCTGGACAAACCACTGCCCTATTTGACCGCTGAGAGCCCAGCCAGCGAACACGCCAGCGGCGACCACGATGAGGCCGATGAGCAGCACGCCCAGGGCCCAGCCGCGGTTAAACACGGGCGTGCGCCCCCCGCGCAGGCCGCGCAGACTGGCGATGCGGGCGGTGAACATGGCAAACAGGCTGAAGAGCAGAAAGATGTAGAGGGCGATGTAAGTTTGCGGACGTTGGGCCAGCGGTGAGCTGGAGAGGAGCAGACCGAAAACCAGAAACATGAAGAGGCCCAACTGAAAACTGGCAGCGGTGGTGAGGGTATCGGCGGGCTCGCGGGCGATGCGCAGGCCGCGCAGGATGAGCAGGAGCAGGATGAAGTGGTGGAAGATCTCGCGCAGGTCAGAGTTGGGATCCGCCAGGAATTGCACTGAACGGTAGAGCAGATCTCCCACGCCCAGGGGCTGATCCGGATAGAGGAGCAGCTTGAGGGTGACCAGAACGGTGAAGAGGATCCAGAGCAGGACGGCAGGCACACGGTAAAGGCTGCGCAGTTCCAGGGCGTTGAGCACGCGCACAAGGATGTGCGTGGTCAGCGTGACCGCGCCCAAGACCGCGTAGGCGGGCAGCCACCCGCCCTGACTGAGCAAAACCGCACCGTACCAGGCCGCGATCCACGACAATTCGGCCGGCGTGCTCGAATTCATCTCCGCGCTTTCCA
>DAIOUB010000085.1:0-13081 GCA_036751735.1 Levilinea sp. | reverse complement strand
ACAGTTCACCGTAATGATGACCGTCGAGGCGCAGGGCCAGGGTGTTGATGGTGAAGTCGCGGCGGTGCAGATCCAGTTTGATGCTGCTGCGCTCGACGGTGGGCAGGGCGGTGGGATGATCGTAAAATTCGGTGCGGGCGGTGATGAGGTCTAAAAATTCGGGCAGGTCGTGGGGGTCCAGGTGGCCGTCTTCGGGCAGGCGCTGAATGAGGTCGGCGCGGGTTTCAGCGATCCACCATTTGGCGGTGCCAAAACGGGCATGGCTGACCACGCGCCCGCCCAAACGGGCGGCCAGAGCGTTGGCCAGCAGGATGGCGTCCCCTTCGACGACGATGTCAAAGTCCAGGCTGGGACGGTCGAGGAGCAGATCGCGGACAAAACCGCCCACGATGTAAACGGCCTGGCGGCGGCTGTGGGCTTCTTCGGCGATGGCGCGCAGCAGTGACAGGCGCGCGGGGGGCAGGGCGGCCTCGAGGCGCAGAGCGTAATTTTGCCGCTCGGACACGGCCTGGGAACCACCTGCCAGAGTCTTGAGCAGGTCGGTGCGGGTGACAATGCCGATGACTTCGCCGCTTTCGGGGTCGGTGACGGGGATCTGCCCCCAGCCGGTGGAGGCCATCACCTTTTGCAGGTGCTCGATGGTATCCTGGGGGTGAACCGAGGCCTCACCGGCGTCCATCAGGCTGGCCACTTTGAGGTCGAGTTTGTGGGCGATGGCGCGGTCTACGGCGCGGCGGGTGAGCAGACCGATGACGCGGCCTTTTTCCACCACGGGGTAGCCTTCGTAGCCGTAACGCTGGATGAGGTGAGCGGCGTGCTGAGCCGAGGTTTCAGGGTTCAGCACCAGCGGACGGCGGGACATGAGCCGCCGCACGGTGATGGGCGGGCGGACGTGCTGGGGAAGGACGGCGCTCAGCTCACGGTAGACCGCCTCCAGGGGAGCTTCATCCGGCTGGAGGGAAAGCGAACTGGGATGGATGAGGGCGCCGGCTGCGCGGGCATGGCCGCCGCCGCCAAAATGGGCGGCCACCTGACCCACATTGATCTGATCTGTAGTGGAACGGGCCACCAGGCGGATGCCTTCGGTGGTTTGCACCAGCAAGAAGAGGGCGTCGGGGTCGAGGAAATCGCGCAATTTGTGGGCGATGGACGAGATTTCTTCGGTCATCTCCTCACCAGAGGCTGCGGCGATGAGGATATTCTGATGGTTGAGGGTCAGGCTGCGGGCCGAGGCCAGCAGGCGGTCGTGCAGACTGCGCTGCTCGGGGGAGAGGGGCGGGTTGAGAAAATTAGCTAAAATGCGCAGGCTGGCCCCGTGTTCGAGCAAGTAAGCCGCGGCGCGGATATCCTGAGGGGTGGTGCTGGCGTAGGTCAGGGCGCCGGTATCTTCGTAGATGCCCAGCAGCAGCAAAGTGGCCTGCACGAAAGACAGGGAGAATTCTTTTTCTTGCAGGACCTGAACGAAGATGGTGGTGCAGGCGCCCAGCTCGTGCAGAGATTGTTCCCATTCGGCGGGCAAATCGGGGCGCAGGGGGTGGTGATCGATGACGTTGACCCGCGTGGCGGCGCTCATGCCTTTGGGAGTGGCCAAAGACTGGGTGTCCACCAGGGTGATGGTTTGGATGGGACGGTTGGGGAGGTCTCGATTCTCGGTGAAGGGCAGATCCGGGCCGTACAAATCAATGAAAGAGCGCACATTGCGGTTCATGCGGCGCGGCAAAAGGGCCACCGCCTGCGGGTGCAGCAGGGATGCGCCTAAGAGGGAGGCGATGCCGTCAAAATCTGCCTGTTCGTGGGTGAGAATGAGGTGCATGGCGGCGGGTTCTCAGCCTGACAGGTCCAGGGTGAAGATGAAGGGCCTGGTGTAGGGTTCGCCGGAGGCCAGGCGCCAGGCTTCTTCACCCGGGGCGGCGGCAGGCTCGATTTCCAGGGTGAGGCCGCCAGCCAACTGGATGTGCAGCGCGTGGGCGGGGGTGAGGGCAGCGGTTTGGACGCGGGTATCTTCAGGCGGGCAGTCCGCCAGATAGCCGGTGAGGGCGGCGGCGGCGCTTTGGTCATTGACGGAGCCGCGCCAGGTTTGATTCTGGGAGGCCTGAGCGTGCCAGGGGGCAGAGGCTTCAATATAATAAGCGCCGCGGGTTTGATCCAGCCGCCCGCAGCAGGGGTCTGCCACGACGGCGCCGAAATCCAGGCGCAGGGCATCCCCAAAGGCCTGGGCGCGCCACAGAGCAAGACCTTCGATTACGGAAAGTGAGGTTGGGCCGGTGGTTGACATAGGTTCACTATATACCGAAAACCTCATTTTGAGAATGGCTTTTTGCTGGGGATGTATTCGAAAGATCACCTAAAAAGGGGGTGAAATTTTGGCTGGTTTGACTATAATCAATGGCACGATGTGAATAATGAACACTTGTATTGTAGCATCCAGTGACCGCTTCTATCGAAGGAGTTGAACAAAATGTTCGAAGCGTTAGGTTCTTTAAATCCAATTTTACAGGCTCTTTTGGCCACCCTGTTCACCTGGGGGTTAACGGCCCTGGGGGCGGCGGTGGTGTTCACCACCAAGAAGGTGAATCGTTCGTTCTTAAACGCGATGCTGGGGTTTGCTGCGGGCGTCATGATCGCCGCCAGCTTTTGGTCGCTGCTCTCCCCGGCCATCGCTATGGCAGAGGATAACGGACAGATCGCCTGGCTTCCGGCGGTGATCGGGTTCCTGCTGGGCGGCGGGTTCCTGTACGGGGTGGATAAGCTGCTGCCCCACCTGCACATGGACCTGCCTCGCGATCAGGCCGAAGGTATCAAGACCACCTGGCAGCGCAGCGTGCTGCTGGTGCTGGCGATCACCCTGCACAACATCCCTGAAGGGCTGGCGGTGGGGGTGGCCTTTGGGGCGGCGGCCGCGGGTATACCCACGGCAACCCTGGCTTCGGCGGTGGCGCTGGCGATCGGCATTGGTCTGCAGAACTTCCCCGAAGGTCTGGCGGTCTCCATGCCGCTGCGGGGGGAGGGCCTTTCGCGCTGGCGCAGCTTCTTTTATGGGCAGCTTTCGGGTTTTGTGGAACCGTTGGCGGGGGTGTTTGGGGCGGCCCTGGTGATCTTTATCCGGCCGCTGCTGCCGTATGCGCTGGCTTTCGCGGCGGGCGCCATGATCTACGTGGTGATTGAAGAGCTGATCCCTGAATCGCAGCGGACGGGCAGCACGGATATTTCCACGATTGGGGCCATGCTGGGTTTTGCGCTGATGATGCTGCTGGATGTGGCTTTGGGATAGGATGGAGGGCTGGCGAGGTCATCATCCGGTTGGACACCCGAAGGGGCAGGCAGAAATGCTTGCCCCTTTTCCGATTTGACATCCCCCCAGGTTGGGCTATAATCTTACTATAGCAACTTAAGCCGGAGTGCTGCTGCACGCAGCCCCCGGCTTCGACCTTATTTTTCCTCGGGAGGGTGTGTGTGACTGGAAAAATTCACCGTGACAGCCCTGTTCCTTTGTATGAACAGCTCAAATTGATCATTCGCGACCAGATTCTGGAAGGAAACATGCCGCCGGGGTCTTTGCTGCCTTCGGAGCAGTCCTACTGCGAGACGCATGCCGTCAGCCGCATCACGGTGACGCGCGCTCTGGACGATTTGGAACGCGAGGGGTTCATCAAGCGCATCCAGGGCAAAGGCAGTCTGATCACGTACCCGAAGTATCAGGACACGCTCAAGAAGATCAGCGGCTTTTCGCGCAATATTCAGGACGCGGGGAATTACACCCAATCGAAGCTGCTGTCGGTGGAGCCGGTGATCGGGAGCGACACGCTCGTGCGTGAATTTGGGCTGCCGCCGGATCGGGAACACCGCTTCATCCGCTTTCGCCGTCTGCGTTTTGTCAACGACACCCCGGCGGTGATCATGACCAACGTGGTGCGCGAGTCGCTGGGGCTGAAGATGCAAAAATTCGACCTGGAGCGGGCGTCCTTTTATCAGTTGTATGAGGAATTAATGGGGGCGCCGGTCGTGCGCAACGATGCTACGTTGGTGCCCATCACCGCCACACCCGAGGTGGCGCAAATGCTGCAAGTGCGCCCTGGGTCTCCGCATTTCCACTTTCGCGGCGTGAGCTACATCGAAGGGAATGTGCCCGTTGAGGTGTGTATTGCTACGTTCAATGGGAATATGTTCCAGTTTTCCACCAGTATTTACCGCTTGAAGAGCGAGCCGATTCAGCCAGAGTAGCGCCCAGGGGTGGGAGCATGGGGCGAGGGTGAGTTTACCGGGGATGACCATGCGAAATTTTGAATCACTTGGGAAGAAAAAAGTGGTGATTGGGCTGGTGCATTTGCTGCCCATGCCGGGGACGCCGTTCTTTCAGGAAGGCGATTTTGAGCGTTCGCTGGACAAAGCTGTGCAGGATGCGCGCGCCTTGTATGAAGGCGGCGCGGACGGCTGTTTGATTCAGACGGTGGATAAGGTCTATCCTACCCAGGACGAGGCTGACCCGGTGCGCACGGCGGGCATGGCGGTGATCACCCATGCGGTGGCACAGGCCACCGGTGAGAATTTTCAAATTGGCGTGCAGATCATGTGGAACGCGCTGAGCGCTTCGGCAGCGGCAGCCCGGGTGGCGGGCGGCTCTTTTTTGCGCTGCACGGCCCTGGTGGGGCGCACGGAATCGCCTTTTGGCAGGGTGGAGGCCAACCCGCTGGCGTTTTTGAATTACCGCCGGGCGATTGGCGCGCAGGGGCTGAAACTGGTGGCCGAGGTATCGGGGATGCATTTCCATTGGGCCGGGGAACCCAAACCGGCGGCGGAGGTGGCGCGCATGGCGGCGATGGTGGGAGCCGACGCGGTGGAAGTGGCCCACGCGGATGAGGCGCAAAACGCGGCCCTGGTGCGCGAAATCAAGGCGGCCAACCCGGGCCTGCCGGTCTTTTTGGGCGGGTTCACTAACCACGAAAACGTGCAGCGGCGCATGGCCGAAGCGGATGGGGCTTTTGTGGGCAGCTGCCTGGAAAAAGGCCGTTGGGGCAGCGCGGTGGATGTGGAAAAAGTGCGGCGCTATGTGGAGCTGGTGCGCCAGCTGGAGCGGTAAAGATCGGGCTTATGATAGATTTTGCTATTTACGGAAAAATCATCCTGGACAGCATCCGCCTGTTGGATGGGCGCGTGGTGCGGCGGGTTTTGGGCGGGGGCGGGCCGCAGGCGGCTTTTGGGGCGCGCGTCTGGCACGATTCGATCGGCCTGCTTTCGCGCGTGGGGGATGACTTTCCGGCGGGCAATCAGGCCGAGCTGGAGGCTGTGGGGGTGGATTTGCAGGGGGTTGTGCGTTTTGCGGGCATCCCCACGCCGCACGGCGGCCTGCAGTATACCGATTCGGAATACCGCGCAGACGATCCCCAGTTGGGACTGGACCTGGCGGGGTTGACCCTGGCGATTGAAAAACTGGTGGTTCACCCCATCGGGCTGCCGGCGGAGTATCAAAATCCGCGCTGCATTCACCTCATCACCGAGTTCGCGGATGAGCCGATGGTGCAAAATGCCCTGGCCTTGCAGGCGGCAGGCAGCATTTTCTCGCTGGAGCCGCTGATCTGGTCAGACGATTGGCGCAACCGGGAGGAAATGCTGGGGCTGGTGCGGCAGGCCGACACGGTGACTCCCGATTGGCCCGCGGCCAGCGGCATCGCCGGCAGCGATGACCCCTTGACGGTGATGCGCTATTGGTCTAAACTCGGCCCAGCCCTGGTGGCCGTGCGGCACGGGGCTCACGGCTCGTACGTGTGGGATCGGGAGCATGACGAGATGTGGTGCCTTCCGCCCGTGCCCGTGGCGGCGGTGGACCCCACCGGAGCAGGCAACGCCTACGGCGGCGGTTTATGTGTGGGCTGGGCGCTGGGCCAGGAAGCCCGCCTGGCGGGCGCATACGCGGCCATTTCAGCCATGTTTGTGGTGCGCACCCCTGGAACCCCTTCCTGGCGGCCAGAACTGCGCGCAGAGGCCGTAGCAGGGCTGGATCGGGCACTTGAGACCGCCTACCGGTTGTAATCCATTCTTTTATTGGAGATAACAATGAATTTTCAGCCTGAGCTGACAACGGGAGCCGCTGTCATCATGAGCCTGACGGCGGCTTTTTTGTGGGGAACCTGGTTTATTTCGCTGAAGTATCTCAAAAATTACCCGATTGACGGGTTTTATATGACCCTGTTCGCCACCTCGCTGGTGTTTGTGTGGGGCGTGGCCGGCATTTTGGAGGGGTCGAACCTGTGGACGCATATCCAGGGCGTTTGGGCGCAGGACCCCAGCCGGGTGTGGATCACCCTCCTGTGCGGGATGCTGTATGTGTTCGGCATGCGCCTTTCGCTGGTGGTGCTCTCTAAGATTGGGCTGCTGCTGGCCCAGCCGATTCAGGCTTCGATCAACATCCTGGCGGGGACGGCGGTTTCGGCGCTGGTGGGGGGCATGCCGGAGAACCTTTCGGTGGGGCGGCTGGCGGCTTCCACTTTGTTCCTGCTGGCGGCGGTGGGGGCTTCGATGGCGGCGGGTAATTGGAAGTCGCGCGATCAGCAGGCGGAAAACCGCAGCACGGTGCAGTTTACAACCAGAGAATTGTGGAAGTCGTTGGGTCTGATGGCGGTGGCGGCGGCTTTTACACCCAGCTACACGATGGCGCTGTCCTACGGCCTGAAATCGGTGACCCAACCGGCAGGGCTGGCGGTGCTGCCCTTCATGGCCCTGCTGGCCAGCGGGGCGTTTGTGGGGGCGCTGTTTTCCAGCGGCATCCCGCTGACGGTGCGCAAACAGTGGGGCACGGTGCTGCGCGCGCCGTTGTCGGTGCACAAATTTGGCATTCTCAGTGGGCTGGCGCATTACGGCGGCAATATTTTGCACACCTTTGGAACCGCCTTTTTAAGCGCGGCGATCTCATGGCCTTTGGGGGTGACGGCCAACCTGTGGACGCAGCTGTGGGGGCTGGCCTACGGTGAATTTCGGGGCGCTTCACGGCGGGTGTACGCCGCTCTGGCGGGTGCGATTCTGTTTTATTTGATCGGGGCCTATCTGATCGCCGTTTCTTGAGGTCTGGGGGCCAATGAGGATGGAACCAAAGCGGTTTTCCACCAAAGACCTGCACAGCGGAAGGATGGTGTATTTCTTCTTCTTCAGCGGGTTCGGCATTCTGATGACCTTCCTGAACGTGTATTACCGTTCGCGGGGACTCAGCGGACTGCAGATCGGCACGCTGACGGCCGTCTTTCCCCTGGTGGGGATGATTTTCGCGCCGCTGTGGGGGTATATAAACGACCGCCTGGGCAACCCCAAGGCGGTTCTGGCCCTGGCCACGACGGGCACGCTGGGCAGCCTGGTGGGAATGAACGCGGCTTCGTCTTTTACCCAGCTTTTGGCGGCGGTGGGGGTTTTGGGCGCGTTTTACAGCATGCTGATGCCGGTGGTGGATGTGGTCAACTT
Source organism: Levilinea sp. (assembly GCA_036751735.1). Classification (GTDB taxonomy): domain Bacteria; phylum Chloroflexota; class Anaerolineae; order Anaerolineales; family Anaerolineaceae; genus Levilinea. The sequence goes on along the minus strand of DAIOUB010000085.1, from coordinate 5,635 downwards.
GAAGCTGCTGGAGGGGCAGCGTGAACGGTACGGCGAACAGCGCATCTGGGGGTCGTTGGGCTTTATCTTCACCACCCTGAGCACCGGCTGGCTGTTTGAGCGTTTTGGGCTGCATATGATGTTCGCCGCCTGCGGGGCGGCTTTTTTGGGGATGCTGGTGGGGGTGCTGCGCCTGCCGGCCGGGCTGCGCACGGAGCGGCGGGGGTCATCCGGCGGGCTGCGTCTGCTGGTTACCAACCCGGCCTGGGTGATCTTCACCGTGGGACAGTTCATCCTCAGTATCTCCAGCACGGGCATGAACCATTTTCTGGGGGTGTACATGCGCGAATTGGGCGCCGGCGAAAGCCTGGTGGGCATGGCGGTGGGGATTGGGGCTGTCTCCGAACTGCCGGTGATGCGCTACAGCCAGTTTTTCCTGAAGCGCCTGGGCGCCCCCCGAATGCTGCTGCTGGCCTGCGGGGCGTATGCGCTGCGCTTTGCGCTCTACAGTTGGATGCCTTCGGCGGAATGGGCTTTGTTGGTGGGGCTGCTGAACGGCCTGACCTTCGGCATGTTTTGGGTCTCGGCGGTGGTGTATATCAACACCATCGCCCCGCCGGAATACCAAACCACCGCCCAAAGCCTGGTCACCTCGGTGGTCAGCCTGGCCACGGTCAGCGGCGCGCCGGTGAGCGGGTGGGTGTTTGACCATTGGGGCGGGGCGACGCTGTACGGGCTGTACATCGCCCTGGCGCTGGCGGCGGGCGGGGTGCTGGCCTGGGGGGTGCGCAGAACCGGGCTGGGCAAGACCCACTCGGAGCGGACAGTTTGAAATTGGTTGTTTTGGGTTGAGGGAAAGGCCCCAGGTCAGCCTATAAGCCGCGTTCTGTTCAACCAAGGGGTATCCCACGCGGGGACTGCCTCGGTTTTGGAGATCATCTCTCTAGGCGCACCGTCTCCGGTGCGCTCAAGCAGCCTACCCGACGCTCAAAGGAAACGAGCCGCTTCCTGCGCCCACGAGGGACGCTTGCGCCTGCTTGGCCTTGCTCCAGATGGGGGTTGCCTGGCCGCCGCATTGCTGCGAACGCCGGTGGTCTCTTACACCACCGTTTCACCCTTGCCCGTGAGGGCGGTATGTTTCTGTGGCCCGATCCGGCAGGTTGCCCCGCCCCGGGGGTTACCCGGCATCTTGCCCTGTGGAGCGCGGACTTTCCTCGACTTCGACAAAGCGAAGCCGCGATCTCCCGGCCGACCTGGGGTAAGGTGATGATACCGCCTTCGGGGCGCGGCGTCAACCGTGGGCGCGAAAGCGGGCTAAAGCTGACCGCCCGCCACGGGGGGGAAGAAATCCAGGCTGTCCTGGGGCTGCAAAAGGGTGCGCTCGGCCTCCGGCAGGGTGAGATATTCTTCACCGTTGACGAAGATGTGCACATGCGCGTGAATTTCCCCGGCCTCGTTGAGCCAATGGCGGCGCAGGGCCGGGTAACGCTGCACGATGGCTTCCACGGCCTGCCGGACGGTGGTGTGCGCGGGCAGGTCCAGGTCAAAGGACTTGACGCCGGCATGTTCGCGGAAATTGGCAAAAAGGGTCACGCGCATGAGGGGCAGGCTCCAAAACGAGATGGCTTGATTTTACCCTCACTTACGCCCAGCGGGGTGAGCGAACTTGGTATAATGGCGAGAGATGAGGTCCAATGATGATGCACGCCATCCAAATTTTACCTGAGGCTGTCGCTTCGCAAATTGCCGCTGGTGAGGTGATTGAACGCCCGGCATCGGTGGTCAAAGAACTGCTAGAGAACGCGCTGGATGCCGGCGCGCGGCAGGTGACCGTGCGTGTGGAGGACGCGGGCCGGCGGCTGATGGAGATTGCAGATGACGGGGCCGGGATTACGGCGGCGGAGCTGCCCCTGGCAGTGACGCGCCACGCCACCAGCAAGCTGCAAAGCGCAGAGGACTTGTTCCACATTCAAACCCTGGGCTTCCGCGGCGAGGCGCTGGCCTCGATTGGCTCGGTTTCGCGCCTGACGCTGACCTCGCGCCCTGGGCTGCACCCGGTGGGGGCGCGCCTGGTGGTGGAGGGAGGCACACTGCGAGCCAACGAGCCGATGGGCGCGCCCGAAGGCACGGTGGTGCGCGTGGAAAACCTGTTTTTCAACGTACCGGCGCGCTTGAAATTTCTCAAGCGGGATATCACCGAACGGCAGCAGATTGACGCTCTGGTGACGCGCTACGCCCTGGCATACCCGCAGGTGCGTTTTTCGCTGTTTCAGGATGGGCGCGCGGTGCTGCAAACCAGCGGAAACGGCGACCGGCGCGAGATTCTGGCGTCCCTGTTGGGGGTGGATACGGCGCGGCAGATGATTGAGGTGGCGCTGGAAGACCCGGATATCCGCGTGCAGGGGTACATCAGCCCGGTGGCGCTGACGCGCTCCAACCGGCGGGAGATCACCTTTTTTGTCAACGGCCGCTGGGTGCAGGATACGGCTTTGAGCACGGCGCTGCTGCAGGCGTACCGCACCCTGCTGATGGTGGGGCGTTTTCCGCTGGCGGTGCTGTTTGTGGAATTGGACGCCGAAGCCGTGGATGTGAACGTGCATCCAGCCAAGGCTGAGGTGCGCTTCCGCAGCCCAGACACGGTCTTCAGCGGGGTGCAGCGGGCGGTGCGGCGGGCTTTGCTGACCTCTTCGCCCGTGCCGCAGGTTTCCACCGGCTGGCAGCCGCCCCAAACCCCTGCCTTGGGTCAGGGGGCATTGGATCTGCACAGCGCCAGCCGCCCGGCGATTGACCCAGCCTGGGATATGGCCGCGGATTTGACGGCGGCCGAGAAAAGTGAGCAGGCGGCCGCCCACACGGCGAACACGCAAACACCGTCTGCGCTGCCGCCTTCGGGGATGCTGCCGCTGCTGCGGCTGGTGGGGCAGGTGGGGGGCACCTATCTGGTGGCCGAGGGGCCGGACGGCCTGTATTTGATTGACCAGCACGCCGCCCATGAGCGGGTTCTGTTTGAGCGCATGATGGGCGGACTGACGGCCCCCTTGGCCGGGCAGGCCCTGTTGGAACCGGCGGTGATGCAGCTTCCGGCGGCGCAGGCAGCCTTGCTGAGCGAGCAGATCCCCTTGCTCAGCCGCCTGGGGTTCGAAATTGAGCCGTTTGGGCCGAACACGTTTCGCGTGCGCGCCATACCGGCGCTGATCACCGGCAGCGATCCGGCTGCGGCGGTGCGGGTGTTGGTGGAAGATTTTGAAGAGGACGAAACCCCGCTGCAGGCCGAGCGCGAAGCGCGCCTGGTGGCGCGCATCTGCAAGCGCGCGGCGGTGAAAGGCGGGCAAAGCCTCAGCCCGGAAGAGCAGCGGGCCTTGCTGCGCGATTTGGAGGCGTGTTTTTCACCGCGCACCTGCCCGCATGGCCGCCCGACCATGATTCACCTGACCGTGGACGTGCTGGAACGCCAGTTTGGGCGGCGCGGCAGCCGGTAGGCGGGCTTGGGGTCACAGAAAACCCCCAGATCAGAATGTGAACGTTGGTGTGACTGGGGGCACATCACAAGGCGGCGGGGGGTAAGATACACTGAACGTTGGAAAAGTCTTGAGGGGTGAGCGCATCAGCTTGAGATATTTCCAGATTCTACGTTTGTGGAGCACGCCGCATGCAAATCGTCACGGATCGAGGGATGGACCTTTCTGCGCAGCAGATGGAAGGGTTATCGTTAAAATTTGCAACGTTGAGGATCACCCTGGAAGGCAAAACCTACTCCAGCGGGGTGGACATTGATCCGGAAACGTTTTACCGCATGTTGTCGGAAACGGAAGCTTATCCGACCACATCTCAGCCTTCGGCGGGGGAATTCGCTGAAATTTACCGCTCGCTGGCGCAGGCGGACCCCGAAATTTTATCCATCCACATTTCCTCAGGACTGAGCGGCACTGTCAACGCGGCGCGAGCTGGGGCGGCCATGGTTCCGGAAGCCAAAGTGACCATTGTGGATTCCAAAACGCTTTCCTGCCCGTTTGGGTGGCAGGTGGAGGCTGGGGCAAAGGCACTCAAAGCCGGATGGTCTTTAGAGCAGGCGATTGCCTTGATGGAAAAAATTAACCAGCGCTGCGAAGGTATGTATACGCTGGCGAGCCTGAAATACCTCATTCACGGCGGCCGCATCAGTCATTTGAAGGGCTTGCTGGCGTCTTTGCTGAACATTAAGCCGGTGATTGGGGTGGAGAAAGAAGGGGGAACCTATACCACGCTGGGACAAGAGATCACCTTGAAGCGCGGCATTCATAAGATCGCGGATCAGGTGGCTTCGTTGTACGGCGAAGGCAGCGCTGTTCGTGTGCAGCTTCTGCACGGGCTGAACCTGGAAGGGGTAGAAATTCTCAAAGCCAGTTTGATCAACCGGTTTGAATGTCATTGGGAACCGACCGTTCCCGTGGCACCGGCCTTGGGCGCGCACACCGGGCCCAGCCTGGTGGGGTTGTCGGTGGGACCGTGGGAGTTATTCGCGGAGCTGCCGTGGCATGCGAGCTGATTTAGGCGTTTGGGGGAGGCGGATCCAAAAGGTTGTGCCCACGCCGGGCTGACTTTCTGCCCCAATTTTCCCACCGTGGCTTTCGACAATCTGTTTGCAAATGGTTAAGCCTAACCCGGTTCCGGGGGAGGCTTTTTCATTTTTGGGCGCGCGGTAAAACTTGGTGAACAGTTTGGGCAGATCTTCGAGCGGGATGCCAGCCCCGGTATCCTGAACGCGCAGTTCGAAAGCGGCGTCTTGATGGCGCAGATGCAAAGTCACCTGACCCCCGGGGTGGTTATATTGCACGGCGTTGTTGAGCAGATTCAGCAGCACCTGCTTGATCTTATCCCGGTCGGCCAGGACGGCGGGCAGGGCAGAGGGGCAATCCAGGCTGAGGGTGATGGAAAGCTGCGCGGCGCGCGGCTGGCATAGGTTCAGGCACTCCTGAGCCAACTCTTCCAAACTGAAGCTGCTCCAGGTAAACGCTGCCCGGCCGGTTTCCATGCGGGCCAGATCCAAAAAAGCCGTGGTCATTTTATTCAGACGGTCGGTTTCGGTTTGAATCATTTGGGTCAGTTCCAGGCGTTTGCTGTTGGAGAGGCCGGGGTGCTGGAGCAGGTAGGCGATGGTGTTGATGGAAGACAGCGGGGTGCGCAGTTCGTGCACCAGGGTGGAAATCTGATCGCTTTGGGCGAAGAGCTGGGCGGTTTGGATGACGACAGCCGCCTGGGCGGAGAGGACGGTGAGGATTTCCAGGTCTTCTTCGTTAAACCGGCCCTCTTTTTTGTTCAGCAGCTCCAGAACGCCGATGAGCTGCTCTTTGGCGATCATGGGGATGGCCAGCAGGCTGCGGGTGGGGAACTGCAGGGCTTCACCGACCCGTGAGAACCAGCGCGGGTCTTGATGCACGTCGTCCACGATGATCGGCTGGCGGTTGAGGGCCACCCAGCCGGCGATGCTTTCGGTGGGCACGGCAATTTCTCGCAGTGTTTCTTCGGTTTCGTCGTTGGTGGCCGCGCGGATGAATAATTCTCGGCGCTGTGCATCGTACAGTAAAATGGATGCTTCTTCGGCGTGGCTGAATTCCACCGCGGCGCTGAGGATTTGCTGCAAAAGCTCGTTGATGTTGAGGGTGGAGGCCAGATCCAC
>DAIOUB010000084.1:5488-13084 GCA_036751735.1 Levilinea sp. | reverse complement strand
GTCACCGGCGAGATGGGCAGCACCACCGTAAAGGTGGTCCCGCGCCCGGGGGTTGAATCCACCCAAATGCGCCCCTGGTGGGCCTCCACAATCGATTTGACGATGGCCAGCCCCAACCCCGCGCCGGGGATGTTGCCGCTCAGGTTGCTGGCGCGGTAGAACTTGTCGAAGATATAGGGCAAGTCCACGGCGGGCACGCCGATGCCGTTGTCGCACACCTGCAAGATCACCTGATCGCCCTCCTGCTCGCCGCGCAGCGTCACGCTGCCGCCTGGCGGGGTATACTTGATGGCGTTGTCGAGCATCTTGTCCACCATCTGGCGGATTTGCACCGGGTTAGCCAAGATGGAAGGCAGGCTGGCGGGCAGTTCCACCTTCAGCTCCATATCCTTCATGTCAATCTGGCGCCGGAAGCCCTCAATGGCAAATTCCACCAACTGACCCAGGTGAACGCTCTCTTTGGTCGAGTCGAAGCCCGATTCGATGTGCCCCAGGTTCAGCAGGTCGTCAATCAGGCTGGTGATGTTGATCACGTTGACGTGCACCCGCCGGATAAACTCGCGCTGGCGTTCGTTCACCGGCCCCACGCGGTCAATCAGCTCCACATAGCCCATGATGGCGGTCAGCGGGGAGCGCAGGTCGTGGGAGACGGTGGAGACGAAATCGCTCTTGATCTTGTCCATCTTCTTCAGATAGGTGATGTCGTGCAGCGCCAGCGCCTTGCCCAGGCCGGAAATGCTGGTGGCCAACACGCTGAACACGCGCCCATCTTCCACATTGATCTCGGCGCGGTTGGTGAGGCTGCCGGTGTTGGTTTGAATCAACGCCTGCATCTCTGCCTGGGGGAAAATTTCGTGGAACTGCCGTCCGCTCAGCGCGGCGTCGCGCTCCAGCCCAAAGGCCTCGCGGGCCACCGGGTTCACCAGCAAAATGCGCCGGTCTTGATCGGTGACGATCACGCCGTCTTGAATGCCCTGCAGCACGGTTTCCAGCTTCTTCAGCTCTTCTGAGGTAGTGGTGTAGCGGCGCGCGTTTTCCAGGGCCACCACAGCGTATTCGGCGATGGCTTCCAGCAGGCGCACATCGCGGTCGGTGAAGCTCAGCCGCTCCAGGCGGTTATCCACCCCCAGAATGCCGAAAACGTGACCCTTCACCTGCAAGGGGACGTAGATCAGGCTGTGCACCAGGAAGGCGGTTTTGATCTTTTGGGGGGTCTTCTCGTCAATCAGCACGGCTTTACCCGTGCTCAGCACCGACCCCAGCAGAGTGTTCTGAACGGGCATGCGGAAGGCGCGCGCAAAGGCGTCGTCCACGTTGCGGGTGGCGCGCATATACAGCTCGCCGGTCTCTTCATCCACCAGCATCAGACTGCCCTCTTCGGCCCCCAGGCAGGTGACCGCCGCCTCTACCACCGCGGTGAGCACGCTGTCCAAATCCAGCGAGCTGGTGATGGTGCGCCCCAGCCGCGCCAGGGTTTCCATCTCGTCCACGCGGCGCTGCAAGCTGGCCGAGGCGCGCTTGGATTCCAGCAGCACCCATTCTTTGCGTTTGTGGGCGCGCGACAGGCTGTTCTGCACAGCCCCCAACAGGTCTTCGGTGCGCAGGGGCAGGGTCAGGTAATCGTTGACGCCCGCCTGCAAGGCCCGCTTGAGCAGCTCGGGGGTGTCTTTGCTCACCAGCAGCAGCACAGGGGCAGCCGGAATATCTTTGATGAAATCTCCCAGCAGGGTCAAGCCGTCCAGTTCCCCGACCTTTTCTGCCACAATGATCAGCGCCGGCTTATCGCGCACAATGGCGCTGCGCACCGCGGCGGGTTCCACCGCGTTGATCACCTGAAAATTGGCAGCGGCCAGGATCTTTTCCAGCAAAAAACTGATCTGCCGGTCTGAAACGACAAGGAGAATGGTTTCTTTGGACGGAATACCCATGCGAAAATGCCTTTTTTAGGGCACTACGGGCAAGGTCAGGTGAAAAGCCGCGCCCTGACCGGGCTTGCTTTCCACCCACAGCTTGCCGCCGTGCCGGGTGATGATTTCACGTGCCAGACCCAGGCCAATGCCAAGCCCGCCAAAGCGCACCGGGCGGGTTCGATCGGGCTGGTAGCTGCCTTCGAAAATACGCTCAAAATGAACCGGATCCACGCCGATGCCGGCATCGGTGACGGCGATGTGCAGTTGGCCTTCGGCGGCCTTGTCCGCGCTCACCGTCACCCGCCCGCCCGGGTTGGAGTATTTGATCGCGTTGGTGAGCAGGCCAATCAGCACCTGCACAATTTGCCCCGCCGAAACGTGCACGGTTTGCGCGGCGCTGCCTTCCACAATCAGGCTGACATCATTTTGCTGGGCAAACGGCTGACAGTGCTTGACCGCCTGCTGAATCACATCGCCAATCTTAACGCGGGCCGGGCTGAGACTGGTGGAAAGGGGCAGCACGGCTTCGGTGATGCGCCCCATGCGCTGCATTTGTTCCTGCAGGGTGCTGAGAGATTTGCGCTGCTCCGCCGTCCAGCGCGCCCCAGGGTCGTTGGCCAACCGTTCCATAGCTTGCTGGCCCAAATCCACGGCCGGGCGCAGTTCTTTTTTGGCCGTCTGCAAAATCTCGTTGGTGATCTTCTCGCCCGCCTGGGCGTTTTCGGATTGGCCTTGCAGCGAACGAGCGCGGCCTTCTACCTCGCGGAACAGACGCGCGTTCACCAAAGAGATCGAGGCGTAATCGGCCACAGCTTCCATGAGGTGCTGCTCGCTGGGGGTGAAGGGCGCGGCGGCCTTGCGCACGCCCACCAGCAGGCCCATCACCTGACGCTGCACTTTGATGGGCACAATCAAGGCCGAATGGCCAAAGGAGGCGATGCGGAAGCGCTTGATGGGTTCACCGTGAATCGAGAGCGGCTCGCCGCTCATGGCCACCAGAGAGCTGATACCGTCGTCAAAGGGCTGGTTGAGGAAGGCCGCGGCCGAGGCGGGCAGATCGCGCTGGGCGACCATCACAAAGTTCTTTCCGGCCTCGTCGCGCAGCAGCATCCAACCCATGTCAGATTGGGTCACACGCGCAGCGCCTTCCAAAATGCGCTCGAACAGCAGACTCTGGTCGGTGATGGAGGTGACGGCCTTGCCGATGGAGAAAATGGTGGTCAATTCGCGCACGCGGGCTTGCAGCTCCTGGTTGGTCTGCTGCAATTGGTGCGAAAGCTGATCGCGTTCTCGCCGTTCGCGCACCTGTTTGAGGGCGCGCTCCACCACGGCCACCACTTCCGCCTCGCGCACAGGCCAGATCAAGTAATCGGTGGCGCCCAGGCGAAAGGCCTGGATGATGTCCAGCTCGGTACCCTTGCGGGCTAAAACGATCAGCGGGGTCTGCGAATTTTGCGCGCTGAAGGCCACCATCAGGTCTTTTCCGCTCAGGCCTGGGATGGACAGATCCACAATGATGACGTCCGGCGAAAGCTGGACAGCGCGGGCAATGGCCGTGGACGAATCGGGCGCCACATAGGTCTGATATCCGGCCGACTTCAACGCCTGGCGGGAGAGCAGATCGCTGATGATGGTGTCGTTCTCAACAATCAGGATTCGTTCCGGGGTAGGGGTGGTCATTCAATAATGATAGCACGGATGGAATAATTTGGGGTGAAAATGTTAAGGAATTTTAAGTGGATCGTTAGAGTTCCATAAGAAAGCCTGTGCCCCTTCTTGACTCTGGCACAATCATCGGCATACAATCAAAATATGGAGTGGGTATGGACTATAAGGATTACTACAAAATTTTAGGCGTAGAACGCAGCGCGACCCCCGAAGACATCAAGCGCGCGTACCGCAAACTCGCCATGCAGTACCACCCAGACCGCAACCCGGGTGATAAGGCGGCTGAGGACAAATTTAAAGAAATCAACGAAGCCCACGAAGTCCTCAGCGACGCCAAAAAACGCAGCCGCTATGACCAGCTCGGCGCGGATTATTCCCGCTGGCAGCAAACCGGCAGCCCCGGCAATTTCAACTGGGAGGACTGGTTCACGCAGACGGGCTTTGGGCGCGGCGGCGCGCGCACCAGCACCGGCCGGGTGGAAGATATCTTTGGCCAGGCCGACTTTTCGGATTTCTTCAACATGATCTTCGGCGGTCTGGGCTCCAGCGGCCCGCGGCGGGCAGCCCAGCAGCGCCCCAGCCGCGTGGAGGCCGTGGCGCGCATCAGCCTGGAAGAGGCCTATCACGGCACGGCGCGCACCCTGCAGGTGGACAGCCGCCGCCTGGAAGTCAAGATCCCGCGCGGCGCTCAGACCGGCACGAAAGTGCGCATGGCCGGGGCAGCCGTGGGCGGCCCCAACGGCCAGAACGCGGATGTGTACTTGAAAATCGAGGTGGCCGAGGATCCGCGCTATGAGCGGCGCGGCGACGACCTGTACACCGAGGCCGCTGTGGATTTGTACGCCGCGGTGTTGGGCGGGCAGGTGAATGTGAATACCCTGGGCGGCAGTGTGGTGCTCACCATCCCCGCCGGAACCCAGCCCGGCCAGACCTTCCGTCTGGCGGGCCGCGGCATGCCCAAACTGCGCCAGCCGGATCAATTTGGCGATCTGTTCGTGCGCGCCAAAGTCACTTTGCCGAAAAATTTGACCGCGGAACAGCGCGGCCTGTTTGAAAAACTGCGGCAGTCCCAGGTGGGCTGACCGCTCCAATTACTTGTTGAAAGTGCAGGTGAAACATGAAAAAGCTTTCCCTTCTTTTCACTGTGACCGTGCTGGCACTGACCACGCTGGCTTGCGGGTTTACCTTCCCGAGAACGTCCATGCAGGACTCTCAGCCTCCCAACGCACCCACGCCGGTGCTGGTCCCCACGGCGGTCAGCCTGCCCCCCGCTTTTCAGGGGGATGTGACCGACATGGGCAACAACCTGGTAGACCTGTACCAGCGCGCCAGCCCCGGGGTGGTGTCTATTCAGGTGCTGACCCAACCCGGCAGCGGTCTGGGGTCTGGCTTTGTGTATGACAAAGAAGGCCATATCGTCACCAATTATCACGTGGTGGAAGGCGCCACCGATTTAGAGGTGGATTTCCCCACCGGTTTCAAGGTACGCGGCACTGTCCTGGCGACGGATCTGGACTCAGACCTGGCGGTAATTAAGGTGGACGCCCCCGCCGACCAACTGGTTCCCCTGCCCCTGGGCGACAGCGACCAGCTGCAGGTGGGTCAGCCCGTGGTGGCCATCGGCAACCCCTTCGGCCTGTCGGGCACCATGACCCTGGGGATCATCTCGGCCAAGGGGCGCACCCTGGATTCGATGCGCACCTCCGGCGAAGGTTCCTTTTTCTCCGCGGGCGATATCATCCAGACGGATGCGTCCATCAACCCCGGCAATTCCGGCGGCCCGCTGCTCAACCTGCGGGGTGAGGTCATTGGCCTCAACCGCGCCATCCGCACCACCGGAACGACCACCGACGGCGAGCCGGTCAACAGCGGCATCGGCTTTGCCATCTCCAGCAATATCATGCGGCGGGTGCTGCCGGTGCTGATTGTGGAGAAAAACTATGATTATCCCTACCTGGGGATTTCGGCCATGCCGGAACTGAGCCTGATCGCTCAGGAAGCCCTGGGGTTAAAGTATTCCACCGGCGCTTATGTGGTGGAAGTGGTCCCCGGCGGCCCAGCGGATAAGGCCGGGCTACGCGGCGGCGGCGCCGCCTCCAGTGTGGCGGGTTTATCCAAGGGCGGCGATCTGATCATCGCCGTGGACGGCCGGCCGGTGCGCGTGTTTGGCGATTTGCTGAGCTATTTGATGACCAGCAAAAGCCCCGGCGAGACCATCACTTTGACCATTGTGCGCGATAATAAGGAACAGGAGGTGAAAATCACGTTAGACAAGCGGTCTTAGTTGTTTCGGCCCATTCAACAATTTGTGAAGGAGGTTTCCATGTTGACGGAAAGCAACCTGCGGGAGCTCTTGGAATTTAAGGCGAAAACCCAAATGGTTACGCTCTACCTGAACACCGAGCCTTCAAAAGGGAACGCGGATTCCTACAAGCTGCGCATGCGCACCCTCTTGAAAGAGGTCAAGCTGCCGCAGGATGTGGAAGCGATTGAGCGTTTCTTTATGCAGGAGTATGACGGAACTGGCCGCAGCGTGGCGGTGTTTTCGTGCGCTGAGTCTGGTTTCTTGCGGGCCTATCCTTTGGCCTTGCCGGTCAGCGATCGGGTGAATGTCTCCGACCGCCCGGCGCTGAAACCCATCACCGATCTGCTGGACAATTACGGCGGTTACGGCGTGGCCCTGGTAGACCAACAAGGGGCGCGCCTGTTCTTCTTCCATCTGGGCGAACTGCGCGAGCAGGAAGGCGTGATGGGCGAGGCGGTGAAGCACGTCAAGCGCGGGGGAGCTTCCACCGTGGCGGGGCGGCGGGGGGGCGTTGCCGGGCGCACGCGCGCTATGGAAGAGACCGTGGATCGCAACATCAAAGAATCGGCCGAATTTGCCAGCCGTTTCTTTGAAGAAAACCACGTGCGCCGCGTGCTGATCGGCGGCACCGATGCCAACGCGGCCCTCTTCCGCGCGGCCCTGCCCAAAGCCTGGCAAAGCCTGGTGAAAGGTACCTTTGCCATGAGCATGACCGCCAGCCATGCGGAGGTGCAGGAACGCGCCATGCAGGTTGGCATGGAGAGCGAGCGCCTGCGCGAGGAACAACTGGTGAATGATCTGGTGACCGCCGCGGCCAAGGGCGGGTTAGCCGTGGTCGGCCTGGCTGACACGCTGAAAGCTGTCAATGAAGACCGCGTGCTCAACCTGGTGGTGGCCGAGGGTTTTCAACAATCGGGGTTTGAATGCGGCGATTGCGAGATGTTGGTTTTGGATGAAAAAGAGTGTGAAAACTGCGGCAAAAAGACCGCGGCCGTCGTGGATGTGGTCAACCTGGCCATTCATCGGGTGATGCGCCACGGCGGCAGTGTGGAGGTGGTGCATACCAACGCCCACCTGGAAGCCGTGGGGATGATCGCCGCTCAGCTGCGCTATTAACGGTATCGGCTGCTCTATCCAGTCTCAAAAAAACGAGTCCGGCGCTTTGCCGGACTCGTTGATTATCCACAGCGTGTGCGCTGTTACCAGCGGTTGTGATGAATGCGTTCCGGGCGGAAGCGGTCCACACGCCCCAAAACGCGCCCCGGATAGCCGATGGCCACCAGCGAAAGCGGGTGGACATGGCTGGGCAGCCCCAACAGCAGGCGCATGTTGTCAATGCGAATCGGGTCGGGATGGATCCCCAGCCAAACCGCGCCCAACCCCAGCCCGTGCGCCGCCAGGAGCATGTTCTGCGTGGCAGCGGAGCAGTCCTGCATCCACCGGTCGGGGCGCTTTTCCAGCTGTGAATCGCCGCAGATCAAAATGGCCATGGGCGCTTCGTGCAGGCTTTCGGCCGCAGGGTGAAATTCGGTCACTTTTTCCAGCATCAGACGGTCGTTGATGACCACATAATGCCAGGGCTGAGCGTTGGCCGCCGAAGGAGCCTGCATGGCAGCCCGCAGGACGGTCTCCACAATTTCCTCAGGCACCGCGTCGGGCGTAAAATGACGGATGCTGCGCCGGGTCATCAATCCTTCAATTAATTCCATACCT
>DAIOUB010000084.1:0-5388 GCA_036751735.1 Levilinea sp. | reverse complement strand
GGGGCTGTTGATTTTGGCGTTGGTTTTGACGGGCTGCCAACCAACGGCGCAGGCTACGCCCAGCGACGTGACCCCCGCGGCAGATTTGCCCGCGGTGGTGAGCGCCACGGGCGTGGTGGTTCCTGCCCAGTGGGCCACGCTCAGCCTGGCAGGTTCCGGGCGCGTTGCCGAGCTGCTGGTCAACGAGGGTGATTCGGTGAGCAAAGATCAGGTGCTGCTGCGCCTGGAAGGCAGCGACCAGCTGCGCGCGGCGCTGGCAGGGGCCGAGGTGGAGTGGGTGGCGGCCAACCAGAACCTGAAAACGCTGAACGACAACTGGGAACAGTCGCGGGCTGCAGCCCAACTGCGGCTGGCGCAAGCCAAAGACGCTTTTGACACGGCAGAAAAACGCCGCGGATGGAAAGAATACCGCGTGGGCAACCAGGAACAAATTGACATCGCCCGCGCCGATCTGCTGGTGGCGCAGGATCGGGTGGACAAGGCCGAAGATGCCTACAGCTTTGTGGAAGACCGTGCGGAAGAGGACCTGGAACGGGCCGCTCTGCTCAGCGCGCTGGCCGCCGCCCGACAGGCCCGCGACCGCGCCGCCCGCAACCTGAATTACCTGCTGTCGCTGCCGGATGATATTGAAGTGGCCAAGGCCGACGCGGAATTGGAAGTGGCCCGCGCCGAGGTGGAAGCCGCCCAGCGTGAGCTGGATAAGCTCAAAGACGGCCCCGACCCCGATCTGCTGAGCCTGGCCGAGGCGCGCATTAAGAACGCCGAAGCCCAGCGGCAGGCCACCCAGTCGGCGTTGGACGACCTGGAACTCAAAGCCCCCTTTGCCGGTTCCATCAGCCGCCTGAACGTGCGCGCCCAGGAATGGATCGCCCCCGGCCAGCCGGTGCTGATTCTGGCGGATCTCAACAATTTGCAGGTGGAAACTACCGACCTGAGCGAAATTGACGTGGCCCGCATCCGCGAGGGCAACCTGGCGGACGTGACCTTTGACGCGCTGCCGGATGCGCGCGTGAAGGGCGGCGTGGTGCGCATTTCGCCCAAAGCCTCTGAGGGTGCGGGCGTGAACTACACCGTGGTGGTGAAGCTGATCGAAATTCCCGCCGGGCTGCGCTGGGGCATGACTGCCTTCGTGGATATTGAACTGGTGGAGTGATGCGGGTACAATGGAACCTTCTGCAGTGCGAGGCGCACACAGGCTGCCCCGCGCGGTGAGGTTCGATCTGGAATGAGCACTCCCACGAACCGGATGGGTGCGGGCAGCCTGAAATGGAGCCCGCACCCATCCGATTTTATATCAAGGAAGTCCAAGATGAAAATGCGCACGTTTTACACCCACCGCATGGTCAAAGGTGAGGATCTCAACCACCACGGCACGCTCTTCGCGGGGCGCAGCGCCGAGTGGTTTGTGGAGGCGGGCTTCATCGCCGCCTCGCATCTGATCCCCCCGGCCAACATCCTTTGTCTGCAAATTCACGGCATGCTCTTCACCCGCCCTGTGCCCCTGGGGGCGATTGTGTGCTACCACAGCTCGGTGGTGTACACCGGCCGCAGCCGCATGGTGACCTACATTAAAGTGACCCTGGAGCAGGAATTCATCCTGGACGGCTTCATCACCTTTGTGGCGGTGGATGATGCGGGCAAATCGCGCCCGCACGGCATTGTGATTGAGGCCGAAACGCCCGAAGAAGAGGCCATGCAGGCCCGCGCCCTGAGCCTGAACGAAAACAAGCGTTAATCCCGCCCTGCGGTGGGCGGTGCCCTCACCGCTGCGCCGCGGGATCTTACCCTGCGATCTGTTATAATAGCTGCCATGAGCCTGACCCTGGAAGAAGTTGAACATATTGCCAACCTGGCGCGGCTGCGGCTGAGCGATGAGGAAAAAGAGCGCTACCGCCAGCAGCTTTCGGCCATTCTGGAATACGCTGCTCGTCTGCAGGAGCTGGATACCAGCCAGATCCCGCCGACCTCCAGCGTGCTGCCCCCCCGCAGTGTGCTGCGCGGGGATGAACCGCGCACCGATTTAACCCTGGAACAGATTCTGGCCAACGCCCCCCAAAGCGAAGAACGCCAGTTCCGCGTTCCGCCCGTTTTGGAGTGACCCGCCGATGAGCCGCGCCTTACTGGACCTATCCATCAAAGAAGCCCTGCACCAGCTGCGCAGCGGCGAAATCTCTAGCCGCGAGCTGACCCAGGCCAGCCTGGACGCGCTGGAACAGCTAGAACCCTCGGTTCAGGCCTTTCTCACCCGCACCGCGGACACGGCCTTGCGCCAGGCGGATGAAGCCGACGCGCGCTACGCCGCCGCCCGCCGTGACCCCCACGCCGCGGTTCCGCCGCTCTTGGGTCTGCCCATCGCGGTGAAGGATCTGCTGGCGTTGGAAGGCGTGCGCTGCACCTGCGGTTCCAAGATTCTCGAAAATTTCGTGCCCCCCTACACCGCCACCACCGTGCGGCGCTTGCTGCAGGCGGGTGTGGTGGTGGTGGGCAAGACCAACACGGATGAATTCGCGATGGGCTCCTCCACCGAGAATTCGGCCTACCAGCTCACCCACAACCCCTGGGATCTGGATCGGGTGCCGGGCGGCTCCTCCGGCGGCAGCGCCGCGGCCGTGGCGGCCCGCATGGTGCTGGCAGCCATGGGCACCGATACGGGCGGCAGTGTGCGCCAACCAGCCTCTTTCTGCGGCGTGACGGGCATCAAACCCACCTACGGGCGCGTCTCGCGCTACGGCTTGGTGGCTTACGGCTCATCTTTAGACACGGTGGGCATTTTGGCCCGCTCGGCCGAAGATACCGCCCTGGTTTTCCAGCACATGGCCGGTCAGGACGACCTGGACGCCACCAGCATGGATTTGCCCGTGCCGGAATACCGCCTGGAGGGAGAGGATCTGCGCGGGCTGCGCGTGGGCGTGCCCAGGCAGTACTTCATCCAGGGCATTCAACCCGCGGTGGAAGAGGCCGTGCGCGCCGCCATCCGCCAGCTGGAGCTTTTGGGGGCCGAGGTGCGCGAGGTCAGCCTTCCGCACACCGAATACGCCCTGCCGGTGTACTATTTGCTGGCCCCGGCCGAGGCTTCGGCCAACCTGGCGCGTTATGACGGCGTGCGTTTCAGCCCGCGCCCTGAGGCGGAGAGCCTTTGGGAGGTGTTCTTCAGCACGCGCGGCCAGGGTTTCGGCCCCGAGGTCAAGCGCCGCATCATGCTGGGCACCTACGCCCTTTCGGCAGGCTACTATGACGCGTACTACGCCAAGGCGCAAAAGGTGCGCACGCTGATCAAGCGCGATTTCGAGACTGCCTTTGAGCAGGTGGATGTCATCGCCGCGCCCATCGCCCCCTCCACGGCCTTCCGCATCGGCGAACACACCGACGACCCCCTGGCCATGTATTTGGAAGACGTGTTCACCCTGCCGGCCAACCTGGCGGGTGTGCCGGGCCTGGCCTTCCCGGTGGGCTTTGACCCCCAGGGTCTGCCGGTGGGCATGCAGCTGATGGGCGCGCACTTTGACGAGGCCACCCTCTTCCGCACGGCGCACTGCTACCAGCAGGCCACCGATTGGCACTTGCGCAAGCCGCAGTGGATCGGCTGAGTTCTGGTTGACCGATGGCACGGCGCGCCTGAATTGGCGCGCCGTTTTGTTTTCAGCGCAGCAGCGGCAAATTTCACAACAGTTCTTTATCCCCTCTAAACAACTTCTAAACAGGTATTGCCTATACTCAAGGACAGCATTCACTTGAAAAATTGGGTGCTGGAGATTGCAAATCCGTTTAGGATGGTTGATCAGGAGTATTGGATGAAAACACGAAGAACATTAAGCCGCACCAGCATTTTTCTCTTGTGGGATGTGCTGCTGCTGGCAGGGTTATTGGTGAGCTGGGCGCCGGCTCTCACCGGCCTGGCCTGGCATGAATGGCTGGGGCTGGCTTTTGGAGCCGCTCTGCTGATTCATACGCTGCTGCACTGGCAGTGGATCGCGGCGGTGACCCGCCGCTTCTTTGCCCGTGTGTCGTGGGCGTCGCGCCTGAATTATCTCTTGGGCGCGGCCCTGTTTATTTCCTTCACGCTGATTGTATTCAGCGGGGTGATGGAATCGCGCGTGGTGCTGGCAGCCTTTGGGCTGCGCCTTTCGAACACGGAGTTTTGGCGCGGTCTGCACCACACCTCCACAGCGCTGACCTTGTGGCTGGCCGCCCTGCACATCGGCTTGCATTGGAATTGGATTGTCAACGGCTGCAAGCGCCTGCTCAAATCCCCGGCTTGCGCGCCGGTCAACGACTTCAAAACGGCCCCTGCGCCGGTGCGGGTTTCGACCCGCGAATAAGGAGAACCCATGTTACGCACACTTTTCCGATTGATGATCCTTTTGGCGGCGGCTGGCCTCATTGCCGCGGGGGTGTACGGACTTTCCCAGTCTCCGGCTGCGGCGGCACGCCTGGCTGCGGTGGAAGGGGAACACGGGGGAGAGGGGGCTGCGGTGGAAGGATTGGCGCATGTGGAAGGCGTGGAAGGAAGCCCAAACGCATTGGGGCGCGGCCAGGGCGGCCCGGGGCGCGGTTTGGGCGGGGGCGGGCGCGGTGAGGGCGGCGGCATTCACGAAGCCGCGTCTCTGGAGCGCGGCCTGCCGGAACTGGGCAAAACCCTGGTGGTCCTGGTGGGGGCCGCGGCGGGGGTGATCCTGGTTCAAAAATTAGCCGGGCGCGCCGCGCGGAAACCGCGCAGCGCCTGACCTGCCCGTTTGTATCTGACCCTGACCCGCACAGCGCTCATTTCTGGGCTTGCAGTACCAGAACCTGATCCCCGCTGCGCAGGGTCAGGATGTTGTTTTCCAGGGTGTATTCCACTTCTCCCGCCAGCATTTGCAGCACAGCAGCTTCTTGATTCATGACGGCTTCTTCGCAGGCCATCAGGGTGGAGGTGAGCGGCTCAAATACAATTTTCGAATCGCGCAGGCTGTAGCTGCCGCCGAAGGAATTGCAGCCCATATTGCCAGTGACTTCGCCTTTGCCGCTGAAGGTGAGATTGGTGCTGACATCGGGCAGGGCGGCTTGCGGCGCGCTGGCGCTGCCGAAGGACTGCAGGCTCCAGATGCCCACCAGGGGCGAGTTTGCCGGGGCAGCCGAGCAGGCCGCCAGCAGCAGTATCATCACGATCCAGGTTCCGAAAGCAATTTGTTTTCGCATGGGGTTGCTCCTATGGGTAAAGGTTATTATATTTGGGACGGCGCAGAGGGGATGAAAGTTCCCCGGGGGGTGGGGGTAGGCGGCCTCTATCCCGAAAGGTGTGGATCGCTTCGGGTAAAAAGCACCCTCGCGATGACATGGTGGGGAGGTCGCGATGACATCATTTGAACATGTCACTGCGAGACCAGATGGGTTTTCTGGTCGAAGCAG
>DAIOUB010000083.1:0-13134 GCA_036751735.1 Levilinea sp. | reverse complement strand
GAATCGGTCTGCCCGCCACCCTTTTTTATCATACTAGGCGCGAAGAACGCCAAGAGGGCGAATCAGCGAACCCCTGTCGTTCCGGCGCGTGTGCACGCGAGGGGCCGGGCAAAGCGCGCGGCTTTTCCGGTATAATGCGGATATGCGCAAATTCTTGATGGCCGTGCTCCTGCTGCTGGGACTGGTGTTCATTTTGACCTACTTCGCTGAAATGCAGGAGGTCTGGCGCATCCTGCGCACGGGTTACTGGTGGTATGTGGCCCTGGCGGCGCTGGTGGAGGCGGCTTGGCTGCTGAACCTGAGCGCCAGTTACCAGGCGGTATACCGCATTGTGGGCCTGGACGAAAGCTACCGCCGCCTGATTTACCTTTCCAGCGCGGCCTACTTTGTGAACGTGGTCACCCCGGCTTCCGGCGGCGTTCCGGCCATCGCCCTCTTTTTGGCGGACGCGGGCAAGCGCGGCCATTCGCGCGGGCGGGTGATGGCAGCCTATGCGCTGAATTTGCTGTTTGAATACGCCGGCCTGCTGGTGGTGGTGACGCTGGGGCTGGCGGTTTTGGCGCGGCGCAACCATCTGGAATGGTCGGAGGTGGGGGCCTCGCTGGTGCTGCTGGTGGTGGCGCTGGGCCTCACCGGCCTGCTGTATTTGGGGATGAAATCCGCCGACATGCTGGCGCGGGTGCTGGCCTGGGCGGCCCGTGGGGTGAACTATGCGGCGCGGCCCTTCAGCCGCAAGCGCCCCTTTGTGGAAGAGAGCCGCGCGTACACCTTTGCGCATGAGATCGCCGAGGGCATTCAGGCCCTGCGCGGTGAGCCGCGTCTGCTGGTCCGCCCGCTGCTGCTGGCCCTCAGCAACAAGGCCCTGCACCTGTCCATTCTGACGCTGATGTTCCTGGCCTTTGATGTGCCCTTCACGGCGGGCACCATCTTTGGCAGCTTTGGTATCGGCTATCTGTTCGTGATCGTTTCGCCCACCCCGGCGGGGATTGGGATTGTGGAAGGCGTGCTGGTGCTGGTGATGAAAACCCTGCTGGTGCCGCTGGACGCCGCCACCATCATCACCCTGAGCTACCGCGGGGTGACCTTTTGGCTGCCGCTGCTGGTGGGCATGATCAGCTTTCGGGTGGGGCACCGCCTGGATGATGGGCCGGTGGGTGAGTCTTAAGGAAGGCTGCGGCGCGAGAAAGGATGAGTTTTGGCCGATCTGCGCCGGTTAATTGACAGTTTCCCCGTCGGGGGGTATAATCTCGTTTTGCTGAAATTTACCTAGGGAGAGTGGTGCTATGGATGTAAGTATGAACGAGACCAACGAGACGGCGGAAGTGAAACTGAAAACGCACTTCACCGGAACGGTGGCAAAAGTCAGCCTGGCGGGGGCGCTGATTGACATTGGCGTTGGCCAGCCGGCTGTGATTCACATTTCGCAGATTGAAGCCCCCGAAGGCGTCACCCTGCACCGCGTGGAGGACATCCTCCAGGTTGGGCAGCAGGTGGACGTGTGGGTGCGCAAGGTCAAGGATGATCATATCGAATTGACCATGATCAAGCCCCTGGATCTCGAATGGCGCGAGATCAAGAAGGGTATGTCGGTGCACGGCACGGTGGTGCGTCTGGAGAAGTTCGGCGCGTTTGTAGAAATCGGCGCGGAACGCCCGGGTCTGGTGCACATCAGCGAAATGGCCCACGGCTACGTGCGCGAGCCTTCGGATGTGGTCAAGGAAGGCGACGAAATTGACGCCGAGGTCTTGGAAGTCAACCGCCGCAAGAAGCAGATTAAGCTTTCCATGAAAGCTCTGCAGCCCGAACCCGAACCCGAACCCGAACCGGCCCGCCCGGCTTCGCAGTCGCGCGAACGGTTTGCCAGCGCTTCGGCCGCCGCGGCTGGCCAGACTGCGCGCCGCCCCAAGAAGGCCCGCAAGCAGCGCGATTCGGAAAATGGCGAATTTAATCTGAATATCGAAGAACCGCAGCCTACCGAAAGCGACCCGACGGCTCTGGAATATGCTTTCCGCGAAGCTATGGAACGCGCCAAGCAGAAACGCCAGGAAAAAGGGCGCAAGGGCAAGAACGTGACGCAGGAACAGATGGACATCCTCTCGCGCACGTTGGACGGCAAAGCGCGCCAGGAATAAATCTGGCTCGTTTGGATGTTGTGGAACTGTTCTACACCACCAAGTCTCTCCTGGGCATAGCGTAAAATTTCGACCTGAACGCCTTTCGGGAAGAAATCACTGGGTTTCAGCGAAAACGTTGTTCTTTTTGAGTTGAACACATTGCAGCCGGCCTGGTACAAAGGGAACGCTGGATATCAGGCCGGTTTGATAGGTGATGTTGACGCGTATGATTGAACCGTTGGAACATCCAATGTGGTTTAAACATTAACGCCGAACCACTCAGCGGGGAGGTGCCGTAAAACGGCCCTCCCTGCTTCTTTTTTAGCCCTATAAACGGCGGTGCTGCGGGCGATGAGCCGGCAAAGGAGTGTGAGGGATGACGACGAAATACATCTTTTTCACGGGCGGTGTGGTCAGCTCGGTCGGCAAGGGAGTCACGGCGGCGGCTTTGGGACGCGCCCTGAAAGAGCGCGGGTTTAAGGTGGCCGTGCAAAAGCTGGACCCCTACATCAACGTGGACCCGGGCACGATGAGCCCCTACCAGCACGGCGAAGTCTTCGTGTTGGATGACGGCGCCGAGACCGACCTGGATTTGGGCCACTACGAGCGCTTCATTGACATCCGCCTGAGCCGGGTGTGCAACATCACCACCGGCCAGGTGTACGCCGAGGTGATTGGCAAAGAGCGCAAAGGCGATTATCTGGGCGGCACCATTCAGGTGATTCCGCACATCACCAATGAAATCAAGCGCCGCATTGGGCTGGTGGCCAAAGCCACCAGCGCTGAAATTGTGCTGGTGGAGGTGGGCGGCACGGTGGGCGACATCGAATCGCTGCCCTTCCTGGAAGCCTTGCGCCAACTGCGCACCGATTTGGGGCGCGACAACACCTTTTATGTGCACGTCACCTGGCTGCCCTACATTGCCGCCACGGCCGAACTGAAAACCAAGCCCACCCAGCACTCGGTGCGCGAACTGCGCTCCATCGGTATTTCGCCGGATATGATCGTGGCCCGCTCGGATCACCCTGTGGATGCCAGTCTGCGCGAGAAGATGGCTCTGTTCTGCGACGTGGACAAACGGGCGGTGATCCCCATGGTGACGGCGGAAGTGCTGTATGAAGTTCCCCTGCTGATCGAAGCCGAGGGCATGGCCGATTACATCCTGGAGCGCATGGGGCTGACGGCGCGCGCCCGGCCGGATTGGAGCGAATGGCGCTGGCTGGTGGACGAGGTGCGGCGCGATAAGCCCAGCGTGCGCGTGGCGCTGGTGGGCAAGTATGTGGAGCTGCACGACGCCTACATCAGCGTGCGCGAGGCGCTGAAGCACGCCGCCCTGCACCTGGGGGTGGAGCTGGATTTACAGTGGGTACATTCCGCCGACCTGGAAAAGGGGCGCTCCTGGGATGTGCTGGAAAGCGTTTCGGGGGTTCTGGTTCCGGGGGGCTTTGGCAGCCGCGGCATTGAGGGCAAAATTCAGGCGGCCCATTACGCCCGCACCCATCAGGTGCCTTATTTCGGCCTGTGCCTGGGCATGCAGCTGATGGTGACCGAATTTGCGCGCGAGATTTTGGGCAATGACCAGGCCAACTCCACCGAGTTTGACCGCGCCACGCCCCATCCGGTGATTGATCTGATGCCCGACCAGCGCACCATCAGCGACATGGGCGGCACCATGCGGTTGGGGCTGTACCCCTGCGAGCTGCAGCCCGGGACGATCGCGGCGGCCGCCTATCAGGAGACGCAGGTGGAAGAACGCCACCGCCACCGCTTTGAGTTTAACAACGCTTACCGCGAAGCGTTTGCGGCCAAGGGCATGCGCTTTTCGGGGCTGTCGCCGGATGGGCGTCTGGTGGAAATTGTGGAACTGGCCGACCATCCCTTCATGCTGGCCACGCAGTTCCACCCCGAATTTCTGTCGCGCCCCAACCGCCCGCACCCGCTCTTCCTGGCCTTCATCCGCGCGGCCTGCGACCGGGCCGGCATTCCCTACCGGGCGTGAGACTCGGCGAACCTGGGAAAATGGTTTATACTACTAAGGTAACGATTCTGGCATTCAATCGCTGGCGACAGCGAACAAAACGTTGAGAGGCTAACGATGGACACAATCATTGAATCAGTAATTGCACAAGAAATTCTGGATTCCCGCGGCAATCCGACCGTGGAAGTGGAAGTCATCCTGGCAGACGGCAGCTGGGGGCGGGCGGCTGTGCCTTCGGGGGCGTCCACGGGCATTTATGAGGCCCTGGAACTGCGCGACGGCGACAAAGGCCGTTACCTGGGCAAGGGCGTGCTGAAGGCCGTGGAAAATGTCAATTCCACCCTGGCCGAAGGCATCATCGGCATGGACGCCGTGGACCAGATGGCCATTGACATGACCATGCTGGAGCTGGACGGCACCCAGAACAAAGAAAAGATGGGCGCCAACGCCATTTTGGGCACCAGCCTGGCGGTGGCCAAGGCCGCGGCGGCCTGCCTGGGCCTGCCCCTCTACCGCTATATCGGCGGCGTGTATGCGCATGTGCTGCCCGTGCCGATGATGAACATCCTCAACGGCGGCGCGCACACCGCCTGGCAGTCCACCGACGCGCAGGAATTCATGGTCATGCCGCTGGGTGCGACCTCCTTTGCCGAAGGCGTGCGCTGGGGCGCGGAAATTTACCACGCGCTCAAGGGCGTTTTGAAAGCCCGCGGCTACGCCACCCTGGTGGGCGATGAGGGCGGTTACGCCCCGGCCCTGAAGGCCAATGTGGAAGCGGTGGAAGTGATTTTGGAAGCCATCGTCAAAGCCGGCTACAAACCCGGCGAACAGGTGTGCATTGCCCTTGACCCGGCCGCCTCGGAACTGTATGACGAAGAAAGCAAACGCTACAACCTGCGCAAGGAAGGCAAGATGCTGACCGGCGAGGAGATGGTGGCGTTCTGGCAGAATTGGGTCACCCAATTCCCGATCGTGTCCATCGAAGACGGCCTGGCCCAGGACGACTGGGACAGCTGGAAACTGATGACCGCCGAACTGGGCAGCAAGCTCCAGATCGTGGGCGACGACCTGCTGGTGACCAACCCGGAACGCGTCCGCCGCGGCATCCGCGAAAAAGCCTGCAACGCGCTGCTGGTCAAATTGAACCAGATTGGCTCGCTGACCGAGACCATCGAAGCTGTGGAAACCTGCCACCGGGCTGGCTGGCGGGCGGTCACCTCGCACCGCTCGGGCGAGACCGAAGATTCCACCATCGCCGACCTGGCCGTGGCCCTGAACATGGGCCAGATCAAGACCGGCGCCCCGGCGCGCTCAGACCGCGTGGCCAAGTACAACCAGCTGCTGCGCATCGAAGCCGAATTGGGCGACACGGCGCGCTACGCGGGTTGGGACGCGCTGAAACGCTAGAGCAGTACATGAAACTGGAAAGCTGGCGGGAAACCCCGCCAGCTTTTTCTCCAGCTAAAAATGTCCGTATGTACGTACATACGAAAGCAATAATTTTCGCTTGACATTTGGAAACGCAGGTATTATCATAAGTACGAAGCTGTACGCTTTGCCGTTTTCCCTGACTCGCGTTTTACCTTGCCAACCCCATCCTTCGCTGTGCAGGAAAGCCGCCGTGTGTCCCATTTCAGAAGCTGAAATTCAGGAAATTGTCCGCCGGGTGGTCGCCCAGAACATGGGGGCCGCGCCCGCGGCTGCCCCGCAGCCCAGCGCCAAACCTGTGGTTGGGCGCAGTGTGGTGGCTATTGGGGCCGACCACGGGGGGGTTGACCTGAAGGATGTGCTGAAAAAGGACCTGGCGGAGCTGGGGTACGAGGTGATTGACGTGGGCACCCAGGGCAAAGACGCGGTGGATTACCCCGATTTTGCCGCCGAAGTGGCGCGCCTGGTGAGCACGGGCAAGGCCTGGCGCGGGGTGATGATTGACGGAGCCGGCATCGGCAGCTGCATGGTGGCCAATAAGGTGCCGGGCGTGCGCGCCGCGATGTGCTATGACGACGCCAGCGCCGTGAACAGCCGCGAACACAACGACGCCAATGTGCTCACCCTGGGGGCGGGCTTGATCGGGGTCAATTTGGCCCGGCGCATTTTGAAAATTTGGCTGGCGACGGATTTTGGCGGCGGACGGCACGCCGGACGCGTGAACAAGATCATCGCTGTGGAAAAGCAATACTTTAAGTGAGAGGGCTGCCTGGATGAATCCGGATCCGAAAACGATTGAGACCCTGGTTGAAATCATCACCCGCGAGGTGCTGGTGGCCATTGCCGAAAGCCAGCAGAAGGGCGCGCTGCCCGAAGGGGCCAGCTGCTGCACGATGGACTGCTCGGCCGGCATCTGCGTGCGCACCTGCTTTGACAAAGCCGGGCATGTGGTCAGCGCAGGGGCTGAGCGCCTCAGCTCCACTGTGGGCATCATCCCCCAGGATCAGAGCCTGGCGAAGATGATTGACCACACCCTGCTGAAACCCGACGCCACCCCCGACCAGGTGGGGCAGCTGTGCTTTGAGGCGCGCAAACACGGCTTTGCCTCGGTGTGCGTGAACCCTACCTGGGTCAAGCTGTGCGCTGAGCTGCTGCGCGGGACGAGCGTCAAGGTGTGCACGGTGATCGGCTTCCCCCTGGGGGCCACCCCGGCCGAGGTGAAGGCCTTTGAAACCCAAAACGCGCTGGATCACGGCGCGACCGAAATTGACATGGTGATTAACATCGGCGCGGTCAAAGCGCGCGATTTGGAGCTGGTAGCCAAGGATATCCGCGGTGTGGTGCAGACCGCCCATGCGCGCGGGGCTTTGGTGAAGGTCATCCTGGAAACCTGCCTGCTGAACGACGAAGAGAAAGTGCTGGCCTCGCTGCTTTCCAAAGAAGCGGGAGCCGATTTTGTGAAGACCTCCACCGGTTTCTCCACCGGCGGGGCCACCGTGCATGATATTGAATTGATGCGCAAGGCGGTGGGGCCGAATGTGGGGGTGAAGGCCTCCGGCGGCATTCGCACCACGCAGGACGCCGAGGCGATGGTGAAGGCGGGCGCCACCCGAATTGGGGCCAGCGCCAGTGTGAAAATTGTGCAGGCGGGCGGAGCTGGCGAAGCCGAAAAACCGGCGGCAGCCCCGGCGGCTGGTAAAAGTTATTAGAACTCTGGAGGCGCAACCATGCTGATTGCCCGCGTGATTGGCACGACGGTATCCACGATCAAAGATGAAAAGCTGCACGGCAAAAAGCTCCTGATCGTGCGGCAGACAGATGAATTTGGCGAAGCGGTGGGGAAACCCTACGTGGCGGTGGACACGGTGGACGCCGGGGTGGGCGATTTGGTGCTGACCTGTGCCGGCTCCAGTGCCCGCCAGACCACCCAGACCAAAGACACCCCGGTGGACGCGGTGATTATGTCGGTGATTGATTCGCTGGAAGTTGACGGTAAAGTCGTTTTTCGCAAGTCCTGAAGGGTAAATTATGGCCCTGGATAAAGATCTGGCATCCATACAAGAAGCGCGGGATTTGGTCAACGCTGCTTTCGACGCCTGGAAGGTGTGGGCGAAGGCTTCGCAGGAAGACGTGGACCGGGTGTGCGCGGCGATGGCCGAAGCGGGCTTTCAGGCCGCCGAACGCCTGGGGCGCATGGCCCACGAAGAAACCGGCTACGGTGTGGCGGCGCATAAAAAGATCAAGAATGAATTCGGCTCGCGTGTAGTGTGGGAAAGCATCCGCGACCTGCGCACGGTAGGGGTGGTGCGTAACGATCCGGCGCGGCGGGTGGTGGAAATTGCCTGGCCGATGGGCGTCATCGCGGCCCTGGTTCCGTCCACCAACCCCACATCCACCGCACTGTATAAGATCTTGATCTCCGTCAAGGCGCGCAACGCCATCCTCCTGGCCCCGCACCCTTCGGCGGCGCGCTGCACGCTGGAAGCCGTCCAGGTGATGGCGCAGGCGGCTGAGCGCGCGGGCGCCCCCCGCGGGCTGATCGGCTGCATGACGCAGATTTCGCTGCAGGGCACGCAGGAACTGATGACCAACAAACGCACGGCGCTGATTTTGGCGACCGGCGGCACGCCCATGGTGCGGGCGGCGCATTCCACCGGAAAGCCTGCCTATGGGGTGGGGCCGGGGAACGTGCCTGTGTATGTGGACCGCTCGGCGGATGTGGAAAAGGCGGCGCGCTACATCACCGCCAGCAAGGCGTTTGACTGCTCCACCATCTGCGCCACGGAACAGGCGGTGGTGGCAGACCAGCCCATCGCGCAGAAACTGGCGCAGCTGATGCAGGCCGAGGGGGCCTACTTTACGGATGAGGCCCAAACCGACCTGCTGCGCAAGGCGTTGTTCCACCCGGACGGCAGCATGAACACCGCCACGGTGGGCAAGCCCGCCCCGTACCTGGCGGCTTACGCGGGTTTCCGCGTGCCGGAAGGCACCCGTGTTTTGGTGACGCGCCTGAAGAACGTGGGCCGCAGCGAGCCGCTTTCGCACGAAAAGCTGACCACGGTGCTGGGTTGGTACGATGTGAATGGGTGGGAACAGGGCTGCGAAACTTCCATCGCCCTGATTGAAACCGGCGGGCGCGGGCACACGCAGATCATCCACGCCACCGACGAACAGGTGATTCTGGCCTTTGGCCTGGAAAAACCCGTGTTCCGCATTTTGGTCAACACCATGGGCACGCTGGGCGCGATCGGCTTTACCACCGGTTTGATGCCGGCGCTGACCCTGGGGTCGGGCGGAATTGGCGGCTCAATCACCGGCGACAACGTGACCGCCTATCATCTGATGAACATCAAGCGTCTGGCCTATGAAATGGTGACGCCCCCGATGGAAGCCCTGCTGCCCGGAGAAAAACCCAGCGGCCCCGGCCCGGATGAGCTGGAACAGGCTGTGCGGCAGGTGTTGAACGAAATTTTGGGCAGTAAGGAATAAAACGATCATCAACCAGAAGTCAGGACATTAGAAAAGGAAAGGAAAACAAAATGGCTCAGGATACTTCGTTGATTGCTTTAGGAATGGTCGAGACCCGCGGTTTGGTGGGCGCGATCGAGGCTGCGGATGCGATGGTGAAGGCGGCCAATGTGGTGCTGATCGGCTCGGAATATGTGGGCGGCGGGTTTGTGACCGTGATGGTGCGCGGGGATGTGGGCGCGGTGAAAGCGGCCACGGATGCGGGCGCTGCGGCGGCCAAGCGCGTGGGCGAGCTGGTTTCGGTGCATGTCATCCCGCGGCCTCACCAGGATGTGGAAATGATCCTGCCGCAGAGCTCCAAGGGAGCCATCGGCGGACGCGGCACTGAGAAGAAATAAGCGGCAGCGCGTGTGAGCGCCATGAACGCGACGCCGGTGGGTACCGGCCTGAGCCTGGAAGCCTACCTGGCCCAGGCGGAAACTGTCATCCTGCACCGCAGCCTCTCGGAAAGCGCCCCCCCGTTGGATTTGGACGGCGGGCGGCGCTTGAAGGTGGGTGTGGACCTGGGGACGGCTTACCTGGTTTTGGTGGTGCTGGATGAAGACGGCACCCCCCTGGCCGGGGAGTGGCAGTTTGCCCAGGTGGTGCGCGACGGCCTGGTGGTGGACTTTATCGGCGCCACCGACCTGCTGCGCGGGATGAAAGCCCGCGTGGAGCGGCGCCTGGGGCGGGAATTGACCCACGCCGCCACGGGCTACCCGCCTGGGGTTCCTGCGGCTGAGGTGCGCGCCACGGGGCATGTGCTGGAATCCGCTGGCCTGGAATGCACCGGCCTGGTGGACGAACCCAGCGCCGCCAACAACGTGCTGAAGCTGCACCGCGGAGCGATTGTGGATGTGGGCGGCGGCACCACGGGTGTGGCGGTGATTGAAGACGGCCAGGTGGTGTACACCGCCGACGAGGCCACGGGCGGCACGCATTTTTCGCTGGTGATCGCTGGATCGCTGAACATTCCCTTTGAGGAAGCCGAGGCGTTGAAGGTGCAGCCCAGCCAGCACGCGCGGCTGTTCCCGTTGGTGCGGCCGGTGATGGAAAAGGTGGCCAGCATCACCGCCCGCCATATTGAGGGCCGGGCGGTGGAGCAGATCACCCTGGTGGGCGGCAGCAGTGCCTTTCAGGGCATGGCGCGGGTGGTGGAGCAGTACACCGGCGTGCGCACCACCATCCCCAGCCACCCGGTGTTTGTGACCCCTCTGGGAATGGCCTGGCACGATCCGGCAGCCTGACCGTAAGAGAACGTGAAGGAGAAAACGATATGGGTGATTCCTTTCAACTGCGATGTTATTGTTTCTTAGACCGTATGCAGGCGCAGTATGCCGCCTTTGTGGGCACGGTGACGCAGGGCGACCTGCCCACCGAAGGCATGGCTGCCTTGTATGTGGAGATGGCGCCGGGCAACGAAGTTTTCCGCGTGGTGGATATCGCCGTGAAGGCCACCGAAGCCAAACCGGGCGCGCAGATTGTGGAACGCGAATTTGGCATGTTCGAAGTGCATTCGCACAACCAGGCGGCGGTTTTGGAAGCGGGCGATGTGGTACTTTCGCGCCTGGGCCTGCGCGCCGAAGACCGCATCCGGCCTCAGGTGGTTTCCACCCAGGTGATCACGCGCATTGACCCGTACCAGTCGCAGCTTTTGAACCGCTTCCGGCGCGGGAGCATGCTGGTGCCGGGCGAGACCATGCTGGTGTTGGAATGCGCCCCCGCGGCGTACATTAATTACGCCTGCAACGAAGCCGAGAAGAAAGCCAGCATCAAGATCGTGCATGTTTCTTCGGTGGGCCGCTTCGGGCGCATGTGGCTGTCGGGCAGCGAAGCCGAAATTGTGACCGCTCGCGATGCGGCCATTCGCGCGTTGGAAAGCCTGGAAGGCCGCGAAGGCGCATAAGGCTGGGCAGGAGGGCAGACAATGCCAAAAGAGTTTTTCACAGAAGTGGATATTGAGAACCTGGCCAAGAGCGGGGTCATGTCGCTGGAGGTGACGGAAGATGTGGTGCTCACCGAACTGGCGTACGAAAAAGCGCGCCGCCTGGGCGTGCAGCTGATCCAGAAGGTGGACACCCCGCCCAGCGCTCCCATTCGCCCTTACCTTTCCAAGGCGAAGACCCCGGCCAGCGGCAGCGCCCCCAGCGGGACGGCCGCGCCGCGCATGACCGCACCGCCCGATTTCAGCGATTTGTACCGCACCCCGGCGGGGCTGCCCTCGGTGACGGCGGGCGCCAAGGTGAACCCGGAGGAACTGCGCCAGCGCATTCGCAGCGCGGTGACGGCGCGCCTGGGCGGGCAGGTGGATGCGGCCCTGTTGGATGCCATCATTAACCGCGTGCTGAAAAGCACGGGCATTGCGTAGGCTGCCATGTTATTCGGACGCGTCAAGGGCACGGCCATCTGCACCATGAAATACCCCGGCACCGAGGGGCTGAAGCTGCTGGTCGTTCAGCCGCTGGATAAGCACCTGAAGCCGCTGGGCGCGCTGCAGGTGGCGGTGGATGTGGTGCAGGCCGGGCCGGAGGATTTGTGCGTGATGGTGCGTTCGCGCGAGGCCTCACTGGCCATGCCGGAGGTCAAGTTCGTGCCGGTGGATCTGGCCCTGGTGGGCATTGTGGACGAGCTGAACGTGCGCCCGGACGGTGAGATTGACCTGCGGGTGCGGGCGGGTTGGAACCCGCTGACATGAGAGAGGCGCGATGATCCTGGCCAAAGTTGTCGGTACGGTGGTGACCACCATCAGCCATGCGGATTATAAACACCGGCGGCTGCTGGTGGTGCAGCCTTTGGCGTTTGGGGGTGAAGAACCCGAAGGCGATTTCATCGCGCTGGACGCCTCGCAGGCCGGGATTGGGGACACGGTGCTGATTAACCGCGAAGGCAACGGGGCGCGGCAGGTGCTGAAAAACCCAGATGCGTGCGTGATGTCGGTGATTGTCGGTATTGTGGATTCGGTCTTTTTGAGTGATGAATTTGTGCCGGAGCAGCCTTAAAGCTGCCGCACGCCCACAGCAGAGACTTCTGCGTTCAGCAAGGTGGTAATCATGGTCAACTTCACCGGATCCGCCGAGATCAACCGCGACACGCCCATCCCCCTGTATTACCAGGTAGCGCAAATTTTGCGCAGAGAGATTGAAACGGGCAAATATCAGCCCGGCGATTATATCCCCACAGAATTGGAATTACAGCGGCGGTTCAATGTCAGCCGGGCTACCATCCGGCAGGCCATCGCCGATATGGTGTACGCGGGTCTCTTGGAGCGGCGGCGCTCGAAAGGCACCACCGTGTCCACGCGGCAGTTTGAGTCCACCCTGCACGGGTTAAACAGCTTCACGGGCGAAATCATGTCCAGCAATTTAACCCTGCGCACCAAGATTCTGGAATTTAAGCAGATCGCTGTGCCGGAAGCGGCGCGAACGGGGTTGGAATTGTCACCGGGGGAAATGGTGGCGATGATGGAGCGCATCCGCTACGTGGATGGCCAGCCGATGGTGCTGGAAAAATGGTATGCGCCCATGAAATACTTTGCGGGCCTGGAGCGGGACATGTTTCAGGAGACCGGTTTGGAGCAGTCCACCTATTATGTGATGGTCAAGCGCTTTGGCATGACCATCACGCGGGCCGAGGATATCATCATCCCCGTGGCGATTGAGCCGCGCGAGGCCAAACTGCTCAACGTGGCTTCGGGTATGCCGGTGCTGCTGCGCACGCGCATTTCCTTCAATGCCGAAGGGCGGCCTGTCAATCTGGCGATTGGGCAGTATTTGGTGCGGCTGCGCTTTATCTTGGAAGGCAACCGCACATATTCCAGCGGTCATTAGTCTCAACTCAGTCTGAAAACACCCGCGCCGCGCTCACCCCGCGGCGTGTTTGATCATCCACTTCTCCGGTTTGTCCAGGGGGGCAAAGCCGCCGTAGCGCTCGTAGAGGCCGTGGGCGTCGCTGGTGGCCAGGAGAAAATTCTTCACCTTCAGCGCCGGGTGAGCTGTGACGGCTTTAATGAGATGTTTGCCCAGCTGCTGGCCGCGGGCCTGCGGCAGCACGAAGACGTCGCACAGCCAGGCGAAGGTGCAGTAATCGGTGACCACGCGGGAGTAGGCC
>DAIOUB010000082.1:0-13453 GCA_036751735.1 Levilinea sp. | reverse complement strand
AGCGGGGTGCGGGGTGCAGTCCAGGTGCAGTCGTTCCACAGCAGCCACAGGGCGGCGTTGCGGTGGTAGAGGGCGTCGCGTTCCACATTGGGCCAGACGAAGAACTGCTGGGCCAGGGCGCTGACGGATGGGGCGGCCAGCAGGGCGGGGACTTCCGCGGCGGAAAGCACGCCCAGCGGGGTGCAGATGCCTTCGCGGCGGGCGGGATACCAGGCGTCGGTGGGGAAGTTGACATGGATGCCCGAAGCGCCCGGCTGCACCTGGGTGAGGGTGTAAAGCATGTCGCGCAGCCAGGTGAAAAATTGCTGGCGCAGGGCGCCGAAATCGCGCAGCTCCCAAAAGCCGGTCTCATCCTGCACGCGCAGCTCCACCCAGGCCTGACGGCTGTAGGTCAGTAGGAAATCGGCGGCGGCTTTGTGAAAGCCCGGCCCGGCCGCGCTGCTTTGGGCCGAACCGCGCAGCCCGCCCGCGGTTTGGGCCACATACAGGGTGCCGCCGGGACAAAACTCGACCCCCGCTTCGCCTGGCCCCCATTCTACCCAACGCAGACCCAGACGGCGGGCAAGCAGCTGCATTTCGCGCAGCAGGTTGGGCTGTAACATGCGGGCGGTGCTGGGGGTGGGGGCGGTTTCAAACAGGATTTGCAGGCTCATGATGGTTGGCCCAGGGGTTGGCTGGGGTGAGATAAGTATAACAAAGCATGCAGAATTTGGTCAAAATTCACACATCTGGGCCGGACCGGGTAGAATGTGGGCATGACGCAAACGGAGACGGTTGAACCCCAGGCCAGGGTGGCAGATTTGGCCCAAATTGTGAGCCGGGAGGTGCTGGGCGGGATGGGGCTGCGCCCGCCGGGGCTGCCTTACCGCCTGGCGCGATTGTTGGTGCGGCCGGGGGTGATGCGCATGGCGCGGCTGTTGGCCCAGGCAGACGCAGAAGCCGGGCAGCGCGGGCTGCATGCGGCGGGTGAGGTGCTGTTGGAACGCCTGGCGACGAGCTGCACAGCTCAGGGGGCCGAGGGCATCCCCGCTGAGGGGCCGGTGCTGATCACGGCTAATCATCCCGGCGGGCTGGAGCTTTTGGCTGTGCTGGCGCACATGCGGCGGCCGGATGTGTGCGTGCTGAGCAACCCGCAGCCCTTTCTGCAGGCCATGCCCCACGTTTCACCGGCTGTGCTGTACCTGAGCGCAGATTCGGCCGGTTATTTCACGGGTATTCGCCAGGTGGTCAGCCGTCTGCAGGCCGGGCAGGCGGTGATCGTCTTTCCGGCGGGGCAGATGGAGCCGGACCCAGGGGTGACGCCTGGGGCGGTGGAATTTTTGGAGCGCTGGTCGGCCAGCACGGGGGTGTATCTGCACAAGGTCCCCGAAACGCGCCTGGTTCCGGCAGCCCTGACGGGGATCGTCAGCCCGCAGGCGGTGCAGTCGTTTATTGTGCGGGAGCGCAGGCCGCCCAAGGCGCGCCAGCGCACGGCGGCTTTTCTGCAGCTGTTGGTGCAGCTCTTGGCGCGGGACCGCTGGCCCATTCACATTCGCCTGGTGTTCGGCGCGCCGGTGGGGGCGCGGCAGCTTTCACCAGAGCTGGACCCGAAAGCGCTGACGGCCGGGGCGCGCGCGCTGACGGCAGGGCTGCTGGATGGGCTGGGGGCTTTGCCCTCGGTGGGCGTGCCCTTTACGGGGGAGTAACCGGCCGGCCTACTATTCGCTCGCGCCCGGGTTCAATCCCAATTGATCGCGCAGGTTGGCCATTTGGGTCAGCAGATCGGGCAGGCTGGCCTGTAACTGCTGGAGCCGCTGGTGGAAGGCGGCGGCATCCGCCTGGGGTTCCAGGTGTTCCAATTGGCTGGCCAGGGCTTCCATTTGGGCCAGGGACTCGGCGGCGGCGGGCGCGCCCAGGTTGCGGCAGGAGGATTTGAGGGTGTGCGTCAGGCGGCGGGCGGTTTTCCAATCTTCCGCCTCGGCGGCCTGACGGATGGCCTCGGTCTGACGGGGGGTATCTTCCAGGAAGAGATTCACAATGTCGCCCAGGCGCGAAACCGATCCCGCCCCCAGGGTGTTGATCCAGGATTGCAGGGCGGCGGGGTCCACCAGACGGGCGGAATCGCTGGGGACGGCGTCCATCTGTTCGGCCCGGCGCTGGGCGTTTTCCAACACGGCGGTCAGCTCTTCCATGCGGATGGGCTTGGCCAGATAGGCGTCCATGCCCACCGCCAAACTGCGCTCGCGTTCACCGGAGAGGGTGTGGGCGGTCATGGCGGAGAGGATGGGCTGGTGAGCGGGGGGTAGATCGGCGCGGATGCGCTGAGCGGTTTCCCAGCCGTCCATGACGGGCATTTCAATATCCAACAGCACCAGATGATAGGGCAGTCCCGCAGCGGAACGCAGGTTGAGGGCCTGAAGGGCTTCCTGACCGTTGCCAACGGCGTCGGCGCGGTGGCCGAGCTGCTGCAGGAGCAGCAGGGCGATCTTCTGGTTGATGGTGTGATCTTCGACCAGCAGGATACGCAGCGGGTGGGTGGGGGGCGGCGCGGGGGCTTCGGCAGGCGCGGGCGCAGCGGCGGAGGGGGGGCCTTGCCGGGCCTGGCGCAGGGCCGCGATCATCTGCGTGCGCCGCAGGGGTTTCTGCATCAAGACTCCGCCCAAGGCACCGGTTTTGCGGGCGTCCCAACCCAGGGGGGCCAGCCACAGCAGAGCCGGGGCGGGGGCATTCCAGTTGGGCGGCAGGATTTTGGTGAAGCCCTGACTGAGAGCGGCGTCCATCAGGAGGAAATCCGGCTGAAAATTGACCGGATCCAGCACTTCCTGATGCAGTTGGGGGATGGATTCGACCAGGCTGACGCGCAGCCCCAACCCGCCCAGTTCACGCGCCAGGGCGGTGCGCTGCGAGGCGTTGGGCACCACCCCGGCGATAACGCGGCCCACTAGATCCTGGGGTGGGGGCGCGGAAAGCTCCTGCGAAGCGGCGGGATGAACCTGCACATAAAAACGGAAGGTGGAGCCCACCGGCGCGGTTTGATCCACCCAGATGCGCCCGCCCATGCGCTCACAAATGCCGCGGCAGATGGAAAGCCCCAGGCCGGTGCCGCCGTAGCGGCGGCTGGTGGAGGAATCCGCCTGGACGAAGGGCTCAAACAAGTTGGGGATTCGATCGGCGGGCAGGCCGATGCCGGTGTCGCGCACGGAAAAATGCAGGGTGGGGGCGCCGTCTGGCTGCATTTCGGCCCAGGCGCGCACGCAGACTTCGCCCTGGTCGGTGAACTTGACCGCGTTGGAGATCAGGTTGAGCAGCACCTGTTTGAGACGGGTTTCATCACCGCAAACGACCTCGGGCAGCGAAGGGTCCAGGTCGCCGATCAGCTCCAGGCCTTTATCGTAGGCGTTCAGCGTGGCCAGGCCGAGGGCGTCTTGAATGACGGCGCGGGGTTGGAAATCGCGGTATTCCAACTGCATATGCCCGGCGTTGATGCGCGAGAAATCGAGCACATCGTTGAGGATGGCCAGCAGGGATTCGGAGCTGAGGCGGATGTACTGCAAATACTCCTGCTGCACCACATCCAGGGGGGTGTGGTACAGCACCTCCACCATGCCGAGGATGCCGTTCATGGGGGTGCGCAGCTCGTGGCTCATCATCGCCAGGAAGGAAGTCTTGGCGCGGTCGGCTTCTTCGGCCTGATCGCGGGCGGCTTCCATCTCGGTGTACAGGCGGGCTTTTTCCAGGGCGATGGCCACCTGGTTGGCAAAGGCCTGGGCCAGGCGGGCGTGGTCGGGGGTGTAACCGGCGGGGTTGGTGCTGTCGAGGGTGAGGGCGCCGATCATCTTATCCTGAATCATCAGCGGCACACCCAGCCAGGATTCAATGTGGTTATGGGGAGACTGGTGGAAAATTTCTGGATAGACGTGCTTGATTTGGTTAAAGATGGAAGGCCGGCGGGTTTTAAACACCTGCTGCATGGGGTTATCGCCCAACACCGGAAAACGCAGACCGAGTACATCCTCTGGGTTGGTAAAGCCGCGCTGGCCGACGATTTCGGTGTAATCGTCTTTAAGCAGCTGCACCGAGGCGGTGTCGTAGGGCACCACATGGGTCAATTGATCCAGAATTTGCTGGATGGCGGCTTCCAGCTCCAGCGCAGCCACGCCCTCACCGGCCTTGCGCAGGGTTTCGGCTTCGGCGGCGCGCTGTTGGGCGGCTTCGTAGAGGCGGGCGTTTTCCAGGGCCAGGCCGGCCTGGTTGGAAAAGACGGCCAGGGCTTCGGCGTCTTTCTGTGAGTAGGCGTTGGGTTGCGTGTTGGCCAGAGAGAAAATGGCCAAAAGCTGGCCGCGGGAGAGGATGGGACAGCCAGCCCAGGAATTGAACAGGCGTGAGCCTTCGGTATGCACCCAGCCGGGGAAGGTGTTGATATCGGGGATGATGAGCGGCTGCCCGCTTTCGAGCATGGTGCGGAAGTTATCGGTTTTGCTGATTTCATACCCTTTGGTTTCCACATCGGCGCGGACGGCGGGGGGGATCTCACAGTGAAAACGCGTGCGCACGGGGTAGGCGTGGCCGTCCAGGGAGAGGAACACATTGCCGATGTGGTACTCCATCACGGTGGAGACCTGATCCAGAATGTGATCCAGCACCTGTTCGAAATTAAGGGTGGCGTTGAGGACTTCACCCGCGGAGCGCAGGGCTTCGGCCACCCGGCGGGCATGCTGGGCGGCTTCTTCGGCCTGCTTTTGGGCGGTCACATCCATCATGTACCAGTCGTACAGCAGCACGCGCCCATCCGCGGTGCGCACCACGTGGGTGTAGTCGTGAACCCAGCGCTGCTCGCCCTCGGCGGTGAGGATGGGGTAATCCTGCTCGTAAAAATTGGCGCCGGAGAGGATCAATTCTTGGGCGTTCTTGCGAATGCGTTCACGGTCGCTGGGCGGGATGAGGCTGAAATATTCGCGCTTGCCGCTGATGAACTCATCGGCGCTGTACCCAAACTGCGAGATGTTGGCCGAGACGTACATTTGTCCGGCGGCGGCGTTGCCAATTTGCCGCCACACTACCACCGGCCCGCCCAGGAACAGCTCGCGCTCTTGCTGGAAGAGCATATCCAGGTTGTGCCGGTCGTTGACATCGTGGAGGATCAGCAGCGTGCCTGCGCGCGAATCGGGCGACCAATACAGGGGGGTATAGCGCAGTTCGTACTGGCGCTGGTTAAGCTCGATCTCGGTCCAGGTGGCATCCGTGAGGTTTTGCGCCAGGTCCACGGGCAGAATCTTTTGCGCATCCAGGCCGATAGCGCGGTTCATGGGCAGGTTGAACATGACGTGAGCGGCGGGGTTGATATCGGCGATGCGTCCGTGCAGATCCAAAACGATGACGCCGTCCTCCATGTGCTCCAGCACCAGGCCGCGCACCATCGGCATCAGATCCAGCAGGCCGCGGCGGAAAACCGCCCAGGTGAAGGCCAGGCCGGTGATGGTGAAGGCAAAAATGGACAGGCTGGGCACCAGCGGGCTGGCAGCGAAGACGAACTGGCTGAGCTGGGCGATCCAGGGGACGAGCGTGCCCACCACCAGGGCCACCACCTGCCCGTGGTACTGCTGGGGGGTTTGGAACAGGCTGAGGAGCAGCAGAATGCCGCCGGTGAGGAAGAAGGTGGTG
This sequence comes from Levilinea sp., assembly GCA_036751735.1. Lineage (GTDB taxonomy): Bacteria > Chloroflexota > Anaerolineae > Anaerolineales > Anaerolineaceae > Levilinea. Next base: position 7,813 of record DAIOUB010000082.1, on the reverse strand, counting down.
GAGTAGAGGTAATGCAGCCACCAGATTGGGCCGCGGTCGTAGAGCAGCAGGCTGAGACCTTGGTGTTCCACCAGGCGCGGGGCGATGATGAGGGATTGTTCGGCCCAGCCCATCAAAATGACGGCGGCGATGAGGGCGGGTTCCAGGGCGAACAGGAACCAGTTGCGGTTGTGAATGGACATCCACCGGCCGGTGTAGTTGAGCGTGAAGGCCAGGAAGGTGGGCGGGATGAAGCTGGAGACCACGAACTGCGCATACAGCCAGGGCAGGCGCGAATCCAGATTGCCCTGGGCCATTTCCAGCGCGTTCAAGGCGGCCCACAAGGCCACGCTGAAAAGCATAAAGGTGAAGGGGCGAACCGCGCGCGAGGCGCGCCGCCGAATCCAGGTGAACAGGCCGATCCCCAGGCAGAGTGTGCCGGATAAAAGGAAGAGTACCACGGGCCAGGTGCTGAAATTCTCCATGGTTCCATTATAGCCAGAAGCGGACGATTCTCATGCTGCCGGGCGGTTTACATTTTTGTCATGCCAAGATGAGAATTAGATTAGGGTTTTGAAAAAGGCTTGTACAAGCTGTGTAGAATTAGTATAATGTTTGTGTATAGAGTAAATCAGCGATAACCCGCAGCCCTTAGCGGTCAGAGCAACCCAGGAGAACCGACCATGATACCGATCTCAGAGATTCCGGATGTTCCGAAATACAATATCAAGAGCGTGTGCACCCAAACGGGGATCCGCCCCGTGACCCTGCGGGCCTGGGAGCGGCGGCACGAGGTGCTGACCCCTCACCGCGCTGAGAACCGCTACCGCCTGTACAGCGACCGGGATGTGGCCTTGCTGCGCTGGATTAAGAACCGCGTGGACGAAGGCGTTTCCATCAGCAGCGCGGTGAGCGAACTGCGCAGTATGCTGCGAAATGGGGTGTGGCCCGAAACCTCGCCGGTGAGCGTGGATGCGCCGGTGCGCAAGAGCGACGCGCCCCCCAGCGATTTTGCCCACGGCTTATATCAGGCGCTGATTCAGCACGATGAAGCCCGCGCGGGCGAACTGCTGCGCGAGGCCAACGCGGCCTTTGACATCCGCACCCTGTGCCAGGATGTGATTGCCCCCTGTCTGGTGGAGATTGGTGAAGCCTGGTACACCGGGCAGATCCGCATCACCACCGAACATTTTGCCAGCGCCTACCTGCGCGGCAAGCTGCTTTCGATTATGCAGACCTACCCCACACGGCGCAGCGCACAGCATGTGCTGGTGGGGGGAGCGCCGATGGAACAGCATGAAATCGGCAGCCTGATGATGGCTTTGCTGCTGCGCAGTGAGGGCTACCGCGTGGAATTTTTGGGGCCAGATTTGCCCCTGGAAGACCTGGTGGACTACGCTTCCTATGAAAAGCCGGATATGGTGATCCTTTCGGCCACCCTGACCGAATCGGCTGAGGCGCTCCGCAATTTTAACGCCAAGCTGAGCCGGCTGCGCCCAGCGCCGATCTTTGGCTATGGTGGGGCGGCATTCCGCGTGAAGCCAGAGCTGCGCAAGCAAGTTCCGGGCTTTTACCTGGGCGACACTCTGGTGGAGGGTTTGGAGAAAAGCGCGGAACTGCTGACCGAGAAGGCCGCCCAACGGCGCAAATAGGCCGGGCGGAAGGCGGCCCAAACGGACAGCCTGGCTGAGATTATACAAAGGCTCGACAACCGCTGAAATACATGCTACATTAACCGTAGATGGGAGATAACGTTATGGATGAACAACGGTTATTTGATACGCACCGTCCGGTGTATAACATCAAAGCGGTTTCACGCCTGATTGGCCTGCTGCCCGTGACCCTGCGAGCCTGGGAACGGCGCTACGGCTTGCCCAGCCCCAGCCGGGGCGAGCAGGGCTACCGCTTGTATTCCGAACACGATGTGCGCACCCTGCGCTGGCTGAAAGCCCAGTTGGAAGCGGGTCTGTCCATCAGCCGGGCGGTGGAATACTTAAATGAACTGCGCACCGCCGGTCGCGATCCGGCGGAAGTGAGCGCTCTGCCGTATGTGACCCAGCCGGCGTCTCTAAGCCACCTGTCTCAGGATCTGCTGCAAAGCCTGGTGCAGTTTAACGAAGGGCAGGCCAATGAAATTTTGCGGCGCTCTTTCTCGCTGTTTGCGATGGATCAGGTGCTGACGGAGATCGTCCAGCCAGCCCTGGTGGAAATTGGCGAGCGCTGGCACCGCGGTGAGCTGCCGATCGCGGCGGAGCATTTTGCCACCCAATTTTGTATGCAGACCATGTTCTCCATGATCGCTTCCTCCAACCCGCCCACGCACCCGGGGGTGCTGGTGGCGGCCTGCGCGCCAGGCGAAACCCACCAGATTGGGCTGCTGATGATTGTGGTCATGCTGCGCTGGCGCGGTTGGGATGTGAAATACCTGGGGCCGGATTTGAACCTGGAACGGCTCTCAGAAGCGCTGGAGCCTATTCGCCCGCGCATGCTGTTATTCACCGCCACGCGGGAAGAAAGCGCCGTGCGCCTGGAGGCTCTCAGCCAGGTTCTGGCGCAGTTCCCCGCGCCCCATCCGCTGGTGGTGTTGGGCGGCCAGGCTTTTCAAGCCCGGCGCCTGCCCGAAAGCGTCCCCGCGGTTTACATTCAATCGCCGCCCTCGATGAGCGTGGCCATGATTGAAGAGCTGCTGCAAAGCTAGCCGCTATGCCCTGCTTTGAGCACTGCTTTGAGGTGAGCGCGCCGCTGGAGGCTGTGGCGGATTTTCACCGCGATGCGCGCGCGCTGCGCCGCCTGACCCCGCCGCCCATGTGGGCGCAGTTTCACCGCGTGGAACCTTTGGGCGAAGGCTCCATCGCTGAATTTACCCTGTGGTTGGGGCCGCTGCCGCTGCGCTGGTTGGCCCGCCACCAGGGGGTATCCCCTTTGAACGGATTTACCGATGTGCAGGAGCGCGGTCCGCTGCTGCGCTGGGCGCACAGCCACCGCTTTGAAGCGGCGGGAGAAGGACGCACGCGCGTGTACGATCAGGTGGATTTTGACCACCGGGCCGGCTGGCGGGGGTGGGGCACACGGCTGCTGTTCAGCCGGGCGGGTCTGGCCTTTTTGTTTGCCTACCGCGCCTGGGCCACGCGCCGGGCGCTGCGCAGTTCTTAAAACAGGCAGGGAAAATCACTTATCCTGGGTGAAAGCCGCCGTTATAATCAAACAAAGATGACATGCACACCTTCACCCTCTCCATTGGGCTGGGATTAATATCGGCGGTGTTCGGCGCGTTTGCCAATTTATCGGCACGTCAGATCATGCGTCTGGCCTCTCCACGGGATTATTTAGCGTTAAATTTTGGTCTGTTATTTTTATGGCTGCTGCCGGCGGCTCCGTTTTTGGGGCGGGTGCAGCTTTCGGCGGCGGCGCTGGGGACGCTGCTGGCGGCAGCATTGGTGGACGCGGCGGCTAATTATCTGTACTTTGTGGCTTTTGAACAAAACGACGCGGCCAGTGCATCTATGCTGCTGTCGCTTTCGCCGCTCTTCACCCTGGCGCTGACGCCGTTTTTTGCGGCGCAGGCTGGGACGGTGAGCTGGGCCCAGGCGCTGGGGGTGGCGGCGGTGGTGGCTGGGCTGGTGCTGGCGGCGCGGGGTGTTACCCCCCAGCCGGGCGGTGGGGCCAGAAGCTGGGCGGCGCCTTTGGGCGCGGCGGCCTTGTTTGGGGCCAACTTTTACCTGTTGAAATGGATTTTTGCGCAGGGGTACGCCAACCCGCTGGGATATTACTTCCTGCGGGCGGGGCTGATTGCCGTTTTGGCCTGGGGGGTGCTGCGCCCGCGCTGGGCCTGGGTGAACGGCGCGGTGCTGCGCCTGAGCGCGGGACGCGCGCTGGTGGTGGCGGCGCAGTGGCTGCTGCTGCTGTATGCCCTGCAGGCGGGCAGCCCGGCGGTGGTGAAGGCGGTCAGCGATGCTTCGCCGCTGTTTGTGATGGCCTTTTTGGCCCTGTTTTGGAAGGCCCGCTTGCTGCCGCGTCAATGGGCGGCGGCGGGGTGCATTTTGGCGGGGCTGGGGCTGGTGACTTTGGGCGGATGAGATTGTACAATCCTTATATTAACCTTATATATTGATTCGTGAAGTATATACACATGTGATATAAATAATGTTGAAACCATTCAACCACCTTGCAGAATCATCCAGGAAGGGGATCGAGCACATGAAAAAGAAGATCATCGTCATTGGCGGGGGATTTGGCGGGCTGGGGGCGGCCTGCCGTTTGGCGGCGCGCGGACATGATGTGGAAATTTTCGAACAGCGCGACCGTTTGGGGGGGCGCGGCTATCTGTATGAGATCAACGGCTTCAAGTTTGACGGCGGGCCCACGGTGATCACCGCTCCGTTCATGTTCGATGACATCTTTAAGGCGGCGGGCAAAAACCGCGAAGACTATGTGAAGTTTGTGCCCTGCGATCCGTTTTACCGCATTTTTGACCATAACGGGCGGGCCTTCAATTACAACAGCGACCACGAGTTCACCCTGTCGCAGATTGATCAGTGGAACCCGGCGGACAAAGAGGGTTACACGCGCTTTATTGAGACCACCAAGCCCATTTTTGACAAAGGCTTTTTGGAATTGGCCGATCAACCCTTCACGCATGTGAGCGACATGCTCAAGGTGGCCCCCGACCTGATCCGGCTGCAGTCTTACCGCAGCGTGTACAACTATGTGAGCCAGTTTGTGAAGGATGATTTCCTGCGGCGGGTGTTCTCCTTCCACCCACTGCTGGTGGGCGGCAATCCCTTTGACACCACCAGCATCTACGCCATGATTCACTACCTGGAACGTGAGTGGGGCGTGTGGTATGCCCTGGGCGGCACCGGCGCCATTGTGGACGCGCTGGCCAAACTGTTCGGCGAGCTGAACGGCAAGGTGTCTTTGAACAGCGAGGTGGCGGAGATTTTGACCGAGGGGCGCAAGGTGACGGGGGTGCGGCTGGCTGACGGCAGCATTCACCGCGCCGATGCGGTGGTGGCCAATTCTGAGGTGGCCAACACCTATATGAAGCTCATCCCGGCCGCGGCGCGCCGCCGCAACAGCGATGCGCGCTACCGCAATACGCGCTATAGCATGTCGCTGTTTGTGATTTACTTCGGCACCAAGCGCCAGTACCGGCACGAGGGCAAGCTGGCCCATCACAACATCATCCTGTCTGAGCGCTACAAGGGGCTGCTGGAGGATATTTTCAACCGCAAGGTGCTGGCCGATGACTTTTCGCTGTACCTGCACATGCCCTCGCTCACCGATCCCAGCATGGCCCCGGAGGGCTGCGAGACTTTCTATGTGCTCTCGCCGGTGCCGCATTTGGACGCCGACATTGACTGGAATCAGATGGCGCGCCCCTACCGCGATAAGATCATGCAGTTCCTGGAAGAAAATTACCTGCCGGATCTGCGCGCCAATGTGGTGGCCGAGCATTATATTGACCCGCTGCATTTCCAGAACACGCTGAGCAGTTACAAAGGCGCGGCCTTCTCGGTGCAGCCGGTGCTGACCCAGTCGGCCTGGTTCCGACCGCATAATCAGTCGGAAGATTTTGATAATTTGTATCTGGTGGGGGCGGGCACCCATCCCGGCGCGGGTCTGCCGGGGGTGCTGTCTTCCTCCATCATCGTCGAAAATTTGATCGAGGCCAAAGGTTAACGGCATTTGGGCCGGATTGCAGAGAAAGGATTAACGGTATGAGCCTTCTGACTCAAGCTTCTCCCATCAGCGCGGCGGCATGGAAGAACGCCCAGCAGGCGACTGAGGCGGTGATCCGCCAGCATTCGCGCACCTTTCACTTTGCCACGGCGCTGCTGCCCAGCGCTGCGCGGGGGGCGATTCGCGCGCTGTATGCTTTTTGCCGCATGACGGATGACCTGGTGGACCGCGACGGGGCCACCCAGGAAGACCTGGACGCCTGGCGTGCGCTGGTGAATTTGCCGGCGGCGGAGCAAAAAATGCCCGTGCTGCTGTATTGGAGCGGGGTGCGGGAGCGCTTTGGTGTGGACCGGCGCTATGAGCGGGAGCTGATTGACGGCGTGAACATGGATTTGCGCTGCCGCCGCTACGCCACCTGGGCGGAGTTGGAAGATTACTGTTACCATGTGGCCTCCACGGTGGGGCTGCTTTCCATGCCGATCATCGGCATGGCCCCCGGCTGGCAATTTGAACAGGCAAAACCCTATGCCGTGCGCCTGGGGGTGGCTTTGCAGCTCACCAATATCCTGCGGGATGTGGGTGAAGACGCGGGGCGGGGCAGAGTGTACTTTCCGGAAGAAGACCTGGCGCGGTTTGGTCTGACGCGCCAGGACATCCTGACGGGGGTGCAGGATGAGCGCTTCCGGGACTTGATGCGCTTTGAAATTGCCCGCGCGCGCCAGTTATATGAAGAATCCCTGCCCGGCATCGCCATGCTGAGCCGCGCGGCGCGCCCGGCGGTGGGGGCGGCGGCCTTGCTGTACCGGGCCATTTTGGACGAGATCGAAGCTATGGATTACCAGGTGTACGCGCGCCGTGCGCATACCACCGGCTGGCAGAAGCTGAAAATGCTGCCGGGGATTGTGCGGACGGTGCTGCGCGTGCGCCCGCCCGCGGCGTGATGTTTGCGGGCGGCAGGGGGCAAAAAAATAGTTGTAGAAATGCACCCATTCCTGTGCTATACTGGTTGTATGAACAACCTCAAGCCAGGGCTGTGCGTTTGTGCCCCGTGAGGGCGAAGACGCTGACAAACCCGGCATGGGTTGGGCAAACTCGGTTGACGCTAAATCCAATGAATCCCTCGTTGATCCCATAACCTTCACCTTTTCGGCGCACGGCGCTGCAGAGGGCGGGAAGGTGGGTTAGCTCTCTATCAGTACGCTTGAAGGGGGCGGGCGGTCCATTTGCGGAGGTGCGGCATGGTCGCTGAAGACGAGAAAATGCAGGATGTGTTAGCGGTGGTGGTGCAATTGGGGGAGAGCGGCGCCGTCTTTCAGTTGTGTTTTGGTTATCAGGGACTGATCTTAACGCGCGGAGCCAGCCTGGTTGAGGCGCATCACCACATGGCGGTGTTTCGCAGCCAGCAAGAACTGCCCATGCTGGAGGCAAACCGCGGGGTGTGTTTGCACCACGCTGAGCTGCCGCAGAATATCAGCGCGCGGGTGGAGTCCTTTTGGGCGCAGCGGCGGCTGGTGCGGCTTTCGGGGTTGGCCTGGACGGGCAGCCCGTGGCGGGAGCGCGCGCTGGAGCGGGTGCGGCCTGGGCAGCCTTTGGCCGCCCGCCTGAACCTGGATCCGGTTTTAGATGGGACGGTGCAGGATGTTTCGCCGCACGGGCTGGGGCTGTTGGTCTCCTGCCTGGACCGGCGGCGGCCGTTGGAATGGATGGGGCGGAGCGCCTTGGTGCAGCTGCGCCTGCCGGGGATGCCGCTGATGCGCCTGCGCGGCGAGGTGATGAGTGTGCACGCCTACAGCGCGCATTTGATCCGTGTGGGGCTGCGCCTGTACCCGGGGCGCGAACAGGAGCGCCGCCTGGGCGGTTTTGTGGAGGGGCGGCGGCGGGCGATTTTGCATGAGCTGTCGTCTGTTCATCCGCTGTTCCAGCCCCCTGGGGAGTCGTACCGGCTGTTTTTCTGAGCGCCAGTATGGGGCCGCAATAGGGTACGGGCACGGGCGAGGGTGCGGGCAAAAGGCGCGGCATAAGACGCCCGTGCCCTCGCAATTCGAGGGCGTGCCCCTACAAATACCCATCTGCGTCATCTGCGGATCATGTCTTTCTCACTATGCAGATCAATCACCCTTGAACAAAGAGGGCGCGCCTTAGGGCACGGGTA
>DAIOUB010000081.1:0-13541 GCA_036751735.1 Levilinea sp. | reverse complement strand
ACTGGCGCGACCCCAGCGGCGGCCACCATGTGCCCAAGCGCGCGCTGGATGATATTATCCTGGCCGAGATTTAACAGGCAAGCATAAGGGGGGAGCCGCGGCTCCCCCCTTTCTTTTTTCATGTGTGGGTTCTATTCGTTCGTTTGTGCGGGCTCTTCCGGCTCAAACAAGGTGGCGCGGTTGCGTCCGGCGGCCTTGCTCTCATACATCTTCGCATCCGCCCGCGCAATGAGGGTCTCCAGGGTGTCGTCAGTCCGGGCTAAAGTGCCGCCCAACGACAGGGTCACCTGCAGCGAACCGCCGGCATGGCTGAGCTGGGAATGTTCCACCAGCAGCCGCAGCCGCTCGGCCACTTGCAGCAGACCCGCCCGCCCCACGCGCGGCAGCAGCAGCACAAATTCCTCGCCCCCCCAGCGGCCCACAAAATCATAAGCCTGGACGTTGCGCATCAGCGTCTGCGCGATCATGCGCAGCACCTGATCGCCGGTCTCGTGGCCGTAGGTGTCATTGACCTGCTTAAAATGATCCACATCTGCAAAAAGCACCCCAAACGGCGAGCCGTACGACTGAAATTCCATCAGCGCGGATTGCAGCTTGAGGGTGGTATAGCGGCGGCTGCCGCAGCCGGTCAGCGGGTCAATCAGGGCGGCCTGCTGCCATTCGCTGATCTGTTCCAGGGCAGAGAGCTGGGCGGAGTTATCGTTAAACACCTCTACCGCGCCCACAATATCCCCCTGTTCGTTGCGCATAGGGCTGACGCGGATGGAGACGGGCACGCGGTGGCCGTCGTGGTGGTGCAGGAAGGCGTTCACCTGGCGCTCCTGCCCATCTTCAATGGTTTGCATCAGCGGACAGCCGTCAAAGCATAAGCGCCGCCCGTTGGCATCCACGTGCATGAGGATATTGTCGTAGCAGCGGCTGTGCAGCACGTCGCGGCTGGTATACCCGCTGATGCGCTCCGCTCCTTGATTCCAATAGGTGATCAGGCGCTCGCGGTCTACAAAATAGACCCCGTCGTACAAATGGTCGAGAATGCGCTTATAAAATTCGTTGGTTTCGTTCAGCATTCGGTGTCCAGGCCGTCAACAGCAGCGGTGCGCTCCTTAATCATCAGATAATACAGCGATCATATTATACAAAAGAACCCGGCGTGCCGGGCAGCAAAAAGGACGAATTGTATGAGGTTTGGGTCAAAACAGGCTCAAAGCCACGCGGTACACCAGCAGACCCCAGGCCGAACCGATCAAAGCCCCCGCCGCCACATCCCGCGGGAAGTGCATGCCAATGTACATGCGGCTCAGACCCACCAGCAGCGCCAGGGCGTACAACCCCAATCGGAAAAGGCCCCCCAACGCCATGCCCTGATCCATGAGCACCGCCAGCAAGAAGGCCTGGGCGGTGTGGCCGGAGGGGAAAGACAGGCTGCGTTCGCGCCAGCCGATGATTTTGAGATGCGGCAGGTGGGTAAACGGGCGCTGGCAGGCCGTGAACCATTTGAGCACCTCCACCAGCGGCCAAAGGGTCAAAACCGCCCCCGCCATCATCACCCCCAGCAAGCCCCAGCCGTGCAGGGCCAGCGCCAGCGCCAGCAGCAGCCCAAAGCCGCCGTTGCCGATCTGCGTCACCACAAACATCAGGCGGTCCATCCACACCACCCGGCGCGCGTGGCGGTTGACGGCCAGCAGCAGGCGCTGATCGGCGCGAAAGACCGCCGGCCAGGTGAGCGACAGCACCACCAGGGCGAAACCCGCCAGCAGCGTGGCCAACGCGCGGCTGGCCTGCAGCAGGATGACCAGCAGGGGCAGCAGGGACGAGCTGCCAGAAAGGCCCAATCCGGTCAGGATTCCGGCCAGGGCCGCCGCGCGCCGCTTGAGCTGGGTGGCGGGCAGAGAAGCAGGCAGGGGGGCAGGGCGGTTATCCAAAGGTTCCTAACACGTTCGCCAAACCGATAAACCCGTGCAGGCCTTTGAGCAGTTCCTCCACGGCGATATATTCATCCAGGCTGTGGGCCACATGGATGCTGCCAGGGCCAAACACCAGGGTGGGAATGCCTGCCACGCCGGCCGAATAGCTGCCGTTGGTGCAGTAGGGGGTGGTATAGACCTCCGGGCGGATGCCGCTGCGGGCGATGCCGTGCTTGCCCAGGCTGACCCAGGCTGAATCCGGCTCCATGCGCCAGGCCGGGTGAAAATCGGGCGTTTTAAACACCTGGCCGGTGTAGGTGGTGTAGCTGACCTCTTCCAATTCCAGGCCCCAATCGCGCAGGTCGGAGAGCGCCTGGCGGTAAATTTTCAGAACGGACTGCTCGGTTTCGCCCAAAATCAGGCGGCGGTCGTAGGTGACGGCGCAGGCAAAGGGCACCGTGGAGGCGCTGGGGTAGGGGCTGGAAACCACCTGCACCGGCTCCATCACCGCCTGGCCAATCCAGGGGTCCTGGGGCACGGGCACGCGGGAAATGCGCTCGATCAGGGTGGGCATTTTGAACACGGCGTTGTCGCCCTGTTCAGGGGTGGAGCTGTGGGCGGCCTTGCCAAATACCGAAAAGCGCATGCGCGCGCGGCCCTTATGCCCAATGCCCAGCCGGCAGTCCGTGGGCTCACCGATCACCACCCCCTGCGGCTGGAGCGCGTCCACCACCTTGGCCAGGGAGGCGCCTTCGATGATCTCTTCGCCCACCGAGGCCACCACGTAGAGCGTGCCGCTGAAGCTCTGGCGGGGGATGGAGCCCAGGCCCACCACGATGCTGGCCAGGGAGGCCTTGGTATCCGTGGAGCCGCGCCCCCACACGCGCCCTTGCAGTTCCTCGCCGCCGTAGGGAGCGTGAGTCCAATCGCGCGGGTCGCCCTCCGGCACCACATCCATATGCGCGTCAAAGAGGATGCTGGCGCCGCTGTGGGGGCTGGTGCGCTTGCCGATGACGTTGCCGTAGTCGTCGCGCCAGACCTCGTCAAAATCCAGGGCGCGCATCTTGTGTTCCACGGCCTGGGCCACCCGCTCTTCGCGGCCAGACAGGCTGGGCAGGGCCACCAGCTGTTTTAAAAATTGGACGGTTTCGGTTTCCAGGTTCACTTGCTGTGCCATGATGATTCTCCGCGGAGCTGCCGCTGTGGGGGGAAGGGGGGTACTGAATTTATTATACGAACTCACCCGCGCTTACCAAGCCGACAAAGCTCACCAAAAGCGCGGTCACCCTTCCCAAATCACCGGCGGATGCCCCCCGGCAGGGCTTAGCCGCGGATAAAGTGCGGCATTTCCGTGGGGATGACCACCGACAGCTCGATGAACCCGGCGAACTGGCCGTCTTCCCCATACCAGGGGGCCTGATAGATCAGCTTTTTCTGCCCATTTTTCTCAATGGTGTACACGTTGGGGGTCTGCCCGGCCATCATGCCGCGCAGTTTCTGGCGCGACGCCTCCGAATGGCAGGCAAAAAGGTCGGTGCCGATCAGGCTGTGCCCGCCGCTGGAGGCGAACACCTGCGCCGCCTGGTCGTTCATCTCCACAATGGTGCCGTTCACGTCGCAGACGGTGATGGCGCCGGGGAAGCTTTGGATCCATGCTGGAATGCTCATTGGGCCCTCGCAGAACAGGAAATTGATCCCATCTTACACAAAATGGGGCCAAAGGGGAAGGGCAAACCAGAACAAATTGTACCCACCCGTCCCCGCCGTGCCCCCAACGCACCGCAGCAAAAAAAAAGGTGCGTTCGATCCACCCGAACGCACCCATGTGATTAATCTTCAACCATCAGCCTAGCGCCGCAGGACAATCGCCACCCAATCGCCCATCTGGGCCGTTTCCACATGGGTATAGCCCTCGGCCTCTGCCCGCGCCTGCACCGCCGCGGCCTGCTCATCCAAAATGCCCGAAAGCACCAGAATCCCGCCCGGCTCCACCAAATCCCCCAGACCGTCATCAAACAAACGCAGAATGATGGGGGCCAGAATATTGGCCAAAACCAGCGGGGCCGCGCGCAGGCTGAACTGCCCGGCGCGAATTTCGGCCACGGAGCCTTTGCCAATCTCCAGACCGGTCTTCACCTCGTTGCGCTCGGCGTTTTCCAGCGTGGCACGGGTGGACTCATCGTCAATATCCACCGCCAGGGTGTGCCCCGCGCCCAGCTTGATGGCCGCGATGGAGAGGATGCCGGAGCCGCAGCCCACATCCATCACCTGCTGGCCGGGGGTCAAATATTTTTCAATCATGGCCATGCACAGCTGCGTGGTGGGGTGGGTTCCGGTTCCAAAGGCCATGCTGGGGTCAATTTTCACCGCCACCCGGTTCGGGTCGCTGGATTCCACCCAGGCGGGCAGCACCAACAAACGCTCACCGATGGGGATGGGGCGGTAATGCTGCTTCCAGGAAGCCATCCAGTCTTCGTCGTCAATCACGCGGAAGGCCGGCTCCGGCAGGGGCTGAATCTGGCCCAGGTGCCACAGAGCCTCCACCAGCTTCTGGCGCTGCTCCTCCAGGTCGGGAGAGACCAGCAAAAAGCCGTACACGCGCACCGGGCCAAAAGCCGTGCCTTCGTCCTCAGTGTTGGCGTAAATCACGCCGCTTTCCACCACCACGCCGTTTTTCACATAGCGCGCCATCACATCCGCCACGGCTTCGGCCAGCTCGCCGTCCACGGTCAAAGACACTTCCAACCAATGGGCCTTATCCACCCAGAACCTCCTTGAGAATATCCATGAAACTCTTTTCCTGCGGGCGAACTTCGCTGCCCAGGGTCTGGGCCAAATCTTCAAACAGCTTGCGCTGTTCCGCGCTCAGCTTGGTGGGGATCTCCACCGAAACGACCACATGCTGATCGCCGCGGCCGCTGCCGCGCAGTTGGGGCACGCCTTTGTTCTTCAGGGTAAAAACCTTGCCCGGCTGGGTCCCCGCCGGAATCTTCAGGCGCGAGGGGCCGTCGAGGGTGGGCACTTCAATTTCCGCGCCCAACACCGCCTGGGCGATGTTGATATTCAGATCGAGGAGGATATCGTTTTGGCGGCGGCGGAAAAACTGGTGGTTGGCCACGCGCATTTCGATGTACAGGTTGCCGTTGGGGCCGCCGTTGACACCCGGCTGGCCTTCACCGCCCAGCCGCAGCTGCGTGCCGTTATCCACCCCAGGGGGAATGGTGACCACTTTGCGGATGGTGCGCCGTTCCAAACCGCGCCCGCGGCAGGTTTTACAGGGGTTGCTGATGACCTCCCCCTTGCCGCTGCAGGACGGGCAGGTGACCACCTGCACCATCGAGCCAAAGATGGACTGGCGCACCGTGCGCACCTCACCCTGCCCGTTGCAGGTGGTACAGCGCGTGGGGCCGCTGCCGGGTTCCGACCCGCTGCCGTGACAGGCCGAGCAGGTTTCATCCCGGGTGATTTCGATCTCTTTATCCGTGCCGAAAATGGCTTCTTCAAAGGTCAGCTGCAGCACCGTGCTCAGGTCTGCGCCGCGGCGCGGGGCGTTGCGCGAACGGCGCGAAGATCCTCCACCGCCGAAGCCAAAGCCAAACAGACCTTCCAGGATGTCCGAAAGGTCAATATCGGCATAGTTGGGAATGCCGCCCATGCCGTTCAAGCCTTCCACCCCGTAGCGGTCGTAGGCTGCGCGCTTGTCGGTGTCCGAGAGCACCGCGTAGGCTTCGTTGATTTCTTTAAAGCGTTCTTCGGCGTCCGGCGACTTGTTTACATCAGGGTGATATTGGCGCGCCAGATTGCGAAAAGCAGTTTTCAGCTCGTCTGGGGTGGCGCTGCGCTGCACGCCGAGAATCTCGTAGTAGTCCTTTTGTGCCATCCGTTAATTCACCTGCTTCCCGCGGCCAGCCAGACGGCCAGCTCACCATCCCCGGCGCCAGACGGGAACGGGCGGTTTTTGGGATTTGAACACCTCAGGGATACCCGGCCTGGCGACCGGGTATCCCCGTTGAAATGCGTTGTCAATCGGCTTGCGCCGAGATTAGTTCAGGCGCTGCGGAACTCGCCGTCCACCACGTCGTCGCCCGCGGGGCCTGCCGCCGGACCGCTGCCGCCGTCGCCCGCCGGGCCGCCGCCCATGTCGCCAGGGCCGGCCGCGCCGGGCTGCTGGTACATGCTGGCGCCCAACTGCTGAAGCAGTTCGCCCAGGTGGTCGGAATCGCGCTTGATGGCTTCCAGGTCGTTGGCCTGCATGGTTTCGCGCAGTTTCTTGGCAGCTTCTTCTGCGGCGCTCTTCTTATCCGCAGGAATTTTATCACCGTACTCCTTGAGGGTCTTTTCGGTGGTGTAAATCAGGTTATCTGCGTGGTTGCGCGCCTCAATCAGCTCTTTGCGCTTCAGATCTTCGTCGGCGTGGGCCTCGGCTTCCTTGCGCATGCGCTCCACCTCGGAGTCGTTCAGGCCGGAGGAAGCCGTGATGGTGATGTGCTGGCTGCGGTTGCTGGCCTTGTCCACAGCGGTCACCTTGAGGATGCCGTTGGCGTCAATGTCAAAGGTCACTTCCACCTGCGGAACGCCGCGCGGCGCCGGCGGGATGCCGTCCAGGGTGAACTTGCCCAGGGATTTATTATCCGCGGCCATGGGGCGCTCGCCCTGCAGCACGTGGATTTCCACCTGGGTCTGGCCGTCGGAAGCGGTGGAGAAGATCTGGCTCTTGCGGGCCGGGATGGTGGTGTTGCGTTCCAAAATGGGGGTGGCCACGCCGCCCAGGGTTTCCACCGAGAGGGTCAGGGGGGTCACATCCAGCAGGAGGATGTCTTTCACCTCGCCGCCCAAAACGCCCGCCTGAATGGCCGCGCCGACCGCCACCACCTCATCCGGGTTGACGCCCTTGTGGGGGTCTTTGCCAAATTCGCGGCGCACAGCTTCCTGCACCGCGGGCATGCGGGTCATGCCGCCCACCAGAACCACCTCAGAAATGTCGGAGGTCTTCAGGCCCGCGTCGGCCAAAGCCCGCCGCATGGGTTCCAGCGAACGCTGGATCAGGTCTGCGGTGAGCTGCTCCAGCTTGGCGCGGGTGAGGGTCATCACCAGGTGCTTGGGGCCGCTGGCGTCCGCGGTGATGTAGGGCAGGTTGATCTCGGTCTGCATGGTGCTGGACAGCTCAATCTTGGCCTTTTCCGAGGCTTCTTTCAAGCGCTGCAGGGCCGCCCGGTCGCTGTGCAGGTCAATGCCGTTATCGCGCTTGAACTCCGCGATGAGGTATTCCATCACGCGCTGGTCAAAGTCGTCGCCGCCCAGGAAGGTATCGCCGGAGGTGGCGCGCACCTGGAAAACGCCGTCGCCCACATCCAAAATGGAAATGTCGAAGGTGCCGCCGCCCAGGTCGTACACGGCGATGATCTCGTTCTTTTTCTTGTCCAAACCGTAGGCCAGCGAAGAGGCCGTGGGTTCGTTGATGATGCGCAGCACTTCCAAACCGGCAATGCGCCCGGCGTCTTTGGTGGCGTTGCGCTGTGCGTCGTTAAAATAAGCCGGGACGGTGATGACCGCCTGGGTCACCGGTTCGCCCAAATAGGCTTCCGCATCGGCCTTGAGCTTGCTCAGGATCATGGCAGAAACTTCCGGCGGGGAATATTCCTTGCCGTCCATAATCACGCGCACATCCCCATTGGGGGCCTTGGCCACGTGATAGGGCACGCGCCCCAAAGAGCGCTGCACTTCGGCATCTTCGAACTTGCGCCCCATAAAGCGCTTGATCGAGAAGATGGTGTTTTCAGGGTTAATGATGGCCTGGTTGCGGGCCGTGCGGCCCACCAGACGTTCGCGGTTCTTATTGACCGCCACAACCGACGGGCAGAGGCGTTCGCCTTCCGCGGTGGGGATGACGGTAGGCTCGCCGCCGACCATGACCGCGATCACCGAATTGGTGGTTCCCAGATCAATTCCAATGATTTTTCCCATAGATTCCTCCTATCGAGCTACGCGAACCAACGCCGGGCGCAGCACCCGGTCGCCGATTTTATATCCATGTTGGAGCACTTCGATGACCTGGCCGCTTTCATGGTCCGGGCTGTCTTCGTGCGTGATGGCTTCGTGAACGGTGGGGTCAAACTGCGCGCCCTGTGCGGGGATTTGCAGCACGCCCTCGTTTTCAAGAATATTGGTTAATTTGCGCTGGATGAGTTCAATCCCATTCGCCCAGGCTGCGCCGTCCCCTTCGGTGGGGCGCGCTTTGAGAGCCCGCTCCAAATCATCCAGGACGGCCAAGTACTTCTTAATCACCTCCCCGGTAATGGACTGTGAGATTAACGTCTGATCGCGTTCAATGCGTTTCTTATAATTGAGGAAATCGGCGCGTTCGCGCTGCCAGCCTTCTGAATTCTCGGCTGCCGTACGGCGCGCTTCTTCCAGTTCCTGCTGCAATTTTTGCAATTCCGCCTCCCGTTCAGCCGCGTTGACCTGGGCCTGAGGTTCGGCTTGGGTTTCTTCAGGGGTCGCCTGCGCAGCGGTTTTCTTGATTTTTGGCATGTACATCACCTCGCTCTGTAAACTTGGATTATTCCACCAGCGTGTCCGCCACCAGTTCACTCAACAGACCGGCCAGAAAGCGGACGGTGGAAATGGCGCGTCCGTAGGGCATGCGCATGGGGCCCAGCACGCCCAGCGTGCCCATGGCCAGGCCAGGGGCGCCGTAGCGCGCCAGCACCACCGAACAGCGGCGCAGCTCGTCATACGATCCTTCGCCGCCGATGAGCACCTGAACCCCGCCCACCGGGGCATCCGTCAGCACCGTGCTGCGCGTCAGCAGGTCGTTGAGCAGGGTGCGCTCTTCCAGCAGGCGCAGCGTGCGGCGGGCTTCTTCCGAATCCGAAAATTCCGGCTCGCCCACCACATTGGTCAGCCCGTCCAGATACACCTCACCCGAAGGCAGGGCATCGGCGCGGGCCATTTCATCCATCACCCAATCCAAAATGGCCTGTTCCAGGGCGTCTAAAGGCAGGGAAAGGGCCTGAATGGCCAGGGTGTCTTTGCCTTGCAGCATCGCGTTCAGGCGGTCAGCGGCCGCCGAAAGCTGTTCCTGTGATACCGGCTCCGAAAGGGTCAGCAGCCGCTGGCGGATTTCTCCGCCCAACATCACCAGCACCATCAGCACCTGCCGCCCGCGGGTGGCAATCAGCTCCACATGCTTGTAGAGCACCTGTTCGGGGTGCGGGGCGGTGACCATGGAGGCTGCGCGCGATTGGCTGGCCAACACCGAGGCCGCCAGGCGCATCCACTGATCGGTATCGTGCCGCATTTGATAAAACTGGTGGGTGATGGTGCGTTGGGTCGAAGAGGGCAGATCCGACTGCTGCAAAAGGCGGCCCACGAAATAGCGGTAGCCCTCGTCCGAGGGCACGCGCCCCGCAGAGGTATGCGGCTGGCGCAGATAACCCATCTCGGTCAGGGCCTGCAATTCGTTGCGCACGGTGGCTGGGCTGAAATCCAAATGGTAATGGTTCACCAAATGGTTGGAGCCCACCGGCGCAGCCGTGCGGATGTATTCGTGAATCACCAGGGTCAGAATCAGCTTCTGACGTTCACTCAAGGCTTCCATCGCTCACCTTTTTAGCACTCTAACGCTGAGAGTGCTAAAATTTACAGGAATGATGATACCATGCCTGAAAATCAGCGTCAAGCGGGCTGCGGCGGTTCTGATAAAAGATTTATATCCGGCCAGCGGCGCAGAAATGGATTGAATTCTCTTGGCTTTTTCGGTATGAAAATATTGTGTTTTTAGGTACAATCAGGCTATCCTGTCCATGTTACCGGTAACATGGACACCCCCCATCTCATTCAGAGGCTTTCATGCGCCGAATCACTAACCCGCTGGTTCAAGACGCCCAGATTCAAACCTCCTCCGGCCAACGCTGGCTGTACGCCCTGGGCAACCTGGGCTGCGCCATCCCCTACCAAACCGTGGGAGCGGTGGTGCTGTTTTTCTATGTGGACGTGCTCAAGCTGCCGCCGCTGTGGGCCTCGGTGGTGATGACCGCCTACGCCATTTTCAACGCGGTCAACAACCCCGTCATGGGCTACCTCTCCGACCGCACCAAATCGCGCTGGGGACGGCGCATTCCGTTCATCTTATTTGGCACGGTTCCCTACGCTGTGTTTTTCGCTGCCCTGTTCCTGGCGCCCTTCAACGGGGCCGACCAACCCGCTGCCCTGCTGATCTGGTTCATCGCCGCCCTGTTCCTCTTTGAAACCCTGGCCACCGTGGTGCAGACCGCCTATTACGCCCTGCTGCCGGAAATGTACTCCGAGTACCACGACCGCACCAGCGCGGCGGTGCGCATGAACATTTTTATGACGGTGGGGCTGATCATCGGCGCAGCTTTGCCCATCTCGCTGGCATCCGTCCTCGGCTGGCCGTGGATGGGCCTGCTGCTGGGGATCATCTCAGCCGCTGCCCTGCTGTTTGCCGTGCGCGGCATGTTCGAGCGCCAGTCCAACCTCAGCGCGCCCGAAGTGCCCTGGTGGCAGTCGGTGAAAGCCACCTTTTACAACCGCAGCTTCCTCACCATCGTGTTTGCCCAGACCATGCGCCATTTCGCCACGGCTGTGGCCTCCTCCGGCCTGGCGTTTTACACCAAATACAGCCTGGGGGCCGACCCTGCCTCTTCGTCCATGATCCTGGCCACCATTTTCATCGTGGCCACCCTGGCGCTGTACCCGTGGAAGCGTTTCCTGGCCAACCGCCTGGAGGCCCGCACCACCCTGCTCATCGCCTACGCCCTGATGGGCGTGTCCACCATCCCCCTGTATCTGGCGCAAAGCCTGCTGGCCGCCTTGCTCACCGCGGCCTTGATGGGCACCGCTCTGGCGGGGCTGCTGCTCATGGGGGACGTGACCCTCTCCGATGTGATTGATGAAGATGAGACCCAAACCGGTCAGCGTCGCGAAGGCATGTACTTCGGCATGAGCGGCTTTGTGATCACCTTTGCCTACGCCCTCAGCTCGTTGGTGTTTGGTTGGGTCTCCACCGCCTACGGCTACGATCCGCTGGCTGCTGCTCAACCGGAGAGCGTGGCGGAGGGTTTTCGCATCTTCATGAGCATCCCGCCCGCGGTGGGCTCGCTGCTGGCCTTTGCCGCCCTGTGGTTCTACCCGCTGCACGGCGCGCGGCTGAAACAGGTCAAAGCCCTGCTGCAAGCCAGGGCTGCCAGCGCCGGTTCGGCGCAGAGCGAGGGATAATCCTATGCCATTTCTCATCGCTGCTCTGGTTTTGCTGCTGCTCCTGCTGCTGGGCGGGCTGTATTTTGCCTACATTGTCACCTTCCCCAAATGCTTTGGCTTTGAGGAAACCTACGAGATCGAAAAAGCCAGCGGCAAGCTGGTGGAAGCCGATTTTCAGCGCATGGAAAAAGAAGTTCTGCGGCTGCCCTCCCCTTACGGCTACGAGCTGCACGGCTATTACTTCCCGGTGCCCGGCTCCAAGCGCGGTGTGATCTTTTCGCACGGCATCACCTACACCCTGTTCGGTTCCGTGAAGTACATGAAAATTTTCCGCGACCTGGGGTTCAACGTGCTGATCTACGATCTGCGCAACCACGGCAAGAGCGGCGGGCGCAATTCCACTTTTGGCTATTATGAACGCTATGACCTGCAGGCGCTCACCACCTGGATGATCGAGACGATCGGCCCGGACGCCGTCATCGGAACCCACGGCGAGTCGATGGGCGCGGGGATTTCCCTGATGCACGCGGCGCTGGATGCGCGCATCCGTTTTGTGGTCTCGGACTGCAGTTACAGCGATTTGCCCGACCTTCTCAGCTACCGCATCCAACAGGATTACCATCTGCCGGCCTTCCCGCTGATTCCCACAGCCAGCCTGATGAGCAAACTGCTCACCGGCATGCGCTTTGAGGACGTGCGCCCCGCCCAGGAGGTGCAAAAAATCAGCGCACCGGTGCTTTTCATTCACGGCGCGGAGGATGATTTCATCCCCACCCGCCAGGTGCACGCGCTGTACGAAAACAAGACCCACGGCCCGCGTCAGCTGTACGTGGCGCCCAACGCAGCGCACGCCGAATCTTTCTGGACGAATCAAGAAGAATACACCCGGGTAGTCACCCGCTTCTTGATGGAAAATCAAATTCTTTAGCCCTACTTAATAAGGATGATCATGTCTGAAAACCTGGCCTTACACGAAGAGAAAGTGCCCCTGAAAAGCAGAATCTGGGTATCCATCGCGGATGCTGCCTGCGCCATGCTGAACACCTTTGTGGTCAGCATCGGCCTGACCTATTATTTCACCAGCTTCCGCGGCATGGACCCGGGGCTGGCGGCCACCGTCTGGCTGCTCTTTGGCATCTGGAACGCGGTCAACGACCCGCTGTTTGGCTACATCAGCGACCGCACCAAAAGCGCGCTGGGGCGGCGCATTCCCTATATCCGCTTCGGAGCGCCGATGATTGGCCTGGCTTTTGTGCTGTGCTGGATCAATTTTGGCGGCGCACAGGCCAGCCAGACGGTCATGTTCATTCAAATGACCGCCCTGCTGTTCATCTTTGACGTGCTCTACACCGCCATCGCCACCAGCATCTACGTCATGCCCTTTGAAATGGCCGTTTCCAACAAGGCGCGCAGCAGCATCTTCATCTGGAAGCTGATCTTCTCCGTGTTCCCCCTGGCCGTGCCGCTGGTGCTGTGGGGCTTTATTAAACCCGAACCCGGTACCAACCCGTTCACCTTCCAGATCATCATGGCGGGTTTTGGCGTGGTCATGGCGGCGCTGATTTTCTTCAGCACCTATTTCTACAAAGAGATGCACTTCCAGCAGGAAGAAGAACAGCTGCCTTTCCTCAAGTCGCTCAAAGAGTGCTTCACCAACCGCTCCTTCATCGTCTTTGAGGTGATCAGCTTCACCATCATCTACGTGCAGACCTCACTGATGCTCGGTCTGAATTACTACCTGGCTGAGTTTTCCATCCCCGCCGTGCCGCTCTACGCCGCCCTGGGCGTGGGCATTGTCGGCGGGGTGTTCCTGTTTGTTAACCGCCGCGAGCCCTGGGGGGTGAAAACCTGCACGATGGTGATGGCCGCCGTGTTCTCCGTGGGCTGCTTCCTGGTGTTGGCTCTGGGCCGCCAGTTGGCGCCCGCCATGCTGGGCATGTTCTGCTTCGGCATCGGCTTCGCCGGGGGCATGTATCTCATCCCGCTGATGAACGGGGATGTGGTGGACATGGACGAACACCGCACCGGCCTGCGCCGCGAGGGCATGTACGCGGGCGTGAACAGCTTCATCACCAAGCCCGCCATCAGCATCGCCAATTCGGCCTTCATCTGGTTCCTGACCCAAAACGGCTACAACTTCTCCGGCCTGTCCGGCACGCAGTCGGCGCAGGCAGAAACCGGCATTCTGCTGGGCTGGGTGCTCATCCCCGGCATTCTGCTGGGCGTGAGCTTCTTATCCCTGTTCTATTACCCCCTGGCGGGCAAAGCCTGGGACGAGATCAAGCACACCCTGGCCCGGCTGCATGTGGAGAAAGAAAAGAACCTGCTGGCCTCCAAGGGCATTCGCTACGAGGGATAACGTTAGAACCTGATTCATCACAAAGCGGCCTTCTCTGGCGGCCCTGCCGGGGAAGG
>DAIOUB010000080.1:9003-13663 GCA_036751735.1 Levilinea sp. | reverse complement strand
CCCTCACCCCTCGGAGCCTGACATGCCTGTCCAACCCAAAGCCGCCTCTGCCCGTACTGACCGCCGCCGCGCCTCGCGCGAACTCATTTTTTGGGCGGTGCTCATCATCGGCTTTGTGTCGCTGGTGGTCGGCCTGTCCCTCCTGCCCGCCGCCGATGCGGCCAGCGGCCCGGCCCGCGTGGGCAAGCGCCTGGCCGATTTCAGCCTGCAAACCCTCGACGGCCGCACCGTGCAGCTCTCCGATTACCGCGGGCGCACCGTGCTGATCAACGCCTGGGCCACCTGGTGCCCGCCCTGCCGCCGCGAAATGCCCGACCTGCACGCCCTCTACCTCCAATACCAATCCAGCGGCGTCGAGCTGCTGGCCCTCAACGCGGGCGAATCCCCCGATCTGGTGCAGGAGTACATCCAGCAAAGCGGCTTCACCTTCCCCGTGCTGCTGGACCCCGGCACCGAGGTGTTAAACCAGCTGGGCATTCACGACTACCCCACCACCATCCTGGTGGATCCCCAGGGCGTGGTGCAGGTGCTGCATATCGGCCTGCTCACCCCCGCGGCCATGGATACCGAGCTGGTGCCGTTCCTGCCCTAGCCGCCCCCTTAAATCAGCCCCGCCGCCCCGCCGTCGCTGCGCGGTTCGCTGCCCCCCCACAACACCCCCTGCTCATCCCGCAGGATGATCTGCCCCCGCCCAAACAGGGTGCGCTCATCCCCGCGGGCCGTGTGCACGGCGTGACCCCGCGCCGCCAACGCGCGCGCCGTTCCCGCCGGAATGCCCTCCTCCAGCGTCAGCCGTTCTTCCCCACCCGGCCATTCCAGGCAAAAGCGCAGCCGGTCCAGCGCGCTTTGCGGGTCCAGCCCGTCGTCCAGCAGCGCGCTCAGCACCTGCACATGCCCCTGCGGCTGCATGAACCCGCCCATCACCCCCATCGCCCCCACCAGTTGGCCGCTTTCGGGGGCGGTCAGCATGGCGGCGATGATGGTGTGGTAAGGGCGTTTGCCCGGCGCCAGCACATTGGCGTGCCCAGCCTCCAGGCTGAAGTTGTGCCCGCGGTTTTGCAGGCAGAAACCCCAACCCTGGGGGACGATCCCGGAGCCAAAATTCCAGTAAATGCTGTTGACCATCGAACAGGCGTTGCCCTCGGCGTCTGCCGTGCAGAAGTAGACCGTATCGCGCCCCCCCGGCAGGGGCTGTCCGCAGCGTACCTGGGGGTTAGCCCGCCGCGGATCCATCTCCCGCCGCCGTTGGGCAGCATAGTCTTCGCTCAGCAAGGCCTCCAGCGGGATGGGCGCAAAGGCCGGGTCAGCGATGAAATGGCGCGCATCCGCAAAGGCCAACCGCAGCGCCTCGGCCGTCAGGTGCAGCCGCTGCGCTCCCAGGGCCGGCAGCCGCCCCATCTCGTACCCGCGCAGGATATTCAGCGCCAGCAGCGCCGTCAGCCCCTGCCCGTTTGGCCCGCATTCCCACACGCGCACCCCGCGGTAATCGCTGTGGATCGGTTCCTCCCAGGTGCTGGTGTGCGCTGCCAGATCCGCCATGCGCAGACAGCCCCCCGCCTGCCGTACCGCCGCGCAGATGGCTTCGCCGGCCGCCCCCTGATAAAAAGCCGCCGCCCCGCCCTCAGCCGCGGCGCGCAGCGCGCGTGCCATCCCCGGGTTGCGGAAAATCTCGCCCGGCCGCGGCGCGCGCCCCTCCACGGTCAATTCCAGCCCGTTCAGCGAACGGTGCAGCAGCTTGCCTACCCCCGCTTCCCACAGGCGCGCCGTCAGCGGCCCCACCGGAAAGCCCTCCTCCGCCAGCCGCACCGCCGGGGCCAGGGCCGCCCCCAACCCCAGCCGCCCAAAGCGCGCCGAAAGGTCGCACCACGCCGCGCAGGACCCCGGCACGGTCACCGTGTAGGCGTGGTCGGCGGGCAGCCCACCGCCCAACCCCTCGCGCTGCACGCGTTCCAGGGTCAGGGCCGCCGGGGCGCGCCCCGAGCCGTTCAGCGCGTACACCTTGCGTTCTTTGGCCGCGTAGTACAGCACAAAGGCGTCGCCGCCCAATCCGGTGGAGCCCGGCTCGGTGACGCTCAGCGCCGCCGCTACCGCCACGGCCGCATCCGCCGCGCTGCCCCCGCGCGAGAGCATCTCCACCCCGGCCGCCACGGCCAGCGGCTGTGAAGCCGCCGCCATCCCTCCGCGCGCATACACCGGCGACCGTCTGGAACGAAACACAAGCGGGTTTTGCATGCCGTCTCTCCTGTGGGTTGGTTTTCTTCCTGTATAATCATTATAGTGGAAGCACCATCCCGCAATCCCAATCCACCCAGGAGAGAATCCGCATCATGGTAAAACCCTGGCTGTCTGCCGCGCTGGCCCTGATTGTTTTATTGGCCCCCCTTCCTCCGGTCCCCCCCGCCCAGGCGCAGCCCGCCGCCCTCCCCCGCACCGACATCATCCCCGGCGAGCTGATTATCGGCCTGCTGCCGGGGCGCGCTGCTTCGGCCCTATCCCTGCCCAAGGGCGTGCAGCTTCAGCCTGCCGCCGCCGAGCTGGTTCCGCTCAACGTCTCCGTGCTGCAAGTCCCCACCGGTGAAGAAGATCAGGTGCGCCAGGAACTGCTGCGCACCCCTGGGGTAGTGTTTGCCGAGCCCAATTACCGCGTGGAAGCCGCCGACATCATCCCCACCGATCCCTTATGGGAGCCGAGCGAATACACCAGCGAAGGCCAATGGGGCCCTGTGGCCGTGCGCGCCCCCGCCGCCTGGGAAATCACCACCGGGTCGGAGGATATCACCATCGCCGTCCTCGATTCCGGTTTAGACCGGTCGCACCCTGAGTTTACCGGCCGCCTGCTGCCGGGGTATGACTTCATCAGCAACGACACCAATCCCCAAGACCGCTGCGGGCACGGCACCCACGTGGCCGGGATCGCCGCCGCCAGCGCCAACAACGGCATCGGCATCGCCGGCATGGCCTGGAACGCCAAGATCCTGCCGGTGCGTGTGTTGGACAACGAATGCAGCGGTTCTCTGGTCAGCGTGGCGCGCGGCATTGTCTTTGCCGTGGATCACTACGGGGCCGAGGTGATTAACCTCAGCCTGGGCACGTCCATCGCCTCGCGCCTGCTGGAAACCGCCACCTACTACGCCTATCAGCGCGGCGCCACCCTCGTGGCCGCCGCGGGCAACAGTCAGACCGGCGGCGGGTCGGTGCTGTACCCGGCCAAATACCCCTGGGTCATCGCCGTGGCCGCTGTCAACCGCGGCAACACCCCCGCCCTGTATTCCAACATCGGCAGCGAGCTGGACGTGGCCGCCCCGGGCACGCGCGTGCTCTCCACCACCCCCACCTCCGGCAGTTTTTACTACCAGAATTTCTACGACATCAAAAACCGCTACGGCTGGCTTTCGGGCACCTCGATGGCCGCCCCGCACGTCTCCGGCCTGGCCGCCCTCATGCTGTCTTTGCCCCAGTTTGACCACCCCGACAAGGTGTACGCCGCCCTCACCAGCACCGCCCTGGATATCGGCATGGCGGGGGTGGATCCCGAAACCGGCTACGGCCTGATCCAGGCCGACCTCGCCCTGGCCTTCGACCCGTCCAGCATCACCCCACCGGTGCCGCCCGACCCCCTGGTGGAATATGACTACCTCGATTCCACCCGCTGCGCCAATTTCCCCTACGTCTGGCGCGAGATCCCGCACGAAACTTTCGGGACGCAGCTGCCCATCTTCGGCGGGGACGGCTACGCCAACGTCACCCTTCCTTTTTCCTTCCCCTTTGGCGGCAGTACCTACACCAGCCTGTCGGTTAACGCCGACGGCTACATCGCCTTTGACGGGCGCAACGGCTTCAACCAGAATTTCATCATCCCCACCGCCTCTGCCGCCTACCCCTACACCGCCCCCAACGCCTTCATCGCCGCTTTTTGGGATGATCTCAACCCCTCCGCCGGTCTGGAAGCGGGCATCTTCGCCGACGTTCTCGGCACGGCCCCCAACCGTGAATATGTGGTGGAATGGTACCGCATCCCCATTCAGGCCAACAACACCCGCACCGAGCTGACCTTTCAGGTGGTGCTGTTTGAAGGCTCCGGCGATATCCTCCTGCAGTACGCCCAGCTCAAAGGCCCCGGCAGCACCGGCGCATCAGCCACCATTGGGGTCGAATACAACAGCGGCTATTCCGGCGTGCAGTACGCCTACGAGCAGCCCGGCGCCATGCGTGAAAAACAGGCCCTGCGCTTTTCGTCCCGCGCCCCCGGCACACCCCGCGCCAACGAATGTTTCCTGAGCGATTCGCTGGACGCCGCCGGGGGTGAGGTGAGCCTGGAGCCCTTCTGTCTGCAAGTTCCGGCGGGGATGCTGGATGAGCCCACGCGGGTCACCTTCTCGCTGCTCTCCAAATTCCCGCCCGTGCCCGCCGACTACCGCCCTCTGGGGCGCTTCGCCGATATCACCCTCCAGCCCATGCCCAACCCGCCCTTTGACCCCGCCCCCCAGGTGTGCTACCAATACACCGCCGCGGATGTGGCCGCGGCGGGCGGGCGCGCCGCCAACCTGTATTTCGCGGTGTACGACAGCGAAACGCACTTCTGGAAGCGCCTGCCCACGCGCGTGGACGGCGCCCAAAACCGCATCTGGGCTGACGTGCCCCATTTTTCGGTCTTCGGCGT
>DAIOUB010000080.1:0-8903 GCA_036751735.1 Levilinea sp. | reverse complement strand
AATCTGCGTCATCTGCGGATCTTGCCTTTCGCATTGGAAATTGCAGATCGCCGCGGAGGACATTCTCATCTGCGTAATCTGCGTCATCTGCGGATCATGGGGTGGTAGCTATTCTGGATTATAATCACCCTATCCCAATCCAGAAAGGCGCCTGCCCTTCATGCACACACCCAAGAACACCTTCCAGGCTGGCCGTGTTGCGCTCATCGCCGCGGGCCATGCAATTCACGATACCTACATCGCGTTTCTGCCCACCCTGCTGCCCGTTCTGATTCAAACCCTCTCCATCAGTCGCGCCAGCGCTGGCCTGTTCAGCGTGTTCACCCAACTGCCCTCGCTGCTCCAGCCCTTCATCGGCTATGTGGCCGACCGGGTGAGCCTGCGCTGGATTGTGATCCTCTCCCCGCTGGTCACCTGCACCCTGATGAGCCTGGTGGGGGTGGCGCCCACCTATTTGCTGATCGCCCTGCTGCTGTTGGGGGTGGGGGTCAGCTCGGCGGCCCTGCATGCCACCGGCCCGGTGCTGGCGGGCAAGCTTTCGGGCGAAACCCTGGGGCGAGGGATGAGCTTCTGGATGGTGGGGGGCGAAATGGGCCGCACCCTGGGGCCGTTGGTGATTGCGGCGGTGATCAGCAGCGGCGGGCTGAGCAACACCCCCTGGCTAATTTTGGGCGGCGCGGCCATTTCGGCGCTGCTGTATGTGGGCCTGCAAAATGTGCACGACCACCTGCCCAACCCGGCTCAAACCCTGCCGTGGCGGGCGGCGCTGCGCGCGATGGCGCCGGTTTTGGTGCCCCTGACGATCATCATCACCTTTCGGGCCATGCTGGATTCGGCGCTGACCACCTATTTGCCGGTGTTTCTGACCGACGAAGGCGCAAAATTGCAGTGGGCGGGAGCTGCGCTGGCGCTGATGGAGGCGGCCGGGGTGGTGGGGGCGCTGCTGAGCGGCTCCATCAGCGACCGCATCGGGCGGCGGGCCATCTTTTGGTTCTCCATCGCGGCTGCGCCGGTGTTCACGGTCGGCTTTTTGCTGACGGCCGGCGCGCTGAAGATCGTCATGCTGCTGGGGATGGGCTTTGCCCTGCTGTGCATCACCCCGGCCATCATGGCCCTGGTGCAGGAGAGCTTTCCAGAAAACCGCGCCCTGGCCAACGGCCTGTACATGGCGGCCAGCTTTGTGATCCGCTCAGGGGCCATTTATCTGGTCGGCCTGGGCGGTGATCGGGTGGGGCTGCGCGCCACCCTGTACCTGTGCGCGGCGGTGTCGCTATTGGCGCTGCCCTTCATCCCGCGCCTGCCCCAAGACCGCATCCGCCAGGCCTGACGCGCCGGGAAGCCGCAAAATGGCATACTCCTTGCACACACCTGTGCAAGGAGTATGTTTTTGTGATGACGGCTCTTCAGGTGATCTTGGGTGTGGTGCTGCTGATCCTGGGCGGAAAGTCTGCTGGCATTTTGGTGGGCGTTCTGGGCTTTTTGGGCGGCTACCTGTTGGCGGGGCTGCTGCCAGAGGGGGCGGCCAGCTGGATGCCCCTGGCTTTGGGCGGGCTGACGGCGGTGGGGACGCTGCTGCT
The DNA here is from genome assembly GCA_036751735.1 of Levilinea sp. Classification (GTDB taxonomy): domain Bacteria; phylum Chloroflexota; class Anaerolineae; order Anaerolineales; family Anaerolineaceae; genus Levilinea. The sequence goes on along the minus strand of DAIOUB010000080.1, from coordinate 7,326 downwards.
GGCGCTGACCCTGCAGAAAACGGCGGTGGGGCTGGCCGGGTTCGCGGCGGGCGGTTATTTGGCCTTGCAGTTGGCCGCTAACCTGCGCCTGGAGGCGGGTTGGCCGGTGTGGATGCTGCTGTTGGGCGGTGGGTTGGTGGGGGTGCTGGTGGTGACGGTCATGTTCCGCTGGGCGGTGATGTTTCTCTCGGCGGCCTGCGGGGCCGGGCTGATCGTTTGGAATCTGGATGTGTCGATGGGGGTGGTAACGCTGCTGTTTGCGCTCCTGTTTACTGCGGGGTTGGTGATCCAATCGGGGGTGCTGCGGCCGCACGGCGAGATGGAAGCACGCTGGCGGTGAGGAATGTAAGCGGACGGCAGGTGGGGGAATACGTGCACGTGGGGTAGACCTGGCCGCCCTGAATTGACTCGTGGACAGCGGATTTGATCACAACACACAAAAAACAAGGGATTTTTCCAGCTTGAGGCCAGAAAAATCCCTTTTTTTGTTTGGCCCGCCAGCAGCGAACGTCTGAAGCAATTATTAGGCTTTGCCCTTCTTGAAGGACACATCCAGCAGCACCGCCAGAACCAGCACCATACCCTTTACCAGATACTGCACAAAGGGAGCCACATTCATCATCTGCAAGCCGGTGGACAGGCTGGACATGATCAGCGCGCCGATCAATGCGCCGAACACCGTACCCACGCCGCCCAGGGTGGAAGTGCCGCCCAGGATGGCGCTGGCGATGGCGTCCAATTCGTAGCCTTCACCAGCAGCAATCGTGCCGTAACCCACGTAGGAGGCCAGCACCACGCCGCCCACACCCACCAGGAAGCCCATCAGGGTGTAGACCAGGAAGAGGGTCTTCTTGATGTCGATACCCGAAAGGCGCGCGGCTTCGCGGTTGCCGCCGATGGCGTAGGTATAGCGGCCAAAGCGGGTGTTGTTGGACACATAGGTCATGATCACCGAGGCCACGGCCAGCAAGGCCACGGGAACCTGAACGCCGTTGTAGCGGTTGACCATGAAGACGTACACCATCACCAGCACGGCGAAGAAACTGGTGGTCAGCAGGTCGAAGGCGATGGGGGGCAGTTCTACGCCGTAGCGAACCTTGCGCGAGCGACTGCTGAACATGTTGGAAAACAGGAAAATGACCACCAACGCCGCCAGCACCCAGCCAATCCAGTCCGAAAGGTAGCCCTGTGCGATATAGGAGAAGCCGACCTGGTTAGCCGGGATGGTTTTGCCTTCGGTGCGCCACAGAATCAGCCCGCGGGCGATGAACAAGCCGCCCAGGGTGGCGATGAAGGGGGGAATGCGCAGATAGGCGATCAAAGCCCCCTGCGCCGCGCCCCAGGCCGTACCGACAATCAGACCCACCAGCACAGAAGCGGCCGCCATCAGGTAAGGGTTGCTGATGGGGATGCTGTCTACCCAGAAGCGGGCCTGCAGGAAGGCGCAGATCACCGAGACGAACCCGGCGGCCTTCCCCACCGAAAGGTCAATACCGCCGGTGACGATGACCAGCACCATACCAATCGCCAGGAAGGACGTGACCGTCATCTGCCGGAACAAATTGGAAAAGTTCTGCGGCGTCATGAAGGCGCCCTTGGTGAGCACGGTAAACAAAATCCAGATGCCTACCAACGCCAGGATGATGGTGTACGTCTGAATATTCTGACGCACCCTCTTTGAAAGGGTTTCCATCAGGCCCGATCCAGCGCTGGGTACTTTTTTATCGGAAGCAACAGCCATAGTATCCTCCTAATGAATGAATGCACAGCCGCGATCAGGCAATCCCTGTGGCAAGTTTCATAATGTGTTCCTGCGTGGCATCCGCAAGCTCTAGAATCGGGCTGGAGCGGCCCTCGCACATCACCATGATGCGGTCACTCATGCCCAGCACCTCTTCCAGGTCGCTGGAGATCATGATGATGGCGACACCCTGCTCGGCCAGTTCGTTCATCAGCTTGTAAATTTCATATTTGGCACCGACGTCAATACCGCGCGTGGGATCGTCAAGGATCAGCACTTTGGGGTTCGAAAGCAGCCATTTCGCGATGACCACTTTCTGCTGGTTGCCGCCAGAGAGCGTTTCTGCGGCAACTTCCATATGCGGCGCTTTGATCGCCAGGTTTTTGGCCTGCTGGTTGGCGGCGGCCAGCTCTTCATCTGCGTTGATGCGGAAGAAACTGGCAAAGCGGTCGAGGTTGGGGAGGGAGATGTTCTTGAGGATGGACTGGATTAAAACCAACCCCAGGCGTTTGCGGTCTTCCGGCACCAGGCTGATGCCAAACTGCATGGCATCGCGAGCACTGTTAATTTTTAATTCACGGTTCTGTAACTTGATGGTACCTTTCACCACCTTGCCGTACTCACCAAAAATGGTGGTGACCAGTTCCGTACGGCCTGAACCCATCAGCCCGGCAATTCCCAGGATTTCTCCCTGGCGGACGTTGAGACTTACCCCGCGCAGCAACATGCGGGCCGAATCGGAGGGATCTTCCGCATGCAGGTCTTCGACTTCGAAAATCACATCCCCGGGTTTGCGGTTTCCCTTGGGGAAGCGCTCTTTCATCTCGCGGCCGACCATGTAGCTGACCAACTGCTGTTGGTTCAGTTCGCGGGTGGGTTTGGTCACCACGGTCTTGCCGTCCCGCAGGACAGTCACCGTGTCGGCGATGCGGAAAAATTCATCGAGCTTGTGGGTGATGTAAATGCAGGTGACCCCGTGGCTCTTCAGACTGCGCAGAATGTCCATCAAGCTGGCAATTTCGGCCTCAGAAAGGGCGCTGGTGGGTTCATCCAAAATCAGGATCTTGGCATTTTCAGACAGGGCCTTGGCAATTTCAACCATCTGCTGCTTGCCTACGCCCAGGTCTTTCACCGGGGTCTGCGGGTCAACGTCCAGATTGTATCTCTGTAGAATTTCGCGTGTATCGGAGTAGAGTTTGTTCCAGTTGATCGAGCCGTTTTCGGTGGGCTCTTTGCCGAGGTACACATTTTCGCCCACGTTCATGTTCGGCACCAGGGTCAGCTCCTGGTACACGATGGCAATTCCCTTCTTAATGGCTTCCTGGATCGAGCCTTCCCCCAGCCTCAGCTCCTGATCCTCGTAGAGAATGGTACCCTCATAGGTGCCGAACGGATAGACACCCGAGAGGATCTTCATCAGGGTAGATTTGCCTGCCCCATTTTCCCCGCAAAGACCGTGAATCTCGCCCCGCTTGATCTGCAGTGACACATCGCTGAGCGCGGTGACGCCGGGGAATTGCTTTGTGACGTTACGAATATCCAGGATGATATCGTCGCTCACGGATGCTCCTTTTCTCGCTCCTGCTGGTAGATGTTCAGCGGTGGGATGGTGTCAGAAAGGGTACGGCTGAATATCTACTATTATATACGAGCATGATGCCCCGGTCCCCAGGGAAAACCCTGAAGACCGGGGCCAATTCTTCAGCGTATCTTACGGCTTGGGCGGTTTCTGAGCATCGGGGATGTCGCGATAGACATCATCATAGCTCTGGAACGCACTCTTGACCACCAGGTCGAAGACGTTATCTTTGTTGACCTGCTGAACTTCCAGGAACAGGCAGGGGACTTCGCCGGTCTTGGTGTCATCATTGGTCAGTTCGGCCATGGTGTAGTTCTTCAGGCCTTCCACAGTCTGACCCTTGAGCAGCTTGTCGAGGGTATCAACAGCCAGCGGGGAGAGGTTGCGGATGTCTTTGAGGATGGAGACGGTCAGTTCACCCTTGACGATGCTGTTGCTGCCGTCAGCGGTGGCGTCCTGGCCCGAGATCGGAACCTTGCCAGCCAGACCCTGGGCCTTCATGGCCTGCAGAGCGCCCAGCGCGGTGCCGTCGTTGGAAGCCACAACCGCGTCGATGTCATTGCCAGCGGCGGTGAGGATGTTTTCCATCATCTTGAGGGCGTTGGCAGCATCCCAGTTGTCCACCCACTGGTCGGCGACGACTTCGATCTTGTCGGCATACTTGGCGAGGATTTCATCCTGGCCCTTGCGGAAGAGGATGGCGTTGTTGTCGGTGGGGGAACCGCCGAGCTTGACCAGGCGGATCTTGCCCTTCGCGGCCACGTCCCAGGTGTCGGCGCCGATGGCCTTCATCACGCCGTCGGCCTGTTGGCGGCCCACTTCGACGTTGTTGAAGGACAGGTAAGCGGCAATCTTGGGGGTCTTGATCAGGCGGTCGTAGGCGATGACTTTCACGCCAGCGTCCGCGGCTTTGTCCACCGAGGTCACCACGGCGTCGCCGTCTTCGGCAACCACCAGCAGGCCCTTGATGCCCTGGCTGACCATGTTGTCGATCTGGTCATTCTGCGCCTTGACATCGTGGTTGGCTTCCTGGCTCACGACTTCGTAGCCCTTCTCTTCCAGCAGCTTGCGCAGCAGGACTTCTTCATTCTTCCAGCGCTCGGTGGCGAAATCGGAGAAGGAGAGGCCCACTTTGATCTTTTCGGCAGGGGCGGCAGGAGCAGCCGATTCACCCGGCTTGGGCGGTTTCTGAGCATCGGGGATGTCGCGATAGACATCATCGTAGCTCTGGAATTCACTCGCGACCACCAGGTCGAAGACGTTATCTTTGTTGACCTGCTGAACTTCCAGGAACAGGCAGGGGACTTCGCCGGTCTTGGTGTCATCATTGGTCAGTTCGGCCATGGTGTAGTTCTTCAGGCCTTCCACAGTCTGACCCTTGAGCAGCTTGTCGAGGGTATCAACAGCCAGCGGGGAGAGGTTGCGGATGTCTTTGAGGATGGAGACGGTCAGTTCACCCTTGACGATGCTGTTGCTGCCGTCAGCGGTGGCGTCCTGGCCCGAGATCGGAACCTTGCCAGCCAGACCCTGGGCCTTCATGGCCTGCAGAGCGCCCAGCGCGGTGCCGTCGTTGGAAGCCACAACCGCGTCGATGTCATTGCCAGCGGCGGTGAGGATGTTTTCCATCATCTTGAGGGCGTTGGCAGCATCCCAGTTGTCCACCCACTGGTCGGCGACGACTTCGATCTTGTCGGCATACTTGGCGAGGATTTCATCCTGGCCCTTGCGGAAGAGGATGGCGTTGTTGTCGGTGGGGGAACCGCCGAGCTTGACCAGGCGGATCTTGCCCTTCGCGGCCACGTCCCAGGTGTCGGCGCCGATGGCCTTCATCACGCCGTCGGCCTGTTGGCGGCCCACTTCGACGTTGTTGAAGGACAGGTAAGCGGCAATCTTGGGGGTCTTGATCAGGCGGTCGTAGGCGATGACTTTCACGCCAGCGTCCGCGGCTTTGTCCACCGAGGTCACCACGGCGTCGCCGTCTTCGGCAACCACCAGCAGGCCCTTGATGCCCTGGCTGACCATGTTGTCGATCTGGTCATTCTGCGCCTTGACATCGTGGTTGGCTTCCTGGCTCACGACTTCGTAGCCCTTCTCTTCCAGCAGCTTGCGCAGCAGGACTTCTTCATTCTTCCAGCGCTCGGTGGCGAAATCGGAGAAGGAGAGGCCCACTTTGATCTTTTCGCCAGAAGCGGCGGGGGCGGCGGGGGCAGCGGGGGCGGCGGGAGCGGCGCACCCGGCCATCATGCTGACAATCGAAATGAGGCCAATGGCCATCATCACGATTCGTGAGAATTTTCTATTCATGGTTCTAGTCCTCCTGAAAATTTGCTTGGGTAGAAATCTTACAATTGTCTCTGAAAAACCCGATACATTGTCTTTTCGCTGCACCTCCAATTGATTCAAGCTGATGGTCTACGCTTTAACTGGTTTTTGCGGATGTCGTGCTGAGGCCCTTCCCAGTTTGGAGCAGGATAGAAAGCGATTTACGGGATGTTGAGCGGCTCGCGCAGGATATCATCCATGACGAGCGCCACCGCCCCCAGCAAGCAGGCGTCATCTCCATGTGCGGAAGGTTCCACGCGGGTGATCGTGCGCAGAGGAGGTAAAACATTCTTTTGCAGCGCAGCCGCGATGGCCGGAACGATCCAGGGATGCAGGGGAACCAGCGTGCCGCCAAACACCACCAGCTCTGGGTTGAAAATATTCACCAGGTTGGTGATGCCGATCCCAAAGTGGACGCCGATCGCTTCGATCGCGCTGATGGCCAGGGCATCCTGTTGTCGGGCGGCTTCTGCGATGTGTTCGATCTTGAGCTGGGTCAGATCAGGCCCCACGATTTCGTGCAGGAGGCTCTTTTCGCCGTTTTTCAGCCGGGCAGCGACGCCCGTCAGAAGGCTGGAAGGGCGAACAAAGGTTTCCAGACAGCCTTTTCGCCCGCAGGCGCAGACGACATCGCTGTCGTATATAGTGATATGCCCAATTTCACCCGCGAAACCGCTGGATCCGCGGAAGAGCTTGCCGTCAATCATCACCCCGCCGCCCAGGCCGACGCCGGTTTTGAGAAAGAGGAAATCTTTCACAGTGTGGGCTGTACCGTAAAAATACTCACCCATACAGGCGCAGTTGGCTTCGTTTTCAACAAAGACGGGCAGATCAAAACGCCGGGTCCAGATCTGGCGCAGGGGCACATCCACCCAATGCAGGTTGGGGGCAAACACCAGTTTGCCCTGGTGTGAATCGACCAAGCCAGGCACGCCCACCCCAATCCCCAGCGGGCGCAAATCGAGCTGCTTGCCGTAGTGCAGGGCTTCATCGATGATATTTTCGGCGATTTGGAGCAGGTCAAGCTGGGTCTCTTGCTCCGAGGTCATCCGCTTGTGCCGCCAGAGCACCTGGCCGATGAAGTTGGTCAGGATGACAGAAATAAAATCGACGCCGATTTCGACGCCGATCACACAACCACCTTCAGGATTGAACTGCAAAAGCATGCCAGGACGGCCAACCTTTGAGACCTGGCTGATGGTAGTTTCCTGAACAAACTCGCGGTCAATGAGATCATCAATGATCAGCGAGACCGTGCTGCGCGTTAAACCGGTTCGGGCTGCCAGCTCAGCGCGCGAAAGGGGGGCGCTGAGGCGAATGGCGTGCAGGATGATGGAGGTGTTCATTTCCCGCATTAACGATTGGTCTGCCGTCTTGCGTTGATTCATGTTTGCTTTTTTCGACCGGGGGGATTTGTTTGTAAGTAAATCAAACTAATCTAATTATAAGAGAATCAGGAAAAATGTCAATAACCTATCTTTGCCACTTTTCAATGACAAAGCCAGAAAGCGCTGCGGAAACCCATTACTCGGTATGTTCAGCAATGGTTAGATGTGGGTGAAAGAGAAACGGGAGAGGTTTTTGGCCTCTCCCGTTGGGTTATGTCCTGTGTGGGCGCGCGTTATTCTTCGCCGCCGCCGTCATCTCCCCCGTCATCCTCCCCGTCTTCTTCGGCTTCGCCGCC
>DAIOUB010000079.1:7855-13747 GCA_036751735.1 Levilinea sp. | reverse complement strand
TGCCGCGCGAAGCTCTGGTGCTCTCCAGCAAGGTCTTCTGGCCCACCATGCCCGGTCCCAACGGGCGCGGCCTGTCACGCAAGCACATTGTTGAATCCATTCACGCCAGCCTGCGCCGTACGGGCACGGATTACCTGGATCTGTATTTCTGCCACCGCTACGACCCCGACACGCCCATCGAAGAGGTGGTGCAGACCATGGACAGCCTGGTGCGCCAGGGCAAAATCCTGTACTGGGGCACCTCCGAATGGGAGCCAGCCCAGGTGGTGCAGGCCTTTGGCGTGGCCGGGCGCTACGGTCTCATCGCCCCCAGCATGGAACAGCCGCGCTATAACCTGCTCTTCCGCCGCCGGGTGGAGGTGGAACTGACCCCCGTCTGCAAGGAATTTGGTCTGGGTCTGACCACCTGGAGCCCGTTGGAATTTGGCATTCTCTCCGGCAAATACAACGAAGGCATCCCCAGCGGCAGCCGCGCTTCGCTGCCCGAAATGGGCTGGATGCGCGACGAACTGACCCCCGAACGGGTGAGCCAGGTGCGCCAACTGACCGCCCTGGCCCAGGAATTGGACATCACCACCGCCCAATTGTCCATCGCCTGGCTGCTGCGCCGCAAAGAGGTCAGCAGCGTCATCACCGGCGCCACCCGCCAGGAACAGCTGGATGAAAATCTGGGCGCTGCCGACGCCGTGGACCTGCTGAACGACGAAGTCCTGGAACAGATCGAACAGATCATGGGCAACCAGCCGGAATAACCGTGAGTTCCAATCCGCGTCAGGTATTCCTCATCCTGCTTTTCATAGCGGCGGTCTATTTTGCCGCCTTCATCCCCGCCAACCGTACCGGCGCGCGCGATGCCGAGATGCTGTCCATCTTTGAGGTGGACGAATACGCCCAGTACCCCCACGTGGTGCGCATGCTCACGCCGGGCGACAGCGCCTATCAGAGCCTGCGCAATTTCACTGTGTACCTGCATTACTACTACGGCTACCCCTTTTACCTCAGCTCCGCGCTGAGCGTTCTGCCCCTGCGCCTGTGGTGGGGGGCGGAGTGGACCGCCCACAGCCCGTGGATCATCACCACCCTGCGGCAGATGATCAGCGTCCTGCCCATGCTGGCCGCCCTGATGCTGCTGACCTTTATGCAGACGCGCTTCCGCTCCTGGCCGCGCTCGGTGGGGCTGTTTACGCTGCTGCTGGCCGTGCCGGGCGTGGTGGTGAACAACCTGTGGTGGCATGTGGACAGCCTGATGGTGCTGTTCATCGTTCTGACCCTGTTTTTCCTCCAGCGCGACGACTTCCGCTACGGGCGGCATTTCCTCTTCGCGGCGGCGGCCTGCGGCCTGGCGGTGGGCACCAAGCTGCTGGGGGTGTTCTTTGTGCTGGCCGTGCCCGCCTATCTGCTGTGGGGCGTCGCCCGGCGCAAGCTGACCTGGGGGCGCGCCGCGCTGATGGGGGCGGCCTTTGTGGGCGTCATGGCCGCCGCGGTGGTGATTGCCAATCCGCTGCTGCTGCTGCCCCAGGAGCGCGCCGAAATTTTAGCCACCCAGCGTTCCCTCTTCCGCGAGGCCTCGCAGGGCATTTTCCTGACCTCCACCGACACCTATTTCCAATGGGGGCAATATCCCCAAGATTTCCGCGTGCATTACGGCGAGCTGGCCTTCGTGCTGCTCAGCCTGGCCGGGCTGGGGATGGGCCTGCGCAAGGCCGAGTCGCGCCTGGGCAGCGCCATGATCCTGGCCTGGGCCGTGCCCATGATGGTGGTCTTCACCGTGTTCGCCACCCGCCGCACGCATTACTTCCTGCCGGTGATGCTGCCGATCATCTCCTGCCTGGTGCATCTGCTGCCCGAAGGCTGGCGCCCCTGGCAAATCACCAGCGCGCGCTGGCAGTGGGGGCTGCGCACCGCCGCGCTGATGCTGGTGGTGGTGCAGCTTGGCATGTATTTCAACCAGGACACCCGCATTTATAACCAGCAGCTCCAGCGTGAAGAGACCTCCATCAGCCTGGGCTTCACCGCCCGGGTGGAAGATTGGATCGCCCAGGAGCGCCCCAACCAAGAGCTGCGCGTCTTCCGCGACTGGCGCGTGTATCTGCCTGAAACCGAGCTGCGCAGTGTGCACATGGATTGGGGCCTGCCCAACTGGGACAAGGTCAGCGCGCTGAATCCCGATTTGATCGCCCTGGAGCAGGAGAACATCACCCTCTACGCCGACCCCAGCGCCGTGCAGCGCGCCGTCGACCCCGGGGATATGCAGTGGGTGCATGAGTTTTACCGCATGGCCCAGGAAGACCGCCTGCCGGGCTATCAGCGCGTGCTTTCAGATGATTTTGGGGTGCTCTTCGCGCGCAGCGCCGTTCCCTAAAGAAAACGGGCCGCCCTCCAGCCTGTGGAAGGCAGCCCGCTGAGTTTAACCACGTTGGTGAATTACCCCAGGGGGGTCAGCCGCAGGGTGTGTTCGCCGCGCTCCGCCGAAGGTTGGTAAAGCAGCACCTGGGCGTCCAGATCCAGGCTGTATTCGCCGTCCGAAACCACCACCTGGCAGCCGTTGGGATAATGCAGCCGGGGCACAAATACCTCGGTGGGGGCACTCACCTGGGGATCGTGGCGGAAAGCCATTTCAAACACGCGCTTCTTCAAATCAAAAGACATGCGCAGCAAATCGCCGGAGGTCTTGCGCGCGTAGGGGCGCACCGCCGCCGGTAAGGCCCGCCCGCCCGAATCGGGGTCGTTGGGGTCTTTTTGCTGGTCGCGGCTGAAAATGGACAGGTCTTCTTCGTTCCACAAGTCGCCGTGGGTGTTGTTGTTGTCGGGGGTGTAATTCCACAGGGTGCTGTTGAGCAAATTAGCTTCCAGCGCGCGGTACGAATCGTCCAGGGCCTGGGTTTGGGCCGAAAAATCGCCGGTGCGGTAGGCGCGCTTGTGTTTCATGTCCATCGGTGTGCCAAATTCACCAATCAGGGTGGGCACATCCCCCAGGCGGGTGCGCGACACCTCTTTAATCTTGCCCAGTTGGCGCGCGTGCATTTTGTTGACGCTGCCGGCCCCCAACACCAGGCGGCGGGTGTCTACATCCACGCTGAACCAACTGCGGTAATCCTTGAGATAGAGGGTGATATCGTCGTACCAGTGGGTGGCGTTGACGATGTTTTCGGCGTCGTTCGGCCCCCACACGGGCAGTTCATCGCCCAGGGTGCCTTCCAGGAACAGGACGGCGTTGGGATGCACCATGCGGATGGCGCGGGCGTAGCGGTTGGCAAAGGGGCGCAAATAGTCGTGGGGAAAGTCCACCTTGCGCCCATCCACATGGGTAAAGTAGTCCGGTTTCAGCAGGTAGGGCTGGCCGTTCACGTCCACATCCCACACCCCGTGGGCGCGCCAGATACATTCGCGGCCGGGCAGCCAGGCGCGCACCCCCGCCGGGTTCAGCTTGCGGCGCTCCACCTGGCGGCGGCCGGTGATGCCCTGCTCATACACGCCCACCGTCTGCGAGATGCCGTCGCCCAGGGCAAAGGACTGCAAGGCCGTGGGGCTGGGGCCAAAATCAAAGGGGGGATGGATGCTGTTCAGATTGTGCAGGCCCGCAAAGCCGCGGTGCGGTTCATTGAGCGAGTCATAGCCGATCACGTTGGGCTCGTCTTTCAGACGGATGGCCAGCTGCTGGATGGCGTGAATGTAATGGCCCTGCAAAAACTCCTGCACGGGAACCCCATCCACCAGGGTGTTGGGGGCGAAATCGTTGCCCGCGAAGAACAGGGTGAACATGGTGGCCGCGGCCAGCTTGTGATAGTTGGTCGGCCAGATCATGCGCGGATATTCGCCCGCCGTCATGGCGTGCACAAAAGCCGTGCCGGTCTCGTGCAGGCGGGTCAAATCAAAGCCGACCGCTTCCAGAGTCCAGCCGGGGGCGCCGTCGCCGCCGGTGAAGCGGCTCCACACATCCTGATGGGGGTCAATGAACACGTCAAAGCCGTGCTGGGCCGCCTTGCGGATGACCTGCACCACATAATCCAGGTAGGCTTCGTCGTACGAGCCCGGCCCGGCGTGCTCAATGGCTTCCCAGGTGACCAGGAAGCGCAGGAAATTGAACCCCCAGCGGCGCAGGCGGGACAGATGTTCATCCGCCTCGGCCAGGGGGAAAGGCCTCCCGACAAAAGACACGGTGCGGTGGTCGAAGAAATTTTCGCGAAGGTGGGTTGCGCCGTTGGGTGTGCAGGGCACTTTGGTGCTGCCGCTGAGGTTAATCCCCCGCAGCAGCAGGCGGCGGTTGGCTTCGTCTTTAAACCAGGGGCCATCCGTTCGAATCATCGCAGTTTAGCTCCAATCTTGAAGGGTATGCACCACCGTGGACAGGAATTGATCCGCGGCTGCGCCATCCAAAATGCGGTGATCGAAGGTGAGGGACAGGTACACCATGGGGCGGATGGCGATGGCATCCTCAATCACCACCGGCCGCTTTTGAATGGCTCCGACGCCCAGTATAGCACATTGTGGCTGATTGATGATGGGTGTGGCAAAGAGAGAGCCGGAGGTTCCGTGGTTGGTGATGGTGCAGGTGCCGCCCTTGACCTCATCCGGCTGCAGACGGCGGGCGCGGGCGCGCTCGGCCAGGTCGTTGATGGAGCGCGCCAGGCCCAACAGGCTCAGCCCGTCAGCATGCTTAATCACCGGCACAATCAGCCCTTCGGCCCCCAGCGAGGTGGCCATGCCGATGTGAATGGCGCTGTGGATGAGGATGCCCTCCTCCGTCCAGGAGGAGTTGACCAGGGGCACGGCCTTGAGGGCGGCCACCAGAGCCGAGATCCAATAGGCGGTGTAGGTCAGGTTGACCCCGTCGCGGGCAAAGGCTGCCTTGTGCGCTTCGCGGTGGGCCGCCACGCGCTGCAAATTGGCCTCCATGACGGTGGTGACGTGCGGTGAGGTGTGCTTGCTCATCACCATATGGGCGGCGATGGACTTGCGCAGGGTGTCTAAGGGCACCAGCCGGTCTCCGGGCTGGGCGGCGGGCGCGGGCGGGGCAGGCGGCGGCGTGGAGGCAGCTTTGGGCGGGGTGGGCGCAGCGCTGGGCGGCGCGCCCGCGGCAAACATCAGCTCGGTGGGGCGGAAGAGATCGCCCTCGCCGGGGGTCTCCCAGGCCAGCGGTTCGGCCTGGGCGGGCGGCGGCGCGGCCAGGAAGGCCAGCACATCTTTTTTGGTGATGCGTCCGCCCTCGCCGGTGCCTTTCACCAGAGTTAAATCCACCCCCTGCTCGCGCGCCAGGCGCGCCACCACCGGCGAGATAAAGCCCAGATCGCGGTCGCGGCCGGCGGCAGGCACCGGGGCGGGCGGCGGCGCGGGGGCCTCGGCCTGGGGAGCGGGTTCGGCGGCAGGCGCGCTCAGCGGCCCATCCCCTGCGGGAACCGCCTCGCCGGGCTGGCCGATCCACGCTAAAATCGTCCCGGCGCGCACGGTGGTGCCGGCGGGAACCAGAATTTTCAGCAGCGTGCCCCCCGCAGGCGAAGGGATTTCGCTGTCCACCTTATCGGTGTTGACCTCCAGCAGCGATTCAAATTCCTGAATCGTCTCGCCTTCCTGGCGCAGCCATTGGGTCACCGTGCCTTCAACCACGGATTCGCCCAGCTGCGGCATGATCACTTTTGTCGGCATAGGATCTCTCCCAAAAAGGTAATGCGGTTAGAAAGCGGCCAGTTCGCGCAGCGCGGCGGCAATTTTATCGGGGTTGGGCATGAACCAATCCTGCAGCGGGTGGCTGAAGGGCACGCCGGGCACATCCGGCCCCGCCAGGCGGCGCACAGGAGCGTCCAGATCCTGGAAGGCGTGTTCGGCGATGGTCGCGGCGATTTCGGCCCCGTAGCCGCCAGTGAGGTTATCTTCATGCACAATCAGGGCTTTGCC
>DAIOUB010000079.1:5498-7755 GCA_036751735.1 Levilinea sp. | reverse complement strand
TTTCGGCCCCGTAGCCGCCAGTGAGGTTATCTTCATGCACAATCAGGGCTTTGCCGGTCTTGCGCACCGAGGCCAAAATGGTCTCGCGATCCACGGGATAGAGGGTACGCAAGTCCACCACTTCCACATCCACACCCTCCGCGGCCAGCTTCTCAGCCGCCTGCAGAGTGTAATGGTGCATCATGCCGTAGGCAAACACGCTCACATCTGCGCCCGCGCGCGTCACCTGGGCCGGGCCGATGGGCACGGTGTACTCACCCTCCGGCACTTCCCCGCGGATCAGACGGTAGCCTTTCTTCGGCTCAAAGAACATCACCGGGTTGGGGTCGCGCACCGCCGATTTTAGCAGCCCCTTGGCGTCATAGGGGTTGGAGGGGATGACCACCTTCAGGCCGGGGACGTGGGTGAAGAAGGCTTCCACGCTCTGCGAATGGTACAGGCCGCCGCCAATGCCGCCGCCGTAGGGGGCGCGGATGACCATCGGCACGGTCCAATCGCCGTTGGAGCGGTAGCACATCTTGGCCGCCTCGCTGACGATCTGGTTGAAAGCCGGGTAGATAAAATCGGCAAATTGAATTTCGCAGATGGGGCGCATGCCGTACAGGGCTGCGCCGATGCCCACCCCCACGATGGACAGTTCCGCCAGGGGGGAATCGATCACGCGCTCCGGGCCGTATTTATCAAACAGGCCCACAGTGGCGCGGAAAACGCCCCCGCGCACGCCCACATCCTCGCCCACGATGAACACGTTGGGGTCGCGGGCCATTTCCTCATCCATCGCCATGCGCACAGCGTCAATCAAGGTCATCTCAGGCACGGCGCACCTCCTCCACATACACCGGGTAGGCAGCTTCTTCCACCGCCGGATAGGGGGCTTTTTCGGCGTAAGCCACGGCGTCATCCACCATCGCCTTGGCGCGGCTTTCCATCTCTTCCAGTTCGCGGGCGCTGAGCACGCCGCTTTCCAGCAGCTGCGTGCGCGCCACCAAAATGGGATCGCGCTTCTTGTTCTCTTCCACCTCTTCGCGCGTGCGGTACGAGCGGTCGTCATCGTCCGAGGAGTGCGGGGTGATGCGGTACATGCGCGCCTCAATCAGGCTGGGGCCGCCGCCGGAGCGGGCTTTGGCCACCACCTCGCTCATCACCGCGTACACGGCAAACACGTCTGTGCCGTCCACCATGCGCCCATCCAGGCCCAAGCCGCAGGCCTTATCCGCGGCGGATTTGACCGCCATCTGCTTATCGGTAGGAACGGAGATGGCGTACTGATTGTTCTCCACCAGGAAGATCACCGGCAGGGCGTGAATGGCGGCCCAGTTGACTGCCTCGTACCATTCCCCCTGCGAGGTAGAGCCTTCGCCGATGGTGGTCAATACCACCTTATCCTCTTTGCGCATCTTAATCGCCAGGCCGATGCCGGCCGCGTGCGGGGCCTGGGTGGCCACCGGCGCGGAATGGCTGACGGCGTTGGCCGAGCGCAGGCTCCAATGGGAGGGCATTTGCCGCCCGCCCGAATTGGGTTCCTCGCGTTTGCCCATCAGGCTGAGGACAAAATCGCGGGGGGTGTAGCCCAGGCACAGCATCAAGGCCAGGTCGCGGTAATAGGGCGTCACCCAATCTTCGCCGCGCCGCAGGGCAAAGGCTGCACCTACCTGGGCCGCCTCCTGCCCGATACCAGAAATATGAAAGGCAATCTTGCCCTGGCGGTGCAGCACCCAGGCGCGCTCGTCCAGCCGCCGGGATAAGAGCATGTGCCAGAACATGTCGCGCTTCAACTCAGCGGTCACTTCCATCTGTTTCGCTCCTCCTGTCGATGTGTTACCAGCCTTCATTGATCGTTAAGCTCACCGATTGTGCTATGAGTGTACCATAGCCAAAAGGCGAAGTAAAATAGGATCATCTCCGCAAGCATGGGCATCGAAAGGATCCATCATGATCATTCAGGCTGTCGTGGCCCAATTCCCCGTGTCTTTTTCCATCCCCGAAAACATGGATCGAATCCTGTCCATTCTGGCGCAGACCGTCCCCGGAGATTTGGTGCTGCTGCCGGAAGGCTCCCTTTCCGGTTACTCAGATGACCTTTCATTCCTCCAGGATATCCGCCCTCACGAAGTGCAAGAGGGGCTAAGCCGCCTGCAAGACGAAGCCGTCCGGCGGAAAATCAACCTGTGGGTGGGGGCCTGTGTGTCGTCAGATGGGCGTTGGGTTAACGCGGCCTACGGGTTTACGCCGGACGGCGAAACCCACATCTATCACA
>DAIOUB010000079.1:0-5398 GCA_036751735.1 Levilinea sp. | reverse complement strand
TGGGTTAACGCGGCCTACGGGTTTACGCCGGACGGCGAAACCCACATCTATCACAAAATCAACCTGGCCACCCATGAGCGCGGTGTTTTTTGCGCGGGCAGCGATTTGCCCGTGTTTGAGCTGACCGCCCCCGAGGGGAAATTCCGGGTGGGGGTGCAAATGTGCCGGGAACTGCGTTTCCCCGAACAATGGGGATGGATGGCCCGCTGTGGGGCGCAGGTTTTCCTGCACTTAAACAATGCCGTCGGCGATGACACCCAGCAGCCCGTTTGGAAAAGCCACCTGGTCAGCCGCGCCGCCGAAACGCAGCGCTTTGTGTTGAGCGCCAATAACGCCGCGCCCCAGCAGGTCTGCCCCACCCTGGCCGTGGCTCCGGATGGGCAAGTTGCTGGTGAAATCGTCTCTTCGGAATTGGGCATTCTGCGAGTGGAGCTGGATCTATCCAGGGTGTCCAATTGGTATCTGGATCAGTGCCGCTGCGATGTAGCCGCCATCCAGGGAAAATCTGCTGTGTGATGCAGCCGTCCACGGGCCCGACAACAAGATTCGCTCCAAATCAAGGCTTTAAAAAATCCGGAAGCAGCCCGTGTTTCGGGTATACTAAGCATACGCTGTTGGTGAAAAAGAACACAAAGTCGTTCACCTTTTAGAACTCCAAACGAAAGAAGCGAATGATGAAAGCTTACGATGTGATTGTCATCGGAGGCGGGATTGTGGGCTGCATGACAGCGCGCTTTCTCTCGCGCTACCGCCTCAACATTTTGCTGATTGATAAAGCCGCCGATATCGGCACGGGCGCCTCCGCGGCCAACTCGGCCATCGTCCACGCCGGCTACGACCCCGAACCCGGTACGCTGAAAGCCAAAATGAACGTGCTCGGAAACGCCATGTGGGACACGCTCTCGGGCGAGCTGGGCTTTGAATACGACCGGCGCGGCGACTACGTGGTGGCGATTGGGCCGGAGGAACTGGACACGCTGGACAAGCTGCTGGAACAGGGGCGGCGCAACGGTGTGCCCGGCATGCACGTGATCCTGGCGGACGAAATGCGCTCGCGCGAGCCTAACATCAACCCGCTGGTCAGCGGGGCGCTGTGGGCCCCCACCGGCGGCATCTGCGACCCCTTCATGGCCACCGTGGCCGCCGCCGAGAACGCCGTGGCCAACGGCGTCACCGTGCTGCTGGAAACCGAATTTCAAGATTTCATCTTCGACGGCGCGCGCATTGTAGGTGTGCGCACCAATGTCGGAGATTTTGGCTGCCGCTGGGCGGTCAACGCCGCCGGGCTGTACGCCGACCAGGTGATGCACAAAGCCGGGGTGCGCCCCGAGTTTAAGATCACCCCCCGCCGCGGAGAGTACGCCGTCTTAGACCGCGCCGAGCTGGAGGTGAACAACGTGCTCTTCCCTGTGCCCTCCGAGCGCGGAAAGGGCATTCTGGTCACGGCCACCCTGCACGGCAACGCCATGGTCGGGCCCAATTCGCAGATCGTGGACGACGCGGAAGACAGCGCCGTCACCAACGACGGCATGGCCGAGATTTGGGAAGGGGCGCAGAAGCTGATCCCCTCCCTCACCCCGCGCCTGGCCATCGCCGTTTTTGCCGGGCTGCGCGCCCACGGCAACGCCCCCTGCCTGACCCCAGGCGTTTCTCACAATCACGATTTCATCATCGAAACCCCGCGCGAAGCCCCCGGGCTGGTGAACATCGGCGGGATCGAATCCCCTGGCCTAACCTCGGCCCCTGCCATCGCCCTGCACGTCATCGAGCTGCTGCGCGAGGCGGGCGAGAAGCTGGAGGAGAAGCCGGACTGGGACCCCATCCGCCCGCCCCGGCCGCACTTCCGCAAGCTGCCGCGCGAAGAGCAGATGAAGCTGATCAAAGCCGACCCGCGCTTTGGGCGCGTGATCTGCCGCTGTGAAATGGTCACCGAAGGCGAGATCATCGCCGAAATTCACGCCCCCATCCCCGCCCGCAATTACGACGCCATCAAGCGCCGCACCTGGCTGGGAACCGGCCGCTGCCTGGGTTCGTTTGATATGCCGCGCGTGGTGGAAATTTTGGCCGAAGAGCTGGGCATCGCCCCCGAAGAGGTCACCAAAAAAGGCCCGGGGTCCGAATTTTTGACCCGCAAGACCAAAGCGTGGGAGGCCTGAGATGACGACAAAAGATCGCTATGATGTGGTCATTATCGGCGCAGGGCCGGGCGGCCTGGCAGCCGCCATCGCTGCCCGCCAAAACGGCGCGGAAGATGTGCTGGTGATCGAGCGCGATAAGGAATTGGGCGGCATTTTACAGCAGTGCATCCACAACGGCTTTGGCCTGGAGACCTTTCAGCAAGACCTCCCCGGCCCCAGCTACGCCCAGCGCTTCATTGATCAGGCCCTGGATCACGGCGTGGAGTTCCTGCTGGATACGATGGTGCTGGATATCAGCTCGCAGCGGCGCATCTTTGCCACCGGCAAACACAGCGGCATTGTGGACCTGACCGCGCGCTCGGTGGTGCTTTCGATGGGCTGCCGCGAACGCACCCGCGCCCAAATCCGCATCCCCGGCATGCGCCCGGCGGGGGTGTACACCGCCGGAACCGCCCAGCGCTGGGTGAATGTGGAAGGCTTTATGCCCGGCAGCCGCTATGTCATCCTCGGCTCCGGCGACATCGGCATGATCATGGCCCGCCGCCTGACCCTGGAAGGGGCGCATGTGGAGCGCGTGCTGGAAGTCATGCCTTACCTGACCGGCCTGACGCGCAACTACGTGCAGTGCCTGATGGATTTTGACATCCCCTTGCAGCTCAGCCACACCGTCAAGCGCATCATCGGCAACAAGCGCGTTGAGGCCGTGGAAACCGTGCGCGTGGACGAGCGCTGGAACCCCATCCCCAGCAGCGAGGAGATCATCCCCTGCGACACCATGCTGCTTTCGGTGGGCCTCATCCCCGAAAACGAGCTTTCGCGCCAGGCGGGCGTGCAGATTGACCCGCTCACCGGCGGGCCGTTTGTGGACGACAGCTTCCAGACCAACATCCCCGGCATTTTCGCCGCCGGGAACGTGGTGCATGTCTACGACCTGGTGGATTGGGTCTCCGAAGCCGGGCGGCTGGCGGGCATCAGCGCCGCGCGCTTTGCGGCCCAGGTGCGGCGCAAAGAAAACCGCCTGGTGCCGCTGCTGGCGGGCGAAAACGTGCGCTATGTGGTGCCCCACCGCATGGACCGCGAAACCCTGGCCGAAACCCCCGTGCGCCTGCAATTGCGCGTGCGTCAGCCAATTGAGTCGCCGGTGTGGGTGGAAGTGCGCAACCGCACCAATCTGATCGCGCGCAAGGGTGAGCTGTACGCCCGCCCCGGGGAAATCATCACCCTGGAAATCCCCACCACGGCCTATGACGAAGTGCAGAAAGCCGATGAACTGACCCTGGCTGTGGTCAAACGATAGGTGAAATCATGAGCGAAAAAACCAAAATCCTGTGCATCACCTGTCCCAAAGGCTGCACCCTGGAGGTCAGCCATGAAGGACAGACGATTTTAGAGGTCAAACCGGGCTGCAAACGCGGGCATGCCTACGCCGCCAACGAGCTGGTGAACCCGCGCCGCATGGTGGCCACCACGGTCAACATCCAGGGCGGGCTGCATCCCCTGCTGCCGGTATACACCTCGGCACCCTTCCCCAAGGGGCGCATCCACGAGCTGCGCGAAGTGCTGCGCAAGGTGGAAATTCAGGCCCCCATCCGCATGGGCGCGGTGGTGGTGGAAGACATTCTGGGAACGGGCGTGAACATTTTGGCCAGCCGCGATATGGCCCAGGCCTAGCGCCCAATCCTTCAATTTCGCCGATTCAGCCCGCGCCTCATTCCGAGGGGCGGGCTTCGCGTTCCAGGAGCTGACGTTTGCGCTCCACCCCCCAGCGGTAACCGCCCAGCTGACCGCCCGCCGCCACCACGCGGTGGCAGGGGATGGCCACCGCCAGGGTGTTGGCCCCGCAGGCCTGCGCCACCGCCCGCACCGCCTTGGGGCTGCCCAGGCGCTGTGCCACCTGGCCGTAGGTGGCCGTCTGGCCGGCAGGGATATCCTGCAGAGCGGCCCATACCCGCCGCTGAAAAGCCGTGCCGCGAATATCCAGGGGCAAATGCAGCCCGCCGGCGGGTTCTTCTAAGAAAGTCAGCACCTGGCGCACCCAGCCTTCAAATTCCGCGTCCGCAGACACCTGTTCAGCCTGCGGGAAGCGCGCCCGCAGCCCCGCCTGCAACGCGGCCGGGTCAGATCCGAAATCAATGGCGCAGATGCCCGCCGCCGTGCGCGCCACCAGCACCCAGCCCAAAAAAGAAGCCGCCACCGCGTACTGAATCTGCTGCCCTGAGCCGCCGTGCTGATATTGAGTCGGGCGCATGCCCAGCTCGGCCGCTGACTGGGTGTAAAGCGGCGCGCTGGAGCCGTACCCTGCCGCGTACATGGCCTCGGTGACGGTGGTTCCCGCCGTTAGGGCCCCGCGCAGGCGCTCGCCGCGCTTCTGCAAAAAATACTGCTTGGGGGAGATACCCACGTGCTTCTTGAACAGGCGCTGAAAATGGTAGGGGCTCATCCCCGCCGCCTCGGCTAACTGCATCAGGCTGGGGGAGCGCTCGGCCTCTTCCAGCGTGCGGCAGGCGTCCTGAATCAGCGCCAGGGCGGGTGAAAACGACTGCGGCAGCTGCGGCTGGCAGCGTTTGCACGGGCGAAAACCGGCCTGCTCGGCGGCCTGGGGGCTGCCAAAAAAGCGCACATGGTCGCGGCGCGGCAGACGCGAAGGGCAGGAGGGGCGGCAGTACACGCCCGTGGTGCTCACGCCGTAATACAGGCGACCGTCCAGGCGGGCGTCGCGGTTTTGAACAGCCTCCCAACAGGTGTCGGGGGAGAGGGTCAGCGTTTCGGTTTCAGGGGTCGCGTTCATCATTTCACCTTCCAGCGGGCAGATCATCCAATTGTGATCCTGATGATACAGCGCAGCAGCGGCGGCGGCTATTGGATTCTTGCGCTGTCATTCTACCCCATGCGCACAAAAAAAGGCCCCCCGTGAGGGAGGCCGATTGGATCCAGGTTGACTGCGCCGGATTAGATGAAGATGATCTGCGCGCCGTCGGTCATGTCCATGAAATCCGAGGCGGTGACGATGTCAATCACACCGTCCACAAAATCTTCCTTCTTCAGGCCCATCATATCCACCGACATCTTGCAGGCGTACAGCTTGGCGCCCGCATCCACCAGCATTTGCAGATATTCGCTGACCGGGGGAACTTCCAGGTCTTTCATTTTGTCTTTCATCAGCTTGGTGGCGAAGGCGGTCATACCCGGCAGCACGCCCATCAGATTGGGGATGCCCAGGTTGCCGGTGTTCACGCCCATCATGGTCATCTTCATGCTGG
>DAIOUB010000078.1:5255-13764 GCA_036751735.1 Levilinea sp. | reverse complement strand
GACGGGCAATTTTTGCCGGAGGAGATTCCGCTGCTGATCGGCCCGATTCTGGCGGGGGAGGCCGATTTTGTGCCCGCGGACCGCTTCAGCGACGGTAACGGCGGGCTGCGCAAGCCGGAGAATATGTCGGGGGTCAAGTATTGGGGCAATCAGGTGATGTCCGATCTGATCGGGCGGCTGAGTGGGCAGCGCTTTAACGACGTATCCTGCGGCTTTCGGGCTTATTCACGCGAGGCCATGCTGCAGCTCAACCTGACGGGGGTGTTCACGTACACGCAGGAATCGTTTTTGGATCTGTCCTTCAAACGGATGCGCATTCAGCCCGCGGCGGTCACCATTCGCTATTTCCCGGAGCGCAAGTCGCGCGTGGCGGGCAATTTATTCACCTATACGCTGCGAACCCTGAACATCATCCTGCGGGCCTACCGCGACTTTCAACCCCTGCGCTTTTTCATCTACCTGGGCTTACCGCCCTTCACCCTCGGCACGGCGGCGCTCCTGTTCATGCTCTGGCATTATTGGATGTACCGGGCCTTTTCGCCTTATAAGGCGGTGGGTTTTGTGGGCATTTACCTGGTGTCTTTGGGGCTGATACTCTTCATTTTTGGCTTTTTGGCCGATATGTTCATGCGGCTGCGGCAGACTCAAGAGAAAATCCTTTACTACGAAAAACGACGGACGTATGGACGGGATGAAAACTAGCTGGGTAGACCGCCTGTTCAAGCGGCAATGGACCTCGGAGCGGATTGCCAAATACATCGGCGCGTACCGCTCGTGCTGGCTGGCGTATGCGCTGGATGAAGACATCCGGCTGAACGCGGCTTCGGGCGGGACGATCACGGGCCTGCTGGCGCATCTGTTGGAGACGGGTGAAATTGATGGAGCGTTGGTGTGCACCTCGCAGGTGGTGGGGAATGAGGTGCAGGCGGGCTACCGCATCGCAACCACGCGCGAGGAGCTGCTGGCGGCGCAGGGCAGCAAATACATGGAAACCCATTTTTCGGGTGAAGCCGTGCCGCTGATTGAGGCTTTCCAGGGCAAGCTGGCCATGACCCTGCTGCCGTGCGACACCTGGACGGTGAACCGCATGCGCCAAAATCGCCCGGAAATAGATGCAAAGATTCGCCTGACGATTGCCCTGTTCTGCGGGCATGTCTCGGATCCGGGTCTGACGCGCCTGGTAGTGCGCAAGGCCAAACCAGCCGGGGTCAGCCTGACCAGTTTCCGCAACCGCATAGGCCATTGGCGCGGCAAACTACGCTTTGGGTTTGAGGACGGCTCCACCAAGGAAAAACCCTTCAGCGCCTTCAGCGATTATCAAAATCTGTATTTCTTTTGCGCGCGTAAATGCCTGCGCTGCCACGACCACACCGGCTATGACTGCGACCTTTCGGTGGGGGATGTGTGGCTGATGGCGATGAAGGACAACCCCATTAAACACAACGCGGTGATTGCGCGCAGCGCCCGTGCCGAGGCGGATTTGCAGGCGGCCCTGGCGGCGGGTAAGCTGAATTTGCAGCCGGTTCCGGTGGAGCTGGTGGCGGATGCGCAGGCGCGTTCGCTGCCGATGCACTACAACGTGACCGCCCGCGCCCAGGCGGGGAAGCTGTGGGGGGTGAAGGTGAGCGACCCGGTGAACGAGCGCGTGCGGCTGGTGGATTATCTGGTGGCGGCGGTGATTTTGTTCAATTACCGTTGGACCTCTACGCCCAAAGGCCGGGTGTTGGTGGGAAGATTACCGCGCCCGCTGATCAAGCTCTATCTGTACGCGCTGAAAGCGCTGGAGGTGCTGTGATGCGCACAGCGGGCAAGGTGGCAATTATCGGCGGGTCTATTTGGGGGAACCGCGGGGCGGCGGCCATGCTGGAGACGACTATCGCGCAGGTGCGAGCAGCGCGCGCGGATATTCGTATCGCTGTGTTCACGCCCTACCCGCAGAAAGATGCGGCCCTGGCGCAGGATGACCGCCTGGAATTTTACGACAGCCGTCCGCAGGCCCTGGTGAAATATTTTCTGCAGGCGCTGTGGGTGTGGCTTCGGCGCAAACTGGGCGGCAGCCCACAGCCGCAGGGCGCATTGGGGGCGATGGACGGGGCGGAGGCCCTGTTGGACGTGGGCGGGATCACCTTTGCCGATGGGCGTTTGATTTTCCTGCCGTACAACATTTTGACCCTGTGGCCGGCGATGCTGATGGGCACGCCAGTGGTCAAGCTCTCGCAGGCGGCGGGGTCGTTTCGCAACCCGCTGATCCGCTGGGCGGCGCGCATCTTTTTGCCGCGCTGCGCGCAGACGTTCGCCCGCGGTGAGAAGACCTATGCTTATCTGCACGAATTGGGGCTGAGCGAAACCCAGGTGCAGCCGGCCACCGACGCGGCCTTTCTGTATGCGCCCTCCTACTGCCTTTCAAACGAAAACGAAACCGCGCTGCGGCAGGTGTGTGAAAAGCTGGACCGGCTCAAGGCCGCTGGCGTGCCCGTGGTAGCGATTTCACCAAGCGTGCTGGTGATGGAAAAATCGGGATCGAGCAAGATTGATTATCACCACGTGCTGCTGGGGATGATGGAAGGCTGCAAGTCGGCGCAGGCGCATTTTGTGGTGTTCCCCAACGCTTCGCGCGAGCGCTCGAAGAAGTCGCGCAACAACGACATCATCGCCATTGAACGGCTGCGGGCCGAGGCGGAATTATCTCTGCCGCGTCCGCTGCTGAACCGCATCACCTGGATGATGTACGATGTGAACACGCGCGGGATTGACGAGATCGTGCGGCGCGCGGATGTGCTGGTGACCTCGCGCTTTCACGCTATGGTGTTTGGCCTGCGCCTGTGCGTGCCCACCCTGGTGATCGGCTGGGGGCATAAATATCTGGAGGCCATGCAGCGTTTTCACCTGGAACCCTATGTGTTTGATTACCGAGAGGCGAGCAAAGACCTGAGCCAGGTGTTAACCGAACTGCTGGCGCACAGCCAGGAAATTCACGAAGACATGCTGACGCTCGTGGGGGATGTGCAGCGTTCCTCAGAGGTTCAATTTGCGTATTTGAGGGGGCTGCTGCTTGAACCGCCAAACTATTCTTAAATTCGCCAAATGGCTGTGGGTGGCGGCGGTGATCGTGGCGGGAGGGGTGTACCTTGCCACCCACTGGGTGAACGTCTCTGGGTACTTTGCCACCATCGCTGTGCAGAATCTGCTGCTGTCCGCGCTGTTTTTGGCGGCGGGCAAGTTGATTTTGGTGTTCCTTTCGCAGGAGGCGGTGCGGGGGGAAGGGCTGGATTTGGGGTACGCTGAAATCTTCCGCATTGTGGCCATTTCCCAACTGGGCAAATACATCCCGGGGGGCGTGTGGCATTTTGTAGGCCGCTTCAACCTGTATCACGACCGCGAGCTTTCGGCGCGAAAGTCCACCAAGGCGCTGATCGCTGAGAACGTCTGGCTGCTGACCGGGGCGGTGATCAGCGGGGCGGCGGCGGGACTGCTTTCACCTCAGGCGCCGGAATTGCTGGCGCGCATCGGCTGGCGCGTGGGCGGGTGGGAGCTGGCGGTCCTGGGCGCGGGGCTGCTTTTGGCTTGGCTGGGGCTGTTGGTGGGGTTCGAGCGCTTTTTCCGCAAAAAGGACGAAGCCCCATTGGCTTGGGGGCGGGTGCTGCGGCTGATGGGCGTGCAGGCGGCGGTTTGGGTTTTGCTGGGGATCAGTTTTGCCTTTGTGTTCCCCCAGGTGAGCGCGGATACCCTGCTGCTCAACATCAGCGTGTACGCTCTGAGTTGGATTGTAGGCTACGTGGTGGTGTTTGCCCCAGGCGGGTTGGGCGTGCGTGAGGCCACGCTGACCTGGATGCTGGCCAGCGTGATTGCGCCGGAGGACGCGCTGATTTATTCCACCGTTCACCGCTTTGTGTATGTTGTGGTGGAACTGATCCTGGGGGCTTTGGCTGGAGGGATGCAGCTGCTGAAAAAGAAGGGGTAAAGTGCTGGGGGGAGGGATATTACTGAATTTGACTTGCGCCGTCTGATATTTTGACTATACTTAAATTCATTACGGGATATTAATCATTGCAATTGAATAACAGATGGGGTTTGGGCACTTTCTATCTTGGGTACTGGAGAAGGAAGGTTATGACGAACTCGTCCCTGACGCAAGGGTCTGTGTCTCCACAGAAGCCGACGGGTGGTTTATTTCACCTTTCAGGCGTGCAAAAACGGGAGATCCGGACGTTTTTGACCGCGCTGCTGTTTCTGGCGCCGGCGCTGATCATTTTTATCACCTTTGTGTTTGTCCCCCTGGTACGATCCTTTATCCTGAGCACGCAGCTGACCGACCCCATCGGGAACCCGGTGGCCTTTTACGGGTTGGAAAATTACCGTAAGTTGGTGGCCACACCGGCTTTTGCCAACAGCGTGAGCAAGTCTGTGTTGTTTGTGCTGTACACCGTACCCACCACGCTGCTGTTTTCCTTGATCCTGGCGTTGTTGGGAAATTTGCGGCTGAAGCACATTGCGGTGTTCCGCATGATCTTTTCTTCCACCATCGCTGTGTCGGCCGCCACGGCGTCTTTGATCTTCATGTATCTGTTCCATCCGACCATCGGCAACATCAACTATCTGCTGAGTCTGGTGGGGGTGAAAGCTATTCCGTGGCTGGTGAGCGACACCACCGCTTTGATGGGGATTGCGCTGTGTTCATTTTGGCTGCAAATTGGTCTGAACACGGTCATCATTCTGGCGGCCATGCAGGGGATATCGGATGAGCTGTACGAAAGCGCCATGATTGACGGCGCGAACGCCTGGAACAAATTCAAATCCATCACCATCCCGCTGCTGTCGCCAACGTTCTTCTTCCTGCTGGTCATTGACATCCTGGCCGCCTTCCAGACCTTCACTCAAGTGAACATTCTGACGAAAGGCGGGCCGTTTGAGTCGACCAATGTGATTGTTTACTCGATTTACCGCGCATTCTATTTCAATGGGAAGTACGGCTTCGCGGCGGCCCAGTCCATTGTCCTCTTTTTCATCATGCTGTCTCTGACCATTTTTCAATTCACAGTTGTGGAAAAGAAGGTACATTACGAATGAAAACATCCCTTTTTTCCAAACGGAATTTAACTTCAGCGTTCTGGTATATCTTGTTGATCGCCGCTTCCTTGATGGTCTTGTTCCCCATCTGGTCCGCCATCAATATCAGTTTTCTGAATGATACCGAAGTAGCTTCATACCCGCCCAAGCTTTTCCCCACGCACCTGAATTTTGAGAATTTCCGGCGGGCCTTGGAGCAGGCGCCTTTGGGACGCTATATGCTCAACAGCGTGATTCAATCCAGCCTGGTGATGTTCGGACAGCTGATCACCTCCTGTCTGGCGGCGTATGCTTTCGCCTTTATCCCTTTCCGATACAAAAACGTGCTGTTCCTGGTGTTCCTGTCCACCATGATGATCCCCTGGGAAGCCACGATCATCCCCAATTATCTGATGATCAAGAAAATTGGCTGGACGGATACCTTTCAGGGGTTGGCGGTGCCGTTTATGGCCACCGGTTTTGGGACGTTCTTACTGCGGCAGTTCTTCTTGAAAATCCCGATGGAACTGCGCGACGCGGCAGTCATGGACGGCTGCGGACATTTGCGTTTCTTGTGGACGATTGTGCTGCCTTTGGGGCGGCCGGCCCTGGGCACTTTGGCGGTTTACAGCTTTTTGCAGACCTACAACCAGTATTTATGGCCGCTGCTGATTACCAATAACGAGATGATGCGCACGGTACAGATTGGCATTGCGCTGCTGCAAGATGAAGAGCGCTTTATGTATAACAATGTCATGGCGGGTGTCGTCTTGATTCTGATTCCAACCTTTGCCCTGTTTGTGATCAGCAACCGCCAGCTCATCCGCGGTTTGACCGCCGGTGCGGTCAAGGGATAATTCATATTATCCAATCGGTGCTAGCCCCTATCTATTCAGAAGAGGAGAAAAGCATGAAAAAGTCATTGCGTTTTGTGTTGGCTATGATGCTGATCAGCGGACTGCTGCTGTCGGCATGTGCGCCCGCGGCAACGCCAGAGCCGCCCGCGGCGCCCCCCCAGGCCCCTGCACCGCCAACGCAGCCCCCGCCGCCCCCTGAACCGACTCAGCCCCCACCGCCTCCGGAGCCGAGCATCACCAAAGTGAATTTCTGGCACAGCATGGCGGGCGACATCGGCGGGAAAGCCATTCCGCAGATGACCAACGATTTCAACGCCTCGCAGAACACTTGCTATGTGGTCTATACCTACCAGGGCAGCTACGACGATTCTCTGAACAAGCTGAAAGCCGGTCTGCAAAGCAAAGATACCCCCACCGTGATCCAGCTGTATGACATTGGCACGCGCTTGATGGTGGACCTGGATGTGGTAACGCCCGCTCAGGAATTCATTGATGCCGAAAGCTACGACGTCTCTGACCTGGAACCGAACGTGTTGGCGTACTACACGGTGAACGGCAAGCAATATTCGATGCCGTTCAACACCTCGACGCCCATGCTGTACTTCAACAAAGACATGTTCGTGGCGGCGGGTCTGGATCCTGAGAACCCCCCCAAGACCTTTGATGAGTTCACCGAAGCCGCGCGGAAATTGACGGTCAAGAATCCGGACGGAACCGTGAAGGTGTACGGCGGTGCGTTCGCGATCTACGGCTGGTTCTTTGAGCAGTTCCTGGCGGTATCCGGCGGCCAGTATGTGAACAACGGCAACGGCCGCGATGCCGTGGCGACGGAAGCGATCTTTAATTCACCGGAAGGCGTTAAGATCCTGGAGTGGTGGAAAGCCATGTTCGATGAAGGGATCCTGGCGAACTACGGACGCACCACGGTGGACACCCGCAACGCGTTCCTGGCTGGACAGACAGCCATGTTCATCGATTCCACGGCTGTGCTGCGCGGGATGATGGACGGCGCGGCTGGCAAATTTGAAATTGGCACGGCGTTCCTGCCGCGGCCCAATGAAGAAGCCCTGACCCAGTTTGGCACGATCATCGGCGGCGGTTCCTTGTGGATCATCAAGGATCGGCCGGATGCGGAGAAGCAGTGCGCCTGGGAGTATATCAAATTCATGGCGTCGGCCCCGCAGCAAGCCTACTGGCAGACGATGAGCGGCTATTTCCCCATCCGCAAGACCGCGTATGAGGAAAAACTGTCGGTGGAATGGACCACCAAGTATCCGCCCTTCAATACGGCCATCAACCAGCTGCACGCGGCCCCCAATAACCGCGTGACCAACGGCGGTCTGATTGGCGTGTTCCCAGAGGCGCGCGCGACGATTGAAAGCGCGATTGAAGAGGTGCTGGCCGGAAAGGCCACGCCGCAGGAGGCTTTGGATAAGGCCGCCGCGGCGGTGACGGAAGCCATCACCGAATACAACCTGTCGATGGGTCTGAAATAAGCCTGCAGGAAGTTTAGATGGATTAGGGAGAGGCGCCCGCCTCTCCCTTTTTTATTGTGCGGGGGAGGGCTGGCAGCGGTAGCGGAAAAGCAGGTCGGCGTTTTGGGGCTGCTGATCGAGGGTGAGCGTGCCGCGGTAGTCATCCGCGGGGGTGACGGCCAACTGCAGCCCGGCGAAGGGGCCGGAATGGGTGAGGGTGAGGGCCAGCTCGTGGGTGTTCACCTGGGTGAGCGGGGGGAACTGCAGGGTGATGGAGCCGTTGGCGGGCACGGAGCGGAAGGGGATTTCCTGAGAGATCAGGGATTGGCCGGTGGTCAAATCGCTGAGGACGGCGGTGAAAGCCCCGGCGGCGGCGTCGCGCTGGGGGTTGAAGGCGCGCACGCTGATTTGATCCACCGAGGGACATTCCACAATGAAGGTTTGCTGCACGATTGCGTTGGGCGTGAGGGGCAGAGTGACCTCAGGGGAGGGGGCCCAGTTCTTATAGACCGGCAGCAGACATTCCTGACCGGTGTAGCGGGAGGAGCCGCACAAGGTGTAATAGGAAAGGCCCATACCAGCGGTGTACAGGCTGAGGGCGGCGCCCAGGAAGGCCGCGGCCAGGGGCAGGTGTGCGCGGCGCAAGGGTAAGTCCCGACCCCAGGCGGTGAGACCCAGGAGCAGCAGGGGAAACACGGCCACGTAATAACGCCCGTGGGTAGAAACCACCCCGGTGGTCATATTCTGCTTAAGGATGAGGCGCAGGGCAAAGGTGCCGAAAAAGGTCAGAGCGAAGAGCACCAGCAGACCCACACGCACGCGTGTGGGCGGGCGAGGGTCGGCCTGAGAAGCGGCCAGCGCCCCCAGCAGCCCCAGAGGATACAGCACGAAGACCAGGGCGGGGACCGGCCAGTAATCATAGCCGTAGGCGGCGATCCAGCCGGTGAAGACTTTGGGGAGGTTTTGCGCGCTGTACGCCAGGAGTGAAGCGATGAACCCCAGGGGGTCTTTGAGCGAGTTGAGCAGCACGGTGAGAGGGCTGGTGCCTTCCAGGCCGCGGCGCACGGCATCGGACTGCCAGGCGATGAGATTCCAGCCGCCCGCCACGAGGATCAGCAGCCCGACGACCGC
>DAIOUB010000078.1:0-5155 GCA_036751735.1 Levilinea sp. | reverse complement strand
GAGACGGTGGCAGCCTGAAGCAGGGTGATGGGGGCCAGGGCGAGGGCGACCAGCAGCCACTTGCCGATGGGGAGGATGCGCACAGCCAGGGCGGTGAGCAGGACATAGAGGAGCAGGTAGGTGAGGCGCAGCAAATAATAGAGGATGGGGATGGGCAGGCTGAGATACCAGCCGAAGATGCGCACCAGCGCGGCCTGGAAGATGTAGTTGAGGGGCGAATAGGTGGCGCGGGTGCGGTAGGCCACCGTCTGCGGGTCGCGGACGGTGTACTGCAGGCTGTTCTGAAACTGTTCCCAGGTGAGGGGCGCCAGGAATTTTTGCTGGCGGTAGGAGACGGCGTAAAACGACTGAGGCAGCCCGGCGCGGCCCAGATAAGAATTGGGCAGGGGGTGGTTGAGGGAAATTTCGTAGATGCGGGCGAAATGGGTTTCTTCGTCGTTGCCCGCCCCAACCGGCAGGAGGAAAATGAAGATCAGCCCAAAAAAGAGGGCAAAGATGAGGAAAGCGGTGTGGGGCTGAATGCGGATGCGGTTCATCATACCTCGACAGGCGGCGGGATGCCGAGGGAATTATACCCGCTTTAGGGCGCGGGGATATAAAAAAAGCCCCCTGCGGTGTGGCTGCGCAGGGGGCGGGAAGGCGTTACTCGGTTTCGACGGCGTTGGCCGCGATGACCTTTTGGTACCAGAGCGCGCTGTCTTTCAGCAGGCGCTGCTGGGTTTTGAAATCCACCCACACCAGGCCAAAACGCTGCGCATAGCCGCGTGCCCATTCGAAATTGTCCATCCAGGACCAGACGAAGAACCCGCGCAGCGGCACACCCATCTGAATGGCGCGGTGGCAGGCGGTGAAGTGGGTGCGCAGGTAGCGGATGCGTTCGGGGTCGTGGATGCGTCCCTGAGCGTCGGGGCCGTCGGAGTAGGAGGCGCCGTTTTCGGTGACATAGAGGGCTTTAGGCTGGTACTCGCTGTATAACCGCGCCAGAGCGTTGAGCAGGCCGTCGGCGTACACTTCCCAACCCATTTCGGTGACATTTTCTCGGGTTTGGGGCAGGGAGTGGATCTCGATGGGATCGTTCTCGGCCTCCGGGACGCTGGGGTTGCGCATCACCTGGCGGAAGTAGTAATTCAACCCCAAGAAGTCCACCGGCACAGAGATGGTTTCCATATCCCCTGGCTGAATGAAGGGCAGGGGGGCGTCGGGGATGTAGCCGTCTGAGATGAAATCGTGCAGAACGTCGGCGGGGTACTGGCGGCCGTGCAGCGGCTCGAGGAACCAGCGCACCCACATGCCGTCAATACGGCGGCGGAAGTCGCGGTCGGCGGCGCTGTTGGAGGCGGGAACCTGGTAATTCATGTTGATCGCCAGCCCAATCTGAGCGTTGGGCACGTTCTGGCGGATGACGGGCACAGCCAGACCGTGCGAGAGGAGCAGGTGGTGACCGGTGGCCAGGGCGTTCATGTACTGGCCTTTAAACCCCGGGGCGTGTTCACCCAGGGCGTAGCCGAGCAGGTTGACCACCGACATTTCGTTGTGGGTGATCCAATGCTGCACACGGTCGCCCAGGCGGCGGGTGACGATATCCGCGTAGTCCACAAAAGCCGGGACAGTATCGCGCACCGTCCAGCCGCCCTGATCCTGAAGCGCCTGGGGGAGGTCCCAATGGTAGAGGGTGACGAAGGGCTGCATGCCGGCTTCGAGGACGGCGTCAATGAGCCGGTCGTAGAAATCGAGTCCCTTGGGGTTCACCGTGCCGCGGCCGGTGGGCAGAATGCGGGGCCAGGCGATGGAAAGGCGGTAGGCCTGCAGGCCGAAATCTTTCATCATTTGGATATCTTCAGGCCAGCGGTGGTAATGGTCGCAGGCTACGTCGCCGGTATCGCCGTTGTCAATCTTGCCGGGCGTGTGGGTAAAGCGGTCCCAGACGGATTCGCCTTTGCCGTCTTCGTTCCAGGCGCCTTCAATTTGATAGGAGGCCGTGGCGGCGCCCCATAAGAAGTTTTTTGGAAAATAGTGGGTTGGCATGGTAAAGACCTTTCAGAGATGAGTTGGTTGTATTGTAACAAAAAGAAAGGCGAGCGCGGGATTTTGCTGCGCTCGCCTTTCTGGTTTTCTGAGCGGTTATTTCTTGACGTAGTATTTGGCGATATCAAAGGCGACCGCGAAGACGATGATGAGGCCTTTGACGATCTGCTGCCAGTAGGGGTTGACGCCGATGAAGGTCAGACCGTAGTTGATGACGCCGAAAATGAGCACGCCGGCCAACATACCGGGGACGGTGCCGATGCCGCCGGAGGTGGACACGCCGCCCACCACACAGGCGGCGATGGCGTCCAATTCATACATGTTGCCGTAGTTGTTGGTGGCGCCGCCGGTGCGGCCGGCTTCGAGAACCCCCGCCAGGCCGTACATGGCCCCCGCGAAGGAGTACACAAAGATGAGCATACGCGACACATTGATGCCGGAGACGCGGGCTGCCTGGGGGTTGCCGCCGATGGCGTACAGGCTTTTACCGATGGTGGTTTTGTTCAGCAGCACCCACACTAAAACGGCCACGATCAGGGCGATGATGACGATGTAGGGGATGGAATAGGGGCCGGATGGGCCGATGTAGCCCGTCCCCAGCTTGGTGAAGTCTGCGCGCAGGCCGCCGATGGGCTGAGAGTTATTGGGTTCCATGGCGAAATAGATCGAGTTCATACCGTAGATGATCACCATCGTGCCCAGGGTGGCAATGAAGGGCGGCACGTTGAGCTTGGCCACGATGAGGCCGTTGGCGAAGCCCAGGATGATGCCGGTAAGGATGCAGATGAGGATGGGGACGATCAAGGGAATTTCCGGCAGGTTGGGGAAGAAGCGGCGGGAGTAATCCAGCGTCTGGAGCATAGAGGCTGAAATCACCGCAGCCAGACCCACCATACGGCCGGCGGAGAGGTCGGTTCCCTGGGTGATGAGGATGCCGCCCACACCCAGCGCGATGATGATGCGGGTGGAGGACATGATCATGATGTTGCGCAGGTTGTTCATGGACAAGAAGGCCGGGTTCTGGAAGGCGATGGCCAGAACGAGGATGATCAACACGATGAAGATGGCGTTGTCGTTTACGAATTTGCGCAGGGCAGCTTTATCGGGCAGTTTCATAGACTCTCTTCTCCACAAATATCACATATATTGCGTGGCAAGACGCATAATTTTTTCCTGGGTCGCTTCTTGCTGTGGGAGCACCCCGGAGACTTGACCCATGCTCATGACCAGAATGCGGTCAGACACGCCCAACAATTCGGGCATTTCGGAAGAAATCATGATGATGGCTTTGCCGCGTTTGGCCAGGTCCACCATCAGGGTATAAATTTCATATTTCGCGCCCACATCAATACCGCGGGTAGGTTCATCCAGAATGAGGATGTCCGGTTCGGTGAGCAGCCAGCGGGCGAGGAGCACTTTTTGCTGGTTGCCGCCGGAGAGGTTGGCGATGAGGGTCTTGATGGTGGGGGTTTTGACGCGCAGCTGATGGCAGCTGTTTTCGACGTCGCTGCGCATGCGTTTTTCATCAATCAAGCCCGCACGCCCGCGGTAGCGCCGCAGGTTGGCCACCACGGTGTTCTCTCGGACGGAGAGGACCGGGAAGATGCCGGAGACGCGGCGCTCTTCGGTGAGCAGGGCGATGCCTTGCTGTTTGGCGTCGATGGGGGAATGGATGGTGATGGGCTTGTCTTTGATGACGATTTTTCCGGAAGCCACAGCGCGCAGGCCGAAGATGGCTTCGACCAGCTCAGTGCGCTGGGCGCCAACCAGACCGCCAATGCCGAGGATTTCGCCGCGGCGCAGCTCAAAAGAGACATTCTTGAAGCTTTTGGGGTTGGTGGAAGTCAGCCCTTCAACGCGCATCATGACTTCTGAAGGGGTGTTGGTTTTTTCGGGGAAGCGGTTGGTCAGCTCGCGCCCAACCATACGGCTGATGATGAGATCGTTGGTCAGCTCGGCCGCGGCCCAGGTGCCCACGCGTTTGCCGTCGCGCATGATGGTGACTTCATCAGCGATCTGCAGAATCTCTTCGATTTTGTGCGAGATGTAAATGATGGCTACACCGCGGGCTCTGAGGTCGTTTATTATCTTGAAAAGATGGACAACCTCGCGCTCGGTGAGCGAAGAGGTAGGTTCGTCCATGATGATGATCTTGGCATTATAGGAGACCGCTTTGGCGATTTCCATGGACTGAACTTTGGAAACCGACATTTCGCGAACGCGCGTTTCGGGGTGGATATCCATCTGAAGATCGTCAAGCAGGGCTTTGGTGTCAGCGAACATCTTTTTGTGGTTGACGATCTGGATGGGGCCGAGGTTGAGGGCGATGGGGTAGCGGCCCAGCCAGATATTCTCCATGACGCTGCGGTGCGGTACGGGGTGAAGCTCCTGGTGGATCATGGAAATGCCCTGGGAGAGGGCTTGACGAGGATTTTCCACCTTGACCGGTTCGCCATCCAGGATGATTTCTCCGGAATCTTGGAAATAGAGGCCGAAGAGGACTTTCATGAGGGTGGATTTACCGGCGCCGTTTTCGCCCATGAGCGCGTGTACGGTTCCTGGGCGGACTTGCAGCGTGACATCATCCAGGGCTTTTACCCCTGGGAAGGACTTGGAGATGTTTCGCATTTCCAGAACGTATCTGTTTTCATCACCCATGCGATCACCTTTATGAATGAAATGCTGAGGGAATTTTCAAACGGGAAGTATAAAAATCAATTATAGCGAGAAAAAAGAAAGGTGCAACGTGAAAAAGGGGACATTCTGTAAAACGGGGTGCGGCAGGGACTGCCGCACCCCGATAGAACAGGCAGACGAGGGACTACTCGGCGTCGGCGATGTTCTCGAGCAGGATCATCTTGTAGTCAACCCACACGTACTTGCCATCGGTGATTTCATAACCGGTGTTTTCTTTGGTGGGGGTTTCGCCCTTGGCCAGGACGTAGGTCAGCATGAGGGTGGCCTTACCCTGGTTCTTGGCGTCATTGAGGACGGTGCCGAGCAGGGTGCCGTCTTTGAGGGCGGCCAGGGCGGGGGCGGTGGCATCCACACCCACGACGGGCATGAATTTCTTGTCCGCGCCGAAGTAGCCAGCGGCCTTGAGGGCTTCGATGGCGCCGAGGGCCATGTC
>DAIOUB010000077.1:0-13846 GCA_036751735.1 Levilinea sp. | reverse complement strand
GTGAGCCTGATTGCGGGCCTGCAAATGGTGCGCGAAGGGCGTCCCTGGCTGCCGCTGGTGGTGGCGGTGGTGATGTTTTTCATTTTTGATTATTACCACCCCTATGCTGAGCATCGCGACCGGTACGGCGCTTTTTTGACCCTGGCGGTGGTGGTTTTGGTGGGACGGATTTTCTTTCTGCGTTCGCGCGCAGAATGGGGAAGCCAGGGGGTAGCGATGGACCTGGATACCGGCCAAAGTTTAACCTGGTCTGTGGTGGTGGTGGCAGCCCTGCTAGTGTTGGTTTCCTGGAATTTGCCGATGGTGTTTGAGACGATGACGCCGGGAACCGCGGCGCGCGAACGTTTTTCGCAGGCGTGGATGGGCTTCCGCGAGCGGTTTTCCAACGCCTTTGCGGGTTTGCAGACGCCGGTTTCGGTGGTGAACGAGTATTTTGGCGACAAGCTGGAGCTGGGCACCGGAGCCATCCTGGGGGATGAGGAGGTTTTCCTGGTGGAAACCTCCATGCCTGAACTGAAAAACGCGCGCTACTACTGGCGCGGGCACAGTTATAACTACTATGATGGGGTCAGCTGGCAAAACACCATCGCGGCCAGGGAACTGCTGTTGGCGCGGGATTGGCCTCTGACCCACCCGGTGCACCGCGGGCGCGTGGTGGTGGATTTGACCTACACCCTGGAAAGCGAGACAGCCCGCACGCTGTACGTGCCCAATTACCCTGTGTCGGTCAGCCGCGCCGTGCGCGTGACTGGGGATGTGCTGGAGGACAGCGAAACGGACGCCGTGGCGCTGGTGTCGGATACAGTGCTGCGGCGGGGTGAGGTGCTGCGGGCGCGGGCGGAGGTCAGCCACCCCACCACTAACGAACTGCGCGCGGCGGGGACGGACTACCCCGAATGGCTGCGCACGCGCTATTTGCAGCTGCCGCAGAACTTTTCGCCGAAGGTGGCGGAACTGGCCGCGGAGATCACCCGCGGGGCTGAAACCCCCTATGATCAGGTGCAGGCGGTGACGCGTTACCTTCGCAAGGAAATCCGTTATCAGGCCGTGATCCCGCCGCCTCCGGCGGGGGTGGACCCGATGGAGTGGTTTTTGTTTGAAAAGAAAGAGGGCTTCTGTAATTATTACGCCACCGCTGAAGTGCTGATGCTGCGCTCGCTGGGGATACCGGCGCGGTTGGGGGCGGGCTTTGCGCAGGGGACCTTTGATGAGAATGAAGAAGTGTACCGCGTGCAGCGTATGGATGCGCACGCCTGGCCGGAAGTGTACTTCCCTGGGATCGGCTGGGTGGAATTTGAGCCGACGGTGTCGCAGCCAGAGCTCAGCTTCTTTGAAGAGAGCGGCGCGCGCCCGGCCCAGCCTTCGGTTCCCGCGGCTGCCGCGGAAGACCGTGAGCGCGAAGATCCCGATTTTGACCGCCTGGACCGCCTGATGGAAGAACGGGACGCGGAGGAGGAGGCCAGCGCGGGCAGAGTGGAAGTGCGCGCCTGGGCTGCGGTGTGGATCGCGACCCTGCTGCTGGTGCTGGCGGGGTTGGTGTGGCGTTGGCTGAATTTGGGCGGACGGCTGAAACCTTTCCCGGAATGGGTTGTGGGACGGCTGGCTCAGCGGGGGGTGCGCGTGCCGTGGATGCTGGATTATTGGGCGGCATTGCGGCGTATGTCGCGCATGGAAAAGATTTACAGTGTGGTACCGTTTAGTTTAAAATTACTGCGGAATGGAAACCCTAGTCTGCTGACTCCTGCGGAACAGGTGCGGGAACTGGTAAAATGGGTACCTGAGGCCGAGACGGCCGGGGCGGTATTATTGGAAGAGGCGCAAAAAGCCATCTTTAGCCGGTCTGCCTACGATCTTGAGCGCGCCCGCAAAGCGCGGCGAGAAATCTGGTTGAAAGTGATTCCTGTCTGGCTGCGGTACCAACTGCGGCGGATTCCACGAGAGGGCTGAAGCCTGTATGGAACTGAATATCCCCGATTCATTGACCTTTACTTCGCTGGATCAAAAACTGGTGCATCTGGACGGTTTGCTGAAGAACATCCAGGATACCCTCACCAAGGTGCGCCCAGCCTCTCTGCCGACGTTTGTGTATGAGGGCGTGACCCAATTGGCGGGATCGTTGGGCCAGATCCGCAAACAGGTGAGCACCCTGGAGGATGAGCGCCGCAGTTTGCGGGCTTTGGCTCAAATCGGGTATTACGTCAATTCTTCGCTGGAGCTGCGGGAAGTTTTGCAGTTGGTGATGGATACCATCATCCGCATTTCGCGTGCGGAACGCGGATTTCTGATGCTGCGCAACCCGGAAGGGGAACTGGTGATCCAGGTGGCGCGCAATTGGGTGCAGGAATCGATTGACCCTTCGGAGTTTGAGATCAGCCGCACGGTGATCTACCGCGTGGTGAACGACGGACTGCCGCTTTTGACCACCAACGCACAGGAAGATCCGCGCTTTACCGGGCAGAACAGCGTGGTGGCTTACAATTTGCGCTCGATTTTATGCGTGCCGCTGAAAGCCAGAGACGAACTGATCGGGGTGATTTTTGCCGATAACCGCATCCGCAGCGGGATGTTCACGCAGAAAGACCTGGACATGCTTTCGGCTTTTGCCAACCAGGCCGGGGTGGCCATTGAGAACGCGCGCCTGTTTGAATCGGTGCGGCGCACCCTGGCAGAGGTGACCGAGCTGAAGAATTTGATGGACAATGTGTTTGCTTCTATGGCCAGCGGGGTGCTGACCGCGGACGTGGAAGAGCGGGTGATGATGTGCAACCGGGCAGCAGCCACTATCCTGGGGCGGGCTTCCACAGAGATTGTAGGCCACGACCTGAAGGAAACCCTGCCGCGGCTGGCTCCTTTGATTGAGCCGCACTTGCAGCGGGTGATGCAGACAGATCAGCAGGTTTTGGGGCTGGAAACCAACGCCATTCAAACCCCGCGCGGGATGGTGGATTTGCGCATGTCCTTGACGCCCTTGAAGGATGTACAGCAGGTGACGCAGGGGGTGGCGATTGTTCTGGAGGATTTGACCGAGAAAAAGAAGCTGGAAGCCCAGCGGCGCTTGTTTGAACGCATGGTCTCTCCGGCGGTGATTGAACAGCTGAACCCCGACCGGCTGCACCTGGGCGGGCGGCGCACGGAGATCACTGTTTTGTTTGCGGATATTCGCGGGTTCACCGGTTTCAGCGAGAGCCTGTCCCCGGAAGGGCTGGTGGCGGTATTGAACCGCTATCTGGCTTCTGCGGCGGAAGCGGTTTTGCATGAAGACGGCACGGTGGATAAATTCCTGGGCGACGCGGTCATGGCCTGGTTTAACGCGCCCATCCCGCAGGAAGATCACATCCTCCGCGCGCTGCGAGCGGCGATTCAGATCCGCGAATCGCTCATCGCGCTGCACGCCACCATGCGCGAAGATCTGCACCTGTCCTTTGGCATTGGCATTCACACCGGCGACGCGGTTTTGGGATTGGTGGGCACGGAAAAACGCCTGGAATACACCGCCATTGGCGATTCGGTGAACACGGCCAAGCGCATTCAGGAAAACGCTGGCCCCGGGCAGATTTTGATCAGCCAGGCGACCTACGAGCAGGTGATGGACCGCGTGGAAGTGCGGCCGGTGGATGCGATCAACGCCAAAGGTAAGCGCGACCCGGTGGTGGTGTATGAGCTGGTGGGGCTGCGCGAGGATACGAATGCGGGGGCGGGCGGCTAGGCCGTTTTCCAGGCCTGGGTGAGCAGGGTGAGCACCTGGCGGAACCCGATGGGAATCGCATCCAGTTCGATCCACTCTTGCAGGGTGTGGGCGCTGCCGCCGTGGGTGATGCCGACGCAAACGGAAGGCAGGCTGAGGCTGAGGGGGATATTGGCTTCGGTGGAGGCAATCGAGAGGTAAACCGGCTGTCCGCAGTCGGTGAGTGCGCGCACGGCCAACTGCACCAGGGGGTGCGATTCGGGAATTTCTCCCGCGGGACGACTGCCAATTTCAACGGTTTCAATCTCGATACCAGGGCGTTGAGCGCTGTGGATGAGGTTCTGCACGGCCTGGATGAGCTGAGCCAGGCTTTGGGGGCTTTCGGAGCGCAGGTCTAGTTCCAGACTGGCCTGTGAGGCGATGGAATTGACCG
Organism: Levilinea sp.; assembly: GCA_036751735.1. GTDB lineage: Bacteria > Chloroflexota > Anaerolineae > Anaerolineales > Anaerolineaceae > Levilinea. Next base: position 9,728 of record DAIOUB010000077.1, on the reverse strand, counting down.
AGATGCCGCCGCTGATTTTGCCGACATTGAGGCTGGTGCGCGGTTTGGTGGGAATGGGGATTTGGGTGAAGGCGGTGATCAACTGGGCGATGGCGTGAATGGCGGAGGGAGAGCCGTAATTGGCCCAGGAATGCCCCCCGGCGGTGCGCACGGTGATCTGATAGCGCTGCACGCCCAGACCGCGGTGAAACACGCTGCCCAGGCCCATGCCTTCCAGGTGGATATAGGCCACGGGCTTGGCTTGAAACCGCTCGACCACGGCGCGCACACCGGTAAGGTTGCCAAGGCCTTCTTCGCCCACCGTGGCAGCAAACCATAGATCCCCCGGGGGGATGAAGGCATTTTCCCTGAGCCACAATACCGCATGGGTCATGGCGGCCACGCCGAGGGAATTATCGCCGATGGCAGGGCCGATCAGCCGGCCGGCCTCGCGGGTGAGGGTCAGGTCTGTGCCCAGGGGGTGGACGGTATCGGCGTGGGCGGTGAGCACCAGGGGGCGGCCGCCGCTGCCCGGTAAACAGGCCAAGAGGTTGCCGGCAGGATCCATCTGGATGGATTCAAACCCCAGGTTTTGCCACAATTCGCGCAGAAACTGCAGGCGGGGCTGTTCGTTGAAGGTGGGCGCGGGAATTTGCTGGAGGGTGCAGGCCAGTTCCAGAATTTGCGAAGGGGTTTGGGCGGAAAATTCAATCATGCGCGGCGAGCCAGGGTACGGAGGTTATCCAGGCGGGCCTGGGCCAGCCCAGGCATGGCATCCAGCGGATAGAAAGGCCCGCTGCCTTCGATGACCATCGAAGCGGAGACCGCGCCGTACAGAGCGGCTTCCAGCGGGTCGTAGGCGGTGCAGTACCCGGCGAGGAAGCCGCCGCAAAAGGCGTCGCCCACGCCGGTGGGGTCCACCGGGGCGGCGGGGTAATTGGGGATGATCCAGCGCGATTGGGTGCTGTTGTCAAAGAGCCAGTACCCGTTGCCGCGGCGGCGGATGACCACAAATTCACAGCCGTAAGCGCAGACGGCCGCGGCCATTTCCCAAAGATCCAGCGAACGCCCCTGGAACAGAGAAGCCAGCTGATCCTGGGTGGGCAGGAAGGCGGTGAGCCCTTTGACCAGCAGGGGGATGTCATCCCAGAAGATGGGACTCATGTAACCTGGGGAGGGGTCGAGGGTGAGGGTGGTGGTATTGCCCTGACGAAAATGTGAGGTGAGCAGGGCGTGGTTGAGGAATTCCAGCGGGCCAACGTGCAGGGCGGTGGCGTCGCGGTAATCTTCGGGGATGTCGCGCAGTTGGATGGCATGGAGAGAGGGACGAGTGCGGCTGTCGGGTTGGATGGCGGGAGGGGTGTAGCCGAGCAGGCCGCGGGGGAAAGGGATGTCCAGGCGGGAAAAATGGACCACGGGGTTGTCGGTTTCGGGGGTGTTGAGGTCGGTATAGGCGCAGAAACTGCGCTGTTCAAGGGGATCTGTGGTGACGGCCACGCCGCGGGTATCCATGCCGTAGGCGGCGGCTTTTTCCAACCAGGCGCTGGGGTAATCTTCGCTGACGCGTGAGAGCATACCGAGGCTGCTTTCCCAAATGCGCAGTCCCGCGGCGGAATAGAAAAGACCCCCTCCGGGGATATCCAAATGGGCTTTCCCATCGGGCAAAAGCAGATAATCACGGCGGAGTTGACCGGCGAGAACAAAGCGGATTACAGGATGGCTGGTCAGCATAACACCTCGTTTTCTAAAAAAACAAGCCCTGAAAAAGGGTTTGTTCAGGGCCTGTGCGCTGCGGTGGAGCGTTTATTTTTTATCAGACATCATATCTGCCAGAAGGCGCAGCACCCCCAGCACACCCAGCCCCACTTTGACGCCGTCTCCGGCGGTGAGGCGCGGGCGAGTTTCCAACTGTTCAGCGCGCTGAACCAGGATGGCGGCAGCGATGGTGCCGGTGACCGCGCCGATGAGGGCGCCGAGGGCGATGGTGCGGAATTTCCACTGATCTTGATTGTCCATAAGATCCTCGCTGTGCGAAAGGTTAACGTTTTGCGGTGGGGGTGAGGCCGCGGATTAAGGCGGCGGCCGCTGCGCGCCAGGAGCGCACCTGAATGAAGGGACGAGCGCTGCGGTTGGCAAATTGCAGCAGCCAGGCTGACAGCCGGTACATGGCCGCGCGCAGCCGCAAAGACTGCACCGGCAGCCAACCGAGGAGCTGGCTCAGTCCGTAGATGAGCAGCACCAGGAGCACCAACCCCAGCAAGCCAAAGAGTAAGTTGGGCAGAATCAGGAAGATGAGGGAGATGCTGGCCCAATGCGTGCCCTGCAGCGGGTCACGGCTGGCGGTCAGCGCGCCCCACACCGCCAGGGCGACAAACAAGAGGAGAACCCCGGCGAGGGGAACCCAAATTTGCCAGAGGATGCGCCGCCGGTGTTGGGCGGCGGTGGAAAGAGGCGGGGTAGGGGCGCGGTTTTCCATAGGGTTATTGTAGCATGATTTTGAGATTATTCAGCAGGCATCCAATTGGCCAGGCGCTGACGGTACGCGTCCAGATCCAGGGTGCGGCGAGCGACCCCACTCTGCACCGCCGCCTGGGCCACCGCGGCGGATTCCCACAGGCTGACGCGCGGATCGAGCGGCTTGGGGACGATGTAATCTTTGCCGTATTCGAGATGATCCAGGTGGTAGGCGCGCAGCACCTGGGCGGGGATGGGCTCTTTGGCCAGGGCGGCCAGGGCATGGGAGGCGGCGATTTTCATCTCGTCGTTGATGCAGCGCGCGCGGGCATCCAACGCACCGCGAAAGATGAAGGGGAAACCCAACACGTTGTTGATTTGGTTGGGGTAATCGGAGCGGCCGGTGGCGACGATGCCGCCGGGGCAGCAGGAATGGGCAATCTCATAGCGCACTTCGGGGTCAGGGTTAGCCATAGCGAAGACGATGGGGTCGCAGCGCATGGAACAAAGCATGTCCTCGTCCACCAGGTTGGCGGCGGACAGGCCGATGAAAACATCGGCGCCGCGGATGACCTCACGCAGCGAGGCGGGGCGCTCGCCCTGGGCAAATTCGGCTTTCTGGGAGAACATTTCTTCGGGGCGGCCGTGATAGACCAGGCCGGCGATGTCGCACATCCAGATATTTTCACGGGGCACGCCAATTTTGACCAGCTGGCGGGCACAGGAGATGCCGGCGGCGCCTGCGCCGGAGAAGACCACCTTGATCTCATCCATCCTGCGCTGGGTCAGCTCAAGAGCGTTGATGAGGGCTGCGCCCAGGATGATGGCTGTGCCGTGCTGGTCGTCGTGAAAAACGGGGATGTCCAACATGGCCTGCAGGCGGGTTTCGATCTCAAAACATTCGGGGGAGCGGATGTCTTCCAGATTGATACCCCCGAAGGTGGGGGCGATGGCGGCCACAGTTTGAATGAAAATTTCAGGGTCAAGGGTGTTGACCTCGATGTCAAACACGTCAATATCGGCAAATTTCTTGAAGAGGACGCCTTTGCCTTCCATCACCGGTTTAGAAGCCAGTGCGCCGCGGTTGCCCAGGCCCAGAATGGCGGTTCCGTTGGAGATGACGGCCACCAGGTTGCCGCGGTTGGTGTATTCATAGGCCAGCTCGGCATCCTGCTCAATTTCGAGGACGGGGTAGGCCACGCCGGGGGTGTAAGCCAGGCTGAGATCGCGCTGGGTGGCGAGAGGTTTGGTGGGTACGACCTGCAATTTGCCGGGGCGGCCATTGAGGTGGTGGTATTCCAGGGCTTCTTCACGGGTGACGGCCATTGGGATGTCCTTTGAATGGGGTGATTTTTTGATTGTACTCCAATTCTGAGCCGGGCAGGCGGCGTGAGACGCGGCATGTGTACAAAAAAATAGACGAAATGATTAAAATCTTGTATAATAGTAATTGTCTAGATTAGATTTCTTATTTTGCGATCTGATTAACCGGTTGAAATGGCTGATCAATAAGTCTGGCAGCGACAGGAACTGTAATTCCACTCCGAGGGGAGTGTTGGTTTGTAAGGGTCATTTAGAAGCGGTCCCGTTCAAGGTTTGAGAACGCGTTCTTGCAGAAACTGTGAAAACTGTGGGAAGCGGGACGACCAGGATAATCGCATAAGGTGTAATCAACCCCATGCCTCAACGCGATCAGGCAAGCAGCGCTTTTGAATGTCCAACCTGCTGAGTGTTACCGGCAGGTAAGTCATTAATTGTACCCCTCGGATGGATGCTCCATCCTGAATAGCCTTTCTTACTCAGCCGTGACGATCGGAAGCGTTCACGGCTGCGCGTTTTAATATGACGAAGAAGATCACGGCCCTTAAAGTACAAAAACGCAACCCAAATCGGGTCAATATTTACCTGGATGGGGAGTATGCGTTTGGGCTGGCGCGGATTACAGCGGCCTGGCTGCATGTGGGACAGGAACTTGAGGATGAAAAAATAGCAGAGCTGCAGGGGCAAGACACCTACGAGGTGGCTTATCAGCGGTCTTTGCTGTTCTTGAGTTACCGCCCGCGTTCACAGGCCGAGGTAGAACAGCGTTTGCGCAAACACGGCTATGAGGGGCCAGTGGTTGAGGCGACCGTGGAACGCCTGACCAACAGCGGGCTGATCGGTGATGAACAATTTGCCCGCCTTTGGGTTGAAAATCGAAGCGCCTTTCGGCCGCGCAGCCGTGCCATGCTGCGCGCGGAACTGCGCCATAAAGGGGTCGCAGAAGAAGCAATCCTGTCTGCTTTAGAAGAAGCCACCGATGAGGAAGAACTGGCATACCAGGCCGGGCTGAAACGCGCCCGCCGCTGGGCTGGGCTGGAGTGGAACGAGTTTCGAGAACGGTTAAGCGCGTATCTGGCGCGCAGGGGCTTTGTTTTCGAGACGACGGCTTCAGCAGTCCGACGCATCTGGGAAGAAATTCAGGCCTCTGAGGCAGAACCCACTTTCGGAAATGAGGATGAGAGATGCTGACTATGAATGGACTATCCCCGCTGGTGTTAATTCTTTTGATTTTGTTTGATGTTTTGATTGTGGCCGGAGTGGCCTTTTTCGCTACACGTTTTCTTTTGGACCGGTTTAAGAAAGAAGAATCGGCCAAGCTGGAAGTGGTGCTTTCCAACGCTAAAGAAAAAGCCCGCACGATTGAGCTGGAGGCGAAGGATAAGGCGCTGAAGTCGCTGCAGGAAGGTGAAAGCGAAATCAACCGGCGGCGGCAGGAGCTTTCTCGCGAGGAAGAACGCCTGCAAAAGCGCCGCGCAGAACTGGATCACAAAGTGGAACGGCTGGAACAACGTGAAGTGGCCCTGAACAAACGCCAAAGTTCGGTGGACAAGCGCGTGAACGATGTGGAGAAGATGTATAACGACCAGCTGGTTGAACTTCAGCGCGTGTCGCAGATGACGGTGGAAGAGGCGCGCAAGGAACTGCTGGAATCGGCGGAAAAAGAGGCGCGCAACGATATGGCGCGCATTATTCGCCAGATTGAGGCTGAGGCGCGCCAGGAAGGCGAAAAGCGAGCGCGGGAGCTGATCGCAGATGCCATCCAACGGGTGGCGTCGGAGCATGTTTCCGAGGTGACCACTTCGCTGGTCTCTCTGCCCAATGAAGAGATGAAGGGGCGCATCGTGGGCCGCAACGGGCGCAACATCCGCGCCTTTGAACAGGCCGCGGGCGTGGACGTGATTGTGGACGATACCCCGGAGGCCGTGACGGTTTCTTGTTTTGATCCGGTGCGGCGTGAAGTGGCGCGGCGGGCTTTGGACCGGCTGATTTTGGACGGCCGCATTCACCCGGCGCACATCGAGAAAATTTTGGCCGAAGAACAGCGCGAAGTGGACCGCGCCATCGTGGAGGCGGGCGAGCAGGCGGCCTACGAGGCCAATGTGCCTGGGCTGCACCCTGAGATTTTGAAAGTGCTGGGGCGTTTGCGTTACCGCACTTCTTACGGCCAGAACCAACTGGCGCACGCGGTGGAAGTGTCGAAACTGGCGGCGATCATCGCCCTGGAATTGGGCGCAGACTTGGAAACCTGCAAGGCCGGCGGTCTGCTGCACGACCTGGGCAAGGCTATGGATCACAACACGGAAGGCACGCACGCTTCCATTGGCGCCGAATTTGCCCGGCGGCACGGCGTGAACGTCAAAGTGGTGAATACCATCGCTTCGCACCACCACGAGGTGGAGCAGGAGAGCGTGGAAGCAGTGATTGTGGAAGCGGCGGATGCCATTTCGGGCGCGCGCCCGGGGGCTCGGCGCGAAGACCTGGAGCAGTACATCAAACGCCTGCGCGCTTTGGAAGACATCGCCAATTCGCAGAAGGGCGTCAGCCAGAGCTACGCCATTCAGGCCGGGCGCGAAGTGCGCATTATCGTGCGGCCTGAGGATGTGGATGATCTGGCTGCGACGCGCCTGGCGCGGGACATCGCCCGCAAGATCGAAGAGACCATGCAGTATCCGGGTCAGATCAAGGTGACGGTGATCCGCGAGACGCGCGCGGTGGATTACGCCAAGTAAACCCTGTTTGTAAACGCAAACGGCTGCCGGAAAGCAATCACGGCAGCCGTTTTTCTTTTAAGCGCGTCAGGATCAGACGTAGGGGTTTTCGTCCAATTCTTCGCCCACGGTGGTTTGGGGGCCGTGACCGCTGAACAGAACCGTTTCAGGGGGCAGGGTGTAGATGTGGCTGCGAATGGATTCGGCCAGAGCCTGCCCGTCGCCGCCGGGGAGGTCTGTGCGGCCCACGCTGCGGCGGAAGATCAGGTCTCCGGTGAAGACAACATGATCCTGGGCGAAGATGAAGACCACGTGCCCAGGGGTGTGGCCGGGGGTGTGGCGCACCATAGCCGTGGAGTCGCCCACGGCGGCGGTTTGATCGGGCTGCCATAAAAGATCGGGATCGGGTCCGGCGTTGAAATGGTAACCCCAGGTGCCCGCGCCGCCGTCCTCGCGCCATAGGGGCAGATCCAGCGGGTGGAGGCCCACCGGAACCGGCGCGGGCAGGGCGGAGAGAATCTCTTTGACCCCGGCGATGTGGTCAAAATGGGCATGGGTCAGCCAGACGGCCGACAGGCTGAGGCCGCGGGCGTGCAGGTCGTCCAGCACCTTGCGTGCGCCGAAGGAGGGGTCAATGATGACCGCCTGGCGGGCGGCCTGATCCACGGCGCAGTAGGTGTTATTGCTCAGAGAGCCGAGCACGTAGGTGAGGGTTTCAATGGGCATGAGATTCCTCTTCCAGGGATAGACTGTTTCGTTGGCGGGCGGCATGGCTGTTCAGGAGGCGGGGCAGGGACAGCACGCTGACCAGCAGCACGGCGGTGATGGCCAGCAAGCCGTAGCTGTACATGGCGACGGGGTCCCATTCATACAAGATGCCAGCCAGGAAGGGAGCCAGGATGACGGAGAGGGCGTTGGCGGTTTCGATGAAGCCGTAGGCCAGGCCAATTTCACTGGGGTGCACCAGGTCGCGGGTGAGGGCCAGCACCATCGAACGGGAGAGGCGGTAGCCGCCAAAGAAGAAATAGCCGCCCGCAAACGCCGGGATGACCTTGCCCACGCGGAAGAGCAGGGCCGCCAGGGCCACAAAGGTCTGGCCGATGATGAAGCCGGTGGAAGGGTGCAGGCTGCCCAGTACAAGGGCAAAGACCGCGTTCCCCAGGCTGCCGATGGAGCCTAGATAACCGATAGCGCGCAGATCCAGGCCGATTTGATTTTGCAGGAAGTTGGGGGTCAGCGACAGGGGCAGGTACAGCACCGTCATGGAAGCGAACACCAGCCCCAGCATGACCAGGAAGGCGCGGTTTTGCAGCAGGCTGCCGTTCTTTACCACGTGGGCGTGGTGGGTGGGCTGCACCGGGCGGATGCAGAGGATGACGGCCGAGGAGAGGAAGAAAATCCCCGCGGAAATCTTATACACCATGCTGAAGGAATACTGTTCACCCACCCAGCCGCCGATGATGGGGCCGATGACCGCGCCCAGGTGGAACATGGCGGAGGGGAAGGTGAGGGCGCGCTGCACGGGCCAGGTGCCGCGCACGCGGGTGATGTAGCTGTTCATGGGGGCCAGAACGCTGGAGGTGAGGCCGTAGAGCAGGTAGCCGGCCACAAACATGGGCAAGGAGCCGGAGAAGGCCATGATGGTGGTGGAAATGGACCCCATGATCCAGGCGGCCCACATCAGCGGGCGCGGGCCGTAGCGGTCGGCCAGGTAGCCGCCGGGGATTTGCGCCAGGGTCATGGCGATGCCGTTGGCGCTGAGGATGGCGCCGATGACAAAGGGGGTGGCGCCCAGCTTTTCCAGATAGAGCGGCTGGAAATAGAAATACATGCCCTCGCCGACCCCCCAGGTGAACAGGGAAATGGAAACCAGCAGAAGGTCGCGGGTCATGAAAGCGCTCCGATGCGGAAGGTGGGCAGCCCGATCCTCATTCGAGGATGATCAGGTCGCGGGGGTAATCGCTGAGGCTTTGGCAGGCGTCGGCGGTGACGATGATGTCATCTTCAACGCGCACCCCGCCGCGGTTGGGCAGGTAGATGCCCGGCTCTACGGTGTAGGCCATGCCCTCTGCCAGAAGGAGGTCGTTTTCGGCGAACATGTAGGGCGGCTCGTGACCTTCCATGCCCAGGCCGTGGCCGGTGCGGTGGGTGAAGTAGGGGCCGTAACCGGCGGCGTCGATCACCTGGCGGGCGGCGCGGTCCACATCCCCGGCGGGGATACCGGGTTTTCCGGCGGCGCGCCCAGCGGCGTTGGCCGCCTGCACGGTTTCGTGGATGCGGCGCAGCTCAGGGTGGAGCTGGCCGATGGCGAGGGTGCGGGTGAGATCGGAGCAGTAGCCGCCGAAAGAAGCGCCCCAGTCAATGACGAGCAGATCGCCGAGCTGGAGGGGACGGTCGCTGGGGGCGGCATGGGGGTTGGCGCTGTTGGGACCGCCCGCCACGATGGGGGCAAAGGGCATCTCTGAATCGGAGCCGGCGCGCAGGAGCTGGATGGACAGCTCGGCGGCCACGGCGCGTTCGGTGACGCCCGCATGGATGAAGGGCAGGGTGGCGTGGAAGGCGTTTTGGGCAATGACCGCCGCCTGCTGCATTGCGGCGATTTCTTCAGCGTCTTTTTGGATGCGCAGCTGGTTGAGGATGGGTTCAGCGCTGACGAATACGGCGCGGGAGGCGGCGTTCTGCAGATAAGTCAGTTCCATGAAGCGCAGGCGGTTGGGTTCCACGCCGATTTTTGCGCCGGTGAGGCCAAACTGGGCGGCGGCGCGGGTGAAGACCTCGGGCCAGAGGGCGGGGTTATCGGGGAAGAGGAAATCACGCAGGGCCAGGCGGCTTTTGGCCAGTTTCCCGGCCTCCAGTTCGGGCAGGATGAGGGCCGGCTGGGCGCCGGGGACGATGATGAGGACGGTGGGGCGCTCCATGAGGTGAAAATTGAGGCCGGTGAGATAGGTGAGGGTGGGGCCTGGGTTGAGCACCAGGGCGTCGAGGCCGGCTGAGCGGATGAGCGTTTCGAGACGTTGGTAGCGAGAAAGGGACATGATTACCTCCAGAGGAGATTATACGCAGAAAGAGGAAAAAGGGCAGGTGAGAAAGGAGGGGAGTTCAAAACTTGCGCATAGGCATAAGTATCTTGCCGAAAAAGTGGCTTTGGAAAGGCGGTGAAGTCTTGACAGGCGGGCATGGTTCGAGTAAAATCTTGGTTACGATGAAGTAAGGGCCTGTAGCGCAGTTGGGAGCGCGCTTCAATCGCACTGAAGAGGCCGAGGG
>DAIOUB010000076.1:0-14073 GCA_036751735.1 Levilinea sp. | reverse complement strand
TATAAGAGCCGCTGGCCAGAAGGACACGTGCGGCGGGCGGAAGACCTTAACCCCTTTGAGGATAATGTGGACTACCCGGCGGGGTTTGACCCGGAATCTTTGCTGCCGGACGCGGACGACACCCTGTATAAGACCTTATTCAAAGTCCAGCGCGAACAGCACCCTGAGATCAAGACGGACGCGATTGTGGTCAATTTGGGCCCGCAACACCCTTCGACACATGGGGTGTTCCGCATGGTGGCACTGCTGGAAGGGGAAAAGATATTGGATCTGAAACCGGTGATGGGCTATCTGCACCGCAACCATGAGAAGATCGCAGAGCGGAACACGTATTTGCAGAATATGCCCTTCACCGACCGCCTGGATTATATCGCCTCCATGAGCAACAACTTCGCCTATGCACTGGCGGTGGAAAAACTGATGGGGGTTCAGCCGCCGGAGCGGGCGGAGTACATTCGCGTGATCATGGCGGAACTGACCCGCATCGTCAGCCATTTTATCGCGGTGGGATTCTTACTGAACGATCTGGGGGCCTTCTTTACGCCCTCGCTGTACGGGATTAAAGAGCGGGAACTGATTGTGGACATTTTTGAAATGGTCAGCGGATCGCGGATGATGTGCAATTACTTCCGCTTTGGCGGCCTGGCACGCGATATGAGCCCTGAGGCGGTGCAGAAGGTTAAAGAACTGGTGAACGACCGGCTGCCGCGGAAGATTGATGAATTTGACCGCTATTTGACCGAAAATGAGATTGTGCGGCAGCGCTGTGAAGGCGTGGGCGTTTTGACCCCGGAAGCGGCGATTGGGCTTTCGGCCACCGGCCCCGTGCTGCGCGCATCGGGGGTTCCCTATGATGTGCGGCGGGCGGAGCCGTATTCGATTTACGACCGTTTTGAATTTGATGTGGCCTATGGGCTGCATGGGGATATTTATGACCGCTATCTGGTGCGGATGGAAGAGATGCGGCAGAGCGTGCGTATTTTGAAACAGGCGCTGCGCGATCTTCCGGAAGGACCAATATTGACGGGAAAACCAGCCTATCAGGTGCGTGTTCCGGCTGGAGAATCGTATGGACGTGTGGAGGGTCCCAAAGGTGAACTCGGCTTCTATCTGGTGTCGAATGGAAAACCCAACCCCTGGCGGTATCACGTTCGCGCCCCAACGTTCATCAATTTGACCAGCCTGGCGCCTATGTCGCGCGGTGGAAAGGTGGCGGATGTGGTCGCCATTCTTGGTTCCATTGATATTGTGCTGGGTGAAGTGGACCGCTAGAGGAGGAGGACGAACATGAACGGAAAAGGAATCTTAAGCGGTTTGCTGATCACCTTCAGACACTTTGTGGAAACTTACCTGGAAGATTTGAAGGTGGGGCGCAAGCGCTACGGTACTGCCGAAGGGATTGAGATGCGGCGCAGCAGCGATACGCGCGGAATTTTTACCATTCAGTATCCCGAAGAAAAACTGTCAGTGCCGGAAGAATTTCGTTTTGTGCCGTTTTTGGTGTATGATGTCAAGGAAGACGGCGAAAAAGCGGTGCGCTGCACTTCGTGCGGTATTTGCGCGAAAGTGTGCCCCCCGCAGTGCATCTGGATTGAACGCTCGGTGGACCCGACCACGGGAAAGCCGATTCCGACCCCCGCGGAGTTCAGCATTGATGTGGATGTGTGCATGAACTGCGGGATGTGTGCGGAATTCTGCCCATTTGATGCCATCCGTATGGATCACGATTATGAGATGGCCTCTTATGACCGCCATCAACACCACATTCACAACAAAGAGCGGCTGTTGAAACCCGCCTCGTATTACGCAGCGATACGCCCAACGAGCTACCAGCGCGAAGAGGCTGAAAAAGCGGCCAAAGAAGCGGCAAAGGCAGCACGTACCCCGGCGGGAACGGCTGCTTGAGAGATTCGGAGCCAGGATGTATAATTCGGACACGGAACTGTTATTTCCACTGCGCCTGATCCAAAGCTTGGAAGATGTGCGTGGGGGGGGCTGGCAAAAGCTGATCCAGCAGGTGAGCGATGAAGGCGCGCCGCTGGAAGAGCGGATGGCTTTCGTGTATATGATGGTACGGCTGGGAGGGTGCATCACCTGCAACGCAGATTCGTTTCGGGCGATGAAGGGATGCACGTTGTGCGCCCGGCAAACCATCCGACGCTACCGAGGAAGCGATCAGGAATTGGCGGATCAATTCCAACAGGCGCGCCAGGAAGTAGAGATGTTTATTCGGAAGTCAGGCGCCCCGGTTACTGACTAAAAATTGAAAGGCAGAAATCATCGATGACGGATTCTTCCAACTTGCGAGACGAGGTGTTGAGACAGCTTGCGACTGTCCAAGAGCCTGAGCTGCATAAAGACCTGGTGTCTCTGAACATGATTCAGGATTTGGTGGTGGAAGGTGGTAAGGTAAGTTTTCGGGTTGTGTTAACCACCCCGGCCTGCCCGCTGCGGGGTCGAATTGAAAATGAGGCGCGCCAGGCGGCTATGGCTGTGGAAGGGGTGACCGAAGTGAAGGTGACCCTGGATGCTCAGGTTCCCGCGGACGGACGACCGCGCGGAATTTTGGATTTGCCGGTACGCAACGTGGTGGCGGTGGCCTCGGGTAAAGGCGGTGTGGGCAAGAGCACCGTGGCCGTGAACATGGCGGTGGCGCTGGCGAAGAGCGGCGCAGCGGTGGGGCTTTTGGATGCCGACATCTACGGCCCCAATATCCCCACGATGATGGGCGTGCAGCGGCTTCCTCCCCCTAAGGACGGCAAGCTGGTTCCGGCAGAAGCCTACGGTGTAAAGGTGATGTCCATTGGCTTCCTGGTGAAACCTGGGCAAGCGCTCATTTGGCGCGGTCCGATGCTGCATTCGGCCATCCGGCAGTTCTTGGCCGACGTGGCATGGGGCGAGCTGGATTATCTGGTGATTGACCTGCCGCCGGGAACGGGGGATGCACAGCTGAGCCTGGCACAGTCGGTTCCGTTGAGCGGCGGTGTGATTGTGACCCTGCCGCAGCAGGTTTCGCTGGAAGACGCCAGCCGCGGTCTGGAGATGTTCAAACAGCTGAACGTGCCGGTTTTGGGCGTGGTGGAAAACATGAGCTACCTGGAACTGCCCGACGGAACGCGCATGGATGTGTTTGGGCAAGGCGGCGGGGAGCAATTGGCCAAGATGTTCGGCGTGCCCTATTTCGGCGGGATCCCGATGGATCCCTCCGTGCGCAAGGGTGGGGACAATGGGGTTCCGATCATGGTTTCGGCGCCGGAGTCTCCCTCGGGGAAGGCGCTGCAGGATGTGGCGGAAAAAACGGCAGCCAGACTGAGCGTTGAGGCCCTCACCAAAGTGAGCGCCCCGACGATTGAAGTGATTGAGTAAATTATGGCCCATATTGTAGTTGGCGTGCGATTCACCCGCGTTGGGAAAGTGTATCACTTTGACGCTTCTGCGTTCCCTGACCTGCGGTTGGGGGATGCGGTGGTGGTTGAAACCAGCCGAGGCTGGCAGCTGGGTCAGGTGGCGCAGCGCCTGGAAGAAGGGGATGTTCCGGCTGAACTGGAACTGAAGGCGATTGAGCGCAAGGCGACCCCTCGCGACCTGATGCTGCGGCAGGTGTGGCAGCAGCGAGAACAAGAGGTGGTCTCCACCTGCCGGGCGCGGGTGGTGGCGCTGAACCTTTCGGGGGTGAAGATTGTGGCGGCCGAGTACAGTTTTGACGGCTCGCGCCTGGCGATTTTGTTTAACACCGAAGCTGAAGAGCGGGTGGAATTGAAGAGTCTGCGCCAGGATATGCAGAAAGTGTATGCCCCTTCGCAGGTGGAAATCCGCCAGATCGGCCCGCGCGACGTGGCAAAGATTTTGGGTGGGATGGGCGCCTGCGGTTTGGAGACGCGCTGCTGCTCGAAATTCCTATGCGATTTCAGCTCCATCTCTATCCGCATGGCCAAAGAGCAGGGCATTTCGCTGACGCCGACCGAAATTACCGGCATGTGCGGGCGGCTGCGCTGCTGCTTGATTTACGAGTATGATGCGTATGTGGCGGCGCGGCAGAAACTGCCCAAACGCAATAAACGGGTGATCACCCCCGTTGGTGAAGGCAAAGTGGTGGATGTGGTTCCGCTGCGTGACGCAGTGATTGTGGAAATTCCTGAAAAAGGCCGCCGCGAATTCCCGCGGGAAGAAATTAAGCCCGCCGATGAGCTGGAACGATTGCAGCAGAAAATTGATTCACCCCAACCCACCCGCGAAATTGTGCGGGATGAGGTGAGCGAGCCTGAGGAAGCGGACACCGCGGCGGGCGAAACGCCGCTATCGGCGGACGGTGCAAAAGCGAACCGGCCAGAGCCGCGCACAGGCGCGCCCAACGTACCCAGACCTCAACGCCGACGGCGGGGGGGTAAGAAGCGCCGAAACTAGATTGATGAATGAGGGTTGGGAATGTTCGCAGACGATATTGGTCGTCATGGCGCACCCTGACGATGCGGAATTTTATTGTGGTGGAACGATTGCCCGGTGGACCCATGAGGGTCACCGGGTAATTTATTGTATTCTGACCTCCGGAAACCGCGGGACGAAGCGGCTCGATGAGGATCTGGATGCGTTGAAGCGCACCCGTCAGGAGGAACAGCGTCAGGCAGCCGCCTTGCTGGGTGTGGAGCGTGTGAGTTTTTTTGACTATGAGGATGGGTATCTGCGCGCGGATGCTGAGACGCGTAAAACGGTGGTGCGCATGATCCGGCAGGTGCGGCCTGAGGTGGTGGTAAGCCTGGACCCGACACTGTTCTTTCCAGAGCGGGAGAGCATCAACCACTGTGATCACCGCGCCTGCGGTGAGATTTGCACAGACGCGGTCTACCCGGCGGCGTTTCTGCCCTGGTATTACCCCGAACTGCGGGCAGAAGGGTGGGAGCCGCACCGCGTGCGGGAATTATGGCTGGCACACACCGGCGCGGCGAACTGGCGGGTGGATGTGAGCGAATGGTTTGAGCTGAGGCTGGAGGCTCTGCTATGCCACATGAGTCAATATCGCGATCGCGAACGATTTATCGCCGCTATTGCGGCTGAACGAGACGGGCAAGGGGGGTATTCAGAAGGATTTCGCAGGATTCAATTGGAGGCAGCGCCATGAGTGAATGGATGGATTGGGCTAACGAATTATTCCCCTTTAATCAGGCTATTCGAAGAGATTTGCACCAGCACCCGGAACTGGGGTTTCAGGAAACGCGGACGGCAGCTCTGATTGCCCGCCAATTGGGGGAATTGGGGCTGGAAGTCGCGACCGGCATCGCGGAAACGGGTGTGGTGGGCACTCTGAGAGGGGCAAAACCCGGCCCAACGATTCTGGCGCGGTTTGATATGGATGCGCTGCCCATTCAGGAAGAAACGGGAGCCGTGTATGCATCCGTCCACCCGGGGGTGATGCACGCCTGCGGGCACGATGGGCATGTGGCCATTGGCCTGACGACGGCGCGGATGTTGGCCAGCCGGAAAGAGCAGCTGGCCGGTCAGGTACGCTTTGTTTTTCAGCCTGCAGAAGAAGGTCAGGGTGGGGCTTTTCAGATGGTGGAACAGGGCGCGGCGGATGGGTGTGATTTTGCACTGGCGCTGCATTTGTGGAACGACCGCCCCGCTGGATGGGTTGGGCTGCGCCCGGGGCCGGTGATGGCCGGGGCGGATGTGTTCAAGGTGCGCATTCGTGGGGTTGGCGGGCATGGGGCGGTGCCTCACCAGACAGTGGACCCTATCGTGGCGGGGGCGCAGATGGTGAGCGCGCTGCAGACGATCGTTTCACGCAACGTTTCGGCATTAAAAACGGGGGTGATCAGCGTGGGCGCATTTCACGCCGGAGAGGCCTTGAACGTGATCCCGGCGGAGGCCGAATTTGGCGGGACGATCCGCTTTTTTGAGGCGGCGGTGCAGACCAGGATGAGGGAACGCATCCGCAGTGTGTGCCAGGGGACGGCGCAGGCGATGGGATGTGAGGTGGATGTGGAGATTGAGGACTGGACGCGCGCGGTAGTGAATGACGCATTCGTGACGGGACGTTTGGAAGCCGTCTTCAGCCAGGAGTTTCCCGAATTGCACGTGGATGCGGACTGCCAAACGATGGCATCCGAAGACGCTTCCGCTTTCTTAGAACGCGTACCTGGCGTATACTTCTTTGTAGGGTCTGCCAATAAGGAACGCGGACTGGCGTTCAGCCACCACCACCCGCGTTTTGATTTTGATGAGCAGGCGCTGACGTATGGGGCGGGGCTGATGGCCGCGGCGATTTGGGAGCTGGGTCAAAAGACAGACTAACTGCGCAGATGTATGAGAGGGAAGGGATATGGGACAATTACGCGCGATCCAATTTTCGAGACCGCCGGAACGGATTGTGTCTCTGGTGCCGTCCGTCACCGCCAGTCTATTGGACCTGGGGCTGGGGGATCGTTTGGTGGGGGTGACAGATTACTGTGCTTATCCCGCAGAGCGGGCGGAGCACATTCAAATGGTGGGGGGACCGAAAAGCCTGGATGGGGAGAAAATTCGCGGACTGGAGCCGGATCTGATCATTGCCAACCGGGAAGAAAACGAGCGGGAGGCAGTGGAAGCGCTGCTGGAAAGCGGGCTGCCGGTGTGGGTGCAGTTCCCTAAAACGGTGATGGAGGCGATTCAGGATTTGTGGCAGTTAGACAGCCTTTTCCCGGATACGATTGCCAGGGAACGGCTGCATTTGCTGGAAAAGGCCTACGAGTGGGCGCAGTTTTCTATGGTAGATTTTCACCCATTGCGCTACTTTTGCCCAATTTGGGAAGGGGTGAGCGAAACCGGGCAGCGCTGGTGGATGACCTTTAATCAGGCGACCTACCCAGCTGATTTGCTGAAGGGTTTGGGCGGGGTGAACATTTTTGCTGAACGCCAGCGGCATTTCCCGCTGGAGAATGACCTGCAAAATCAGGCTGGAGAAGAGCCAGGGGAGCGAGATACGCGCTACCCGCGGGTGAGTCTGGAAGAGGTGCTGCAAGCAGACCCGGAAGTGATTTTGCTGCCGACAGAACCGTATGCGTACGGAAAGGATCGGATGGAGGATGTGTACAGCGTGTTTGCCGGGAGCAGCGCCTGCAAGATGGGACGGGTGATCCTGGTGGAGGGCAGTTTGCTGTTCTGGCCTGGAACCCAACTGGGCAAGGTTTTGACAGAAATCCCCGATCTATTTTCACGCTATCAGGGATGACCCGGCGGCATACATTCAGCGCGTGTTTTGGTGATTTATGTAATTTATCGGATTATTGACAGTTCTATTGGGGCGTGCTATACTCATTTTAGTCAGATTCATCAGATTAATTAAATTATTCTGACGAAAGAGCGACATGGCACGCGACCGCAGCTACGCTGATCAGCTTTCTGAGTTCTTAAAGTACCTGGCGCAGAGTCATCAAAGCGACAGTCAGCAGATTCCTTCTTTAGCCGACCTCAGCCACGAATTGGGGGTCGGCGTTGCTTCGCTTCGGGAGCAGTTGGAAGTGGCGCGGGCTTTGGGGTTGGTGGAAGTCAAACCCCGAACGGGCATCCGCTGTTTGCCGTATTCCTTTCGCCCGGCGGCGGAAACCAGCCTGGCGTATGCGCTGGCGGTGGATGCGAATCATTACCAGCATTATTCCGATTTGCGTTATCACATTGAGACCTCGTATTGGTATGAGGCAGTCAGCCGTCTGACGGCGGCGGATTTTGCGCAGATGCGGACACTGGTGCAGAGCGCCAAAGAAAAGCTTGGGCTGCCTGTGCCGCAAATTCCCCACCAGGAACATCGCGAACTGCATTTGTTGATTTACCAGCGCCTGGAGAATCCGTTTGTCTCTGGGCTGCTGGAGGCGTATTGGAATCTGTACGAGGCTGCCGGCCTGGATGTGTACACGGATATCGCTTATTTGCAGCAGGTGTGGCTGTATCACGAAAAGATGGTGGAAGCGATCTGTGCGGGTAATTTTGAAAGCGGCTACAACACCATGATTGAGCATATCGGCTTGTTGGCACAGCGCAATAAGCCTCCCGTTTTACGTCAAAAATTTGAATGACCCTATCACCTCTTTGACCTACCTACAAGGAGACTCTATGACCCAAGATTCAACTGCCCTAGCGGAAAATCAGCAGACCCACGCGATCGTAAACGATTTTTGCATCACGTTTTCGACCGTGAACGGGTCTGGCAGCGCTACGGCAAACACCACCTTGCTGCGGGCATTGTTCAAAATGGGTATTCCGGTGACCGGCAAGAATATCTTCCCCTCCAATATTCAAGGGCTGCCGACCTGGTTTACTCTGCGGATCAGCAAACAGGGGTATCTGGCCCGGTTGGAAAAAGATGATATTGTGGTGGCCATGAACCCCGCCACTTTTTCAAAAGAACAGGAATATGTGGTGCCGGGCGGGGTGTTATTGTACCCGGATGATATCAAACTGGCGGTGACGCGCAGCGATATTCACGTGTACCCGATGCCGGTGAAGAAACTGACCAAAGACGCGGAAGTTCCCCCCAAACTGCGCGATTACATCGCCAATATGGTGTATGTGGGCGTGCTGGCAACCCTGCTGGGGATTGACCTGGAAAAGATCTACCAGGCTCTGGACTTTCACTTTAAGGGCAAAAAATCGGCGATCATGTCTAACTACAATGTGGTCGTGGCGGCGGCAGAATGGGCCAAGGAAAACCTGGAGAAGAAAGACCATTACCGGGTAGAGCCGATGAATGCCACCGAGGGTTACATCATGGCGGACGGCAACGCGGCTGGCGCGCTGGGCTCCATGTACGGTGGTGTGCAGTTTGTGGGCTGGTATCCGATCACCCCGGCTTCTTCGCTGGCGGAGTCTTTCCAGGAATATTTGCCGATGCTGCGCAAGGACCCGGTGACGGGGAAAGACACCTGTGTGGTGGTGCAGTCGGAAGATGAACTGGCTGCCATCGGCATGGCGATTGGCGCGGGGTGGGCTGGGCTGCGCTCGATGACCTCGACTTCGGGGCCTGGGCTGAGCCTCATGTCTGAATATATGGGTCTGGCGTATTACACCGAAACGCCGGTGGTGGTGTGGGATGTGCAGCGGGTAGGGCCGAGCACGGGTCTGCCGACGCGCACGGCACAGGGCGACTTGACCCAGGCGGCGTTTATCAGCCACGGGGATGCGAACTTTATCATCCTAATTCCGGGGTCGGTGACCGAATGCTTTGAATTTGGCTGGCGCGCCCTGGATATTGCCGAACATTTCCAGACGCCGGTGATCGTGATGTCGGACCTGGATTTGGGCATGAACCAATGGATGTGCAAGAAGTTCGAATACCCCAACGAGCCGATGGACCGCGGGAAAGTGCTGTGGGAAGAAGATTTGCAGAAGATGATTGAACGCGGTAACGGCCAGTGGGGCCGCTACCTGGATGTGGACGGCGATTTTATCCCGTACCGCACGGTGGCGGGCAACCGCCACCCGCGCAGCGCCTGGTTTGCGCGCGGCACCGGCCACGATGAATTTGGCCGTTACACCGAAGAGCCGGATGTTTGGGAACGGATGATGAACCGTCTGCTGGCGAAGTTTGAGAGCAGCCGCGAACAGCTGCCGCTGCCCGAGATCCACACCATGCCCAACGCCAAAATCGGGATTATTTCGATGGGGTCGGCGGATGCGGCGGTGATTGAGGCGCGGGATCAGATGCTGGCCGAAGATTTGCCCACCGATTATTTGCGCGTGCGGGCTTACCCGTTCAGCCAACAGGTGAAAGAGTTTATCGGCAGCCACGAGCGAACCTATGTGGTGGAGTTGAACCGCGACGGGCAGCTGAAACAACTGCTGACCCTGGATAACCCTGAACTGGCGACACATCTGATCCAGGTCTCTCATTTGGACGGCTTACCCCTGACGGCACGGTGGATTCGGGAACAGATTATGACCCAGGAGGCAAAATAACCATGAGCGAGCAAATTGCCGAAGCTGGTCGCGGTTCTGTAAACGCTGCGAACCTTACTCGTAATGACTACAAGGGCGCACCCAGCACGCTTTGCCAGGGCTGCGGCCATAATTCCATCGCCAGCCAGATTGTGGCGGCCTGTTATGAGCTGGATTTGGTGCCGGAGCAGGTGGCGAAATTCAGCGGGATTGGGTGTTCCTCCAAAAGCCCGACCTACTTCTTGGGCCGCTCGTTTGGTTTTAACGGCCTGCACGGCCGTATGCCCTCGCTGGCTCTCGGCGCGATGTTTGGCGACCACCGGATGAAGGGGATTGGGGTGAGCGGCGACGGGGATACCGCCAGCATTGGGATGGGGCAGTTCAAGCACCTGGTGCGGCGCAACCTGCCGTTTGTGTACATTGTGGAAAATAACGGCGTGTACGGCCTGACCAAGGGCCAGTTCTCAGCCACGGCGGAAAAAGGCTTGGAGCTGAAAAAGCAAGGGCATAACCCTTATACGCCGGTGGATATCTGCATGGAAGCCCTGGTGGCGAACGCGACTTTTGTGGCGCGTTCATTTGCGGGCGACCCCAAGCAGGTGAAGGAACTGATCAAAGCGGCCTTCAGCCACCGCGGCATCGCCGTGATTGACATCATCAGCCCGTGTGTGACCTTCCACAATCATGATGAGTCATTGCACTCGTATGTGTATGGGAAGGCACATGAGACACCGCTGCACGACATCACCTACGTGCCTGCGCGCGAAGAAATCACCATTGACGACTTCGAGCAGGGATCGGTGCGCGAGGTGGAGCTGTTCGACGGATCGCGGCTGATGCTGAAAAAGCTGGAAAGCGATTACGATCCCTCCAACCGTTGGCGGGCGCTGGCGATGATGGATGAGGCTGAAAAGAGCGGCATTCTGCTGACCGGCTTGATTTACGTCAACACTGAACAGCCTTCGATGTATGACCTGTATAACCTGCCGGATGAGGCCTTGAACCGGATGAGCTCAGACCGGCTGCGCCCATCGCGGGAGAGCATAGATTCGCTGAACGCGAGCATGTTCTAGACAAAACCGATTAGTATTAAGACACCGGCCTGGGCAGCGTTGATCGCCCAGGCCGGTGTATTTTCGTTTTTGGGGCAGGTTATTCTCCGACGGCGATGGGACGATGGGGATCGAGGATCCATTCACTCCAGGAGCCCGGGTATAGGCGTGCGAGCTGCAGCCCGGCGTATTTCATGGCGACCAGATGGAAGCAGGAGGTCACGCCAGAGCCGCAATAGACGGCCGCATTTTCAGATGGGGTTCCTGCCAAAAGCTGAGAGAACTCGGCGTGCAGCTCTTGAGGGGATTTAAACAGCCCTTCGCTGGTGAGATTTTGGCTGTGAAAACGGTTGAGCGCACCCGGAATGTGACCCGCCACGGGGTCGATGGTTTCCTCTTTGCCTTGAAAGCGGATGGGAGCGCGGGCGTCAATGAGCTTGTGAAGGGGTGAAAGGCGGATGTGATCCACTTCCTGGAGGGAGAGGCCGCCAAAGGTGGTGAATTCCGGAATGGTGGAAAGGGGCTGGGGAACGGGCGAGGCGGGGCCAGATTCCACAGGCAGGCCTGATTTTTGCCATTGGGCCCAGCCGCCGTCGAGGATGGCGATATTCGTATAGCCAATTTGATGCAGCATCCACCATAGGCGAGAGGCAAAAGCGCCAAAAGCCGTATCCACCATCACGATGGTTTTTTCTGGTGAGAGACCCTGGGCGGCGAGGAATTGGCGGAAAAGGAGAATGTCGGGCAGGGGGTGACGGCCGGTGTGCACCGTGTGGGGGGCAGCCAGGTCGCGGTTCAAATCAGCATAGAGCGATCCAGGGATGTGGGCTTTCTCAAAATCCTGGCGTCCCCAATCGGGCTGCATGAGGTCAAAGCGGCAGTCCACAACGGCCCAGGAAGGATCGGCCAGATGGGCTGAGAGTTCTTGTGCGGAAAGGATCGGTTTCATTTTTAGATCTCCTTGTGGAGCAAGGCGGCATTTTGGGGCTGTTTTTGCCGCCTTTGCAGCAACCGGCGGATGCGCGCCTGCTTTTCTCGGTTGAGGGGATAGTTCCAGGCAAAAAAGATGGCGGCGATCAGAAATACAGCGACCAGGGGACCGGTGAGCAGGCGGATGACGGTTAGGGTTTGCGGGGACTGGGTGAAAATGACGGCACCTTCTGGTGGGGATTGGTAGCCAAACCAACCAAGCACCTGGAGGGAAATAAAAATGGCGAGGGCTGAGGCAAGTTTGCGGATGAAATTGATCGCGCCGTAATACATGCCCTCGCGGCGGTGGTTGGTCCTCAGCTCATCCCAATCAATCACATCGGGAAAGATGGATTCGGGCAAGATGTGGGCGTTGGAGATGCCGATGCCGGCCAGGACGATGAGGCCAACCATGAGGCCGTAACTGCCAGGATAGACGAAGAAGATGCCGATCTGAACGATGACCCACATGGCCATCCCGCTGATATACGCATTTCGTTTTCCGTATTTATGGGCAATATGATTCCAAAACGGCACGGTCAGCGTGGCAGTGAGCATGAGCACACCCAAAATGACCGATTCGGTGGCCACTTTTTGCCCGAAGACGTTAATTTTTGCCAGGAAATCCCCCTGAGAGATCCAATAGAGCAGGTAGTAAGGGATCATGAGGGAGACCACATCCGCGGAGATCCAGTTGAGGACGTAGATGCCGGTGGCAAAACGGAAGGGGGTGTTGGCCCACAGCAGCTTGAGCGTTTGCTTAAACGTCAGGGTTTCCTCTTGAACTTCGTTGGAGATGGGGCGTTCTTTGACGGTGAAGAAGATAAGGAAGAAGGGGATGATGGCGATGCCGCCGAAGATGGCGGCGACGGTGATGTACCCCTGCTGCAAGGTGTGGCCAGCCTTGACCGAAGCTTCGACAATGGAGGGCGCGGCAACGGCTGCCACCATTGAAGCCACGAGGTTAAAGAACATGCGGAAGCTGGTCAGCGAGGTGCGGTCGTCATACTCCTCGGCCAATTCGGGCGTCAGAGCCAGATAGGGGACTGTGACCAGGGTTTGAATGGTGTCGGAGACCATGTAGGCGAGGGTGACGTGCAGCAGGAGCAGACCCTGACTGTGCCAGGGCGGAGCCCACCACAGCAGAATGAAGGCCAGGGCAAACGGAATAGAGAAGATGATGAGGAAAGGCCGGCGGCGACCCCAACGGGTACGCACGTTATCGCTGATGGCGCCCACCAGGGGGGTCGTTGATGGCATCCCACACGATGCCAGCCAGGGCGGCGATGGAGGCCAGGCGAGGGTCAATGCCGACGACATCGGTTAGGAAGATGGCGTAAAAGATCTGCCGCAGGGTGTTGAAGCTGGCACGGCCAAAATCACCTGAGCCGTAAAAGATTTTGGTGATCCTTTTTAGGGGGCGAGCCGGGGGGGAATCGGCGCTGGCGACTTCGAGGGATTGACTCATCGCAACTCCTGATGACTGAAGGATGGTATTGCTAAGGTTCGATCCGGCGGCGGTAGGTGCGGTGGCGCTTTTGCCAGGTCACGCCCATGTTTTCCATATCAGAACGGCTTCTAAAATTCCGCTCGTCCACCTGGATGATTTCCACTTGTTTTAACCCTGGAACCTCACGAAGGGTTTTTTCCAGTTCGACATAGAGCATGGCGTTGGCACCCAGGCCCTGGTAGCGGGGCAAGAGGCCCACGCCGTTGAGATCTGCCAGGGAGGTGCGTTTTTTCTCCAACAGCAGGTCGATCCAACCGAAGGGGAAAACCCGTCCTTTGGTGCGCTGGAGGGCTTTAGAGATGTTGGGGTATGAGATGATGAAACCGGCAACCTCATCTTTTCCGTGGACGATCAGTTTGATCATGCGTGGGTTGGCAATTTGGATCATGGTACGCGCCATTTCCACAAATTCCTCATCGGTGGAAGGGATGAAATTGGGGTTGTCTAAAAAAGCCTCGTGGTGCACCTGATTGACCCTGGGGATCCATTCGGCCATTTCGGCTTTTGAGGAAAAGCTCTTGACCCAGAAGTTACCGCGCTGTTTGACTTTTTCGGCGATCTGATAAATCTGCGGCGGAGGCTGATGTTCGGCGGAAAGATAGCCGGAGAGGTGATCCGTTTCCTTGACGAACCCCTCAG